>NZ_JBHZCI010000031.1:0-99957 GCF_042755185.1 Streptomyces sp. NPDC059166 | reverse complement strand
CACCGAAGGACGTCGAACTCGCCGCATAACCCCACCATCCGAACCACCCCAAACCCGACAGGGATGCCTTGACGAACGACATAGAGGCACCCCCCCCGACTGGCTGGCCCGGCTGCCCGACGCCTTCGTCCGACGGGAGATCCGCGCCGTGCCGATCCGCGAGGCGTATGCCCTGCGCCGCCCGGCCTTCGTCAAGTCGCCCAACGACAAGAGCATTCCGGCACTGGTCTATACGGACGGGTCACGGCTGCCCGGCCCCGACGCGGTCGACCCGGGCACGGTGGTGCTGGTGAGCGACATCGTGGTCCTCGATGTGGAGTACCGCCTCTTCCTGCTCGACGGGCAGGTGCACACCGGAAGCCGGTACGCCGCCTCCGGCCGCCTGGCCCTAGCCCCGCTGTCCGCCTCGGCGGAGGCGTTCGGCAGGGACCTGCTCGCGGCCACCGGGCACACCCTGCCCTCGGCGATCGTCGTGGACGTCGGCCGCGACGACGCGGGGCGGTGGATGGTCGTGGAGGCCAACGCCGCCTGGGCCGCCGGCTGCTACGCGTCCGACCCGGAACGCGCTCTCGATGTGGTGCTCAGGGCCGCCGGTCCCGCCGCCCTCCTGAGCGGACGGGACGCCGCGTTCGTACGCTGACGGAGCGCCGCTCGCGGGCGGTGTCCCACCGGCGGATCAGGGACGGGACGTCCGGTGGAGGGTTCGCGCGCTATTCGCGCAGCTCCTCCGGACACGGTGTCCCGGGCCGAAGCTGGTAGGGCGCCGCCAGGCGGTAGACCCCCGGGCGGGGAGCCAGGAGCTCGGTCCACTCGTCGCCGTCGCCGTCCTCCTCCACCTTGATCAGGCAGCCGTGGACGTTGGTGAAGTCCTTCGGGGCGTCGCTGTCCTCGGCGGAGCGCTTCTTGGACTCCTCGGTCTCCTGCGGCCGCTCCACCCCCTGGCCCTCGGCGTCGACGACGGCGAGCCAGCGGGAGTACGGGATCCGGATGAGGACCCTTCCCGCCGTCTGCACGCGGATCGTCAGCTCGTCGTCCTCCGCCCGCTCGACCGTCGCGGGCGGGTCGGCGAGCGGCACCGGGTCCAGGACCCGGAAGAGCTTCCAGTTGGCGTCGCTCCAGACGGCCTTCAGGTAGGGCTGCCCCTTCTCGACGAGCGCCGCCTCCTGCTCCCCGCCGGGGTCGGGCTTCCCGGTCGGCAGCACCACGTAGTGGACGGCCCAGCGGTCCAGCCACTCGCGGTAGTTCACGGCGTTCAGCGTGTCGTCGTAGAAGAGGGGGTTGCGCTTCATGTCGGCCTGACGGTTCCAGCCGCGGGCCAGGTTGACGTACGTGTCGAGCGCCGACGCCTCCCGGTGGCTGCTGGGCGGCACCACCTCGACACGGCCCTTCTCCGCGTCGACCGTCTGGAGCTGGTTGACCAGCGGGGCCAGCTCACGGTTCCAGGAGGCGGTCGGGGCGGTTCGGACGATGTCGTCGACGCCCTTGAAGCCGATCCAGAAGTTCAGCCCCGCGAAGACCACGAGCAGCGCGTACCAGTGGAGCGTGCGCCGCTTCGTGTACGGGAGGGCGGCGAGCAGGACGACACCGGCGAACAGCATCGCCATGCGCGACACGTTCGAGCCGATCTGCGAGTCGACCACGTAGGTCAGCAGCGTCCCGACGCCGTACACGGCGGCGGCGGTGCGGACGGTGTGCCAGTCGCGGGGCACCAGGAAGAAGACGAAGACGGAGTACAGGAAGGGCAGCGAGAGGGTCCCGAGTGCCATCGGCTGCGTGCCCGAGAACGGGAACAGCCACGCGGAGAGCACGACCACGAGGACGGGCGGCAGGCCGACCGCGTACGCCCCCGGACGCCGCTTGTTGAGGAAGAGCGCCGCGGCGACGACCCCGAGGAAGAGACCGGCGACCGGGCTGCCGGCCGTCGCCAGCGCGGCGAGCGGCGCGGCGACGACGGCCTTCGCCCACCGCTTGTAACGCCATCGGTGGGGCCAGCAGAAGACGGCGGCGACGGCACCGAGCGCGAACATCATGCCGAGCCCGAAGGTCACCCGGCCGGACAGGGCGTTGCAGAGATACGCGAAGACCCCCGCGAACGCGCACGCCAGGGGGTTGCGGACGGCGGGGACCCGCACCAGGATCAGGGCGGTGAGCGCCGAGGACACGGTGCCGGCGATCATCATCGTCGTACGGACACCGAGCAGCGACATGAGGTAGGGCGACACCACGCTGTACGAGACGGGGTGCATGCCCCCGTACCAGGCGAGGTTGTACGCGGTTCCGGGGTGGCGGCCGACGAACTCGGACCAGGCGTCCTGGGCGGCGATGTCGCCGCCGCTGTTCGCGAAGAAGAAGAACCAGATCAGGTGGACGGTGGCGGCGACGGCCGCGGTCAGCAGGACCGGGTGGCGCCTGATGCGGTCCCGCAGCTTCGGGCGGCCGGTGTCCTCGCCGTCCCCGGGGCCGGGCTGGGCCGGGATCCGGACGGCCGGCACCGCGGCGGGCTGTACGAGGGGGCCGTCGTTCGCCCGCGTCGGCTCAGCGGTGGTCACTACGACTCTCCCCAGTCCTTGCCCGGGCCTGCCGAACCGTCGGTCTACTGCACTGTGCTGGTCCCTGCCGGGAAGGACGCGTCCCGGCGTCCACCCGTTGCCCGGACGCTAGCACGCGGGGTTTCGGCCGCGCCGGTCCATCCGCGGACCCGCTCGCGGGTCCGTCCGGGACCGCCCGTCCCCTCCACCGCGACGGCGAGGGGCGGACGGTCCCGGGGGCCCGTCAGGTGATGCGGGTCAGCTTGTCGCCGAAGCCCGGTTCCGTCATGGCGCTCTGCAGGGCCACGGGGACCGAGACCTTGCCGGTGCCGCTGCCCACGGAGACCTCGCCCACGACTGTGCCCGCGTCGGCCTTGTGGGCCGGCACCTTGCCGCCGTCGGTCAGCTCCACGTCGACCTCGAGCCCGCCCCAGCCGACGGCCTTCAGGTCCTTCGTGGCGACGAGCGGGGTCTGTCCGCCGAAGCCGTTGTCGACGTACCCGACGACCTGGCCCTTCTTGACGACGGCCGCGGAGTTGACGCCCTTCTGCGCGGCCTGGATCAGCTTGAGGCTGTTCTGGATGGCCCGGTCCAGCTTGGCGTAGAGGGTGCCGTCGGTGTCGGCGCCCATGACCGCGCCGATGATCCGGCGGGACTTGCCGTCGATGACCGTGTCGGCGGTCCACAGCAGGTTGCCGCCCGCCGGGGTCGACGAGCCGGTCTTGATACCGCTGACACCGTCCTCGAGGAGGATCGTGTTGTTGTTGTAGATCTTGCCGACGCCGGGGATGTCGGCCTGCGGCATGTTCACGATCTCGCGGAAGATGTCGTTCTGCATGACCGCCTTGCCCAGGCTGATCTGGTCGGCCGGCGTCGACATCGTCGACGACTTCAGACCGCTCGGATCCGTGTAGGACGAGTTGGTCATCCCCAGGTCGTCGGCGGCCTTGTTCATCTTCTCGACGAAGGCGCCCTCGGAGCCGGCGTCCCAGCGGGCCAGCAGACGCGCCACGTTGTTGCCCGAGGGAATCATCAGCATCTGGAGCATCTGGCGCTCCGTGTAGGTGTCGCCCTCCTGGATACGGGCCATCGACTCGTCGGTGTTGCCCGACTCCTCGGCCGCCTGCTTGTCGACCTCGATCTTCTCGCCGGTCTGGTCACCGGTGATCGGGTGTTCCTTGAGGATCACGTAGGCGGTCATCACCTTCGCCATGCTGGCGATCGGCGCGGACTTCTCCTTGCCATACGAGCCGATGGCGCCGACGCCCTCGACCTCCACCGCGCCCTGCCCCTCGGCCGGCCAGGGCATGTCCAGCTTGTCCCCGCCGAAGGTGTACGTCGGCGACGCGGTCAGCGTCAGCGCCGGGTCGGGGAGCGGGCGCACCGACTGTGCGATCGCGAAGATGATCAGGGCGAGCAGGACGAGCGGCGTCCAGATCTTGACGCGCCGGACGGCCGTACGGACCGGTGTCTCGGGGGGCGGCGGGGTGTTGGTGAGCTCGGCCAGCAGGTCGAGCGGGGGCTTGGGCGGCATGGGCTGCTGCCTGGTCCGCTCGGCCTCGGTGAGGCCGGCCCCGGTGCTCGCGCCCGCGGCGGTCCCGGTCCCGGCCCTGTTCGTCACGTCGGGGGTGACGGTGGGGCCGACCACGGGCTCGGGGCGGACGTCGTCCGACCGCAGCGGCACGAACTTGCTGGTCCGCTCGGCGGGCGCCTCGGGGGCGCCGCCGGACGGCTTCGCTCCCCAGGACGCGGGCTTCCGCGGCGCTTCCTTCTCATCCGCCTTCGCCGTCTCCGCCGTCCTCGGCGGGAGCTTCAGGGCGGTCGTGGGATGGTCGATCCGATCGGTCCGCACCGCCTTGAAGACGGCCGTCGGATGATCGATTCCTCGCCCGTCCCCCACGGGCTCCGCGTCCTCGTCCTCCTCGGACCCGGCGTCCTCGGCGGACTTCGCATCGGCCGCCTTGCCGGCCTGCGCGGACTTCTCCGCCTGCTCGGCCGGGGAACTCTCCTCGCGGGTCTTCGGGACCCGAACGGCGCCCCCCGGGGCGGCGGCCGGAACGGCGTCGGCAGCCGCGTCGGCATCGACAGGCGAGTCTGCGTCGGCACTCGTGTCGACGTCGGCGGTCGTGTCGGCGTCGGCGGTCGTGTCGGCGTCGACCGGAGCCTCGGCTTCGGCTTCGGCTTCGGCTTCGGCGTCCGTGTCGGTGCCGTCCGCGGCCTTGCCGCCCGGAGCCTCGGCGGCTCCGTCGCCGCCGGCCTCGGCCGGGGAGGCGTCGTCGGCCGACACAGCGGCCTCGGCGACGTCCTCGGCATCGGTGTCCGAATCCGAGACTGAGTCGGACGCCTCGGCCCCGGTGCGGTTCTCGTCCGCACCGTCGGTGGACCGGCCGCCCTCGTCGCCGTCCCGGTCGGCGGCTTTCCCGTCCTCGCCGTCCGTGTCCGCGGCCTCTCCCTCGGGTCCGGTGGCCACCCACGCCGCGACGACGTCCCGGAGCCGGGCGTCGGTGGGCGTCGGCTCCGCGCCGGAACCTCGCTCGGGTGCGGCCTCGGAGCCGGATGCGCCCCCGTCCGCGTCCGAGTCGTCGTCCCCGGTGTCCGGGCCGGCCTCGCCCTCGGAACGGTCGCCCGGGTCGGACGCGTCGGACACGGCGGGTTCCGCGTCGGACGCCTCGGCGTCGGCGACGTCCGCAGCCGGTTCCACTTCGGGTTCCGGATCCGCGGTGACGGCGGCCGCCTCGGCGGCGTCCTCGCCCTCGGGCGCCTGAGGCGCCCCCGCAGCCGCTCCGGCGGCGTCCCGCGACTCCGTGGCGCCCTCCGCCTCTCCGGAGGCCGCAGAAGCGCTCTCAGGGCCCTCGGGGTCGCTCGCGCGCTCCGCGTCGCCCTCCGGCGCGTCGGAGGAACCGGAGGCCGGCAGGCGGAAGACGGCGGTCTCCGTGTCCGTCACTGCTCCGGTGGCCCCGCCCTCGGTCTTCCCGCCCGCTCCGGCGGCCGGCTCCCGGAACACGGCGAAACGCGGATCGCGCTCCTCAGCCGTCCCCGACGACTTCCGCTGCTCCGACTTGTCGGGGGACTCGCCCGCCACCGATTACCTCCTTGATGCGCCGCGGGGCCATGCCCGCACTGTCCGAACCATCTACCAGTGTCCTGTGTGAACCGTTGGCTGAGCCGCTAGACGAGAACGACATACCTAACGGTTCCCTCACAAAGCACCCAGGCACCCTCGACAGACCATTGTGAGAGGGGTCACCCTGTCATTCATCCACGCGGGGAGGCATGGATGGGCAGGAGCCGCAGAACAATTCCGGAGGAGCTTCTGCTGCTCGCTCTGGACCCGACCACGGGTACCACAGCGCAGCCGCAGTCGCTCGACCTCGGCCTGGCCGGGGCACAGCTAGTGGAGCTGGCTCTGGCAGGACGGATAGCCCCTGACGGGGATCGTATCGCCGTGGTGATGCCACGGCCGACAGGAGATCCGACTCTGGACTCCGCACTGGAACTGCTGCGCCGTCGTGGCAGTCCGGTACGGGCGGTCCACTGGATCGGCGGGCCCCGACTGGGACTTCGCCAGATCTATCTCGCTCATCTGGAGCGGTGCGGCATGGTTCATGCCGTTGCGGGCCAGATGTGCGGGGTGCTGCCGACGACTCGCTACCAGGCGACGGACACGGCGGTCAGCCGGGACATCAGATCCCGGCTGGACAGTGCGATCCGCACCGGCGTACCGCCGGACCCGCGGACCGCGGCGCTCGCCGCACTGGCCCACGCGGTCGGACTCGGCAAGCACCTGTACCCCGGGAACGAGGGGCGTTCATCGCGCTCCCGGCTCCGGGACCTGATCAGACACGACCCGATGGGCGGCCTCGTGGCGCATGCCGTGATGGACGTCCAGAACGGAGTGGCCGTCCAGCCACGCCGTGGTCAGCAGGCGGCCGGCGTGCCGTTGCAGCCGCAAGCGCAAGCGCGCCGCGGCAGCATGGCGCACACCTCCGTCCACTGACAGCACGACCGCGCGGACATGTGCGCGGAGAACCGAACACCGCCGTGCCGTCGTCCCCATGACCCGGTTCGGGAGCCGCACCAGGCGCGGGGCAGCCGGATCCACCGGCTGCCCCGCGCTTTTGCGTGCGCGCCGGGTGCGGTGGATGCGTGTGGCGATTTCCCAGCGAACCCGGGTGGCCGGGTGGCAATCTGCTGAGCAGCAGACACACACAGCTACAACAGCTGCATATCCGGAGGTGCCGTTCCCGTGCCGACCAACGTCAATCCCACCGTCAGGCGACGCCGGTTGGGCCAGGAACTGCGCCGCCTGCGCGAGATCAAGGGCATGACGGCCGAAGAGGTGGCGGATCGCCTGCTGGTGTCGCAGTCGAAGATCAGCCGCCTGGAGAACGGCCGCCGGTCCATCAGCCAGCGGGACGTACGAGACCTGTGCGGGGTGTACGAGGTCGAGGACCACCGCGTCGTGGACTCGCTGATGCAGATGGCCAAGGACTCGCGCCAGCAGGGCTGGTGGCACGCCTTCGGCGACATCCCGTACAGCGTGTACATCGGACTGGAGACGGACGCGGCCTCGCTGCGCGTGTACGAGTCCCTGATCGTCCCCGGGCTGCTCCAGACACGCGAGTACGCGCAGGCGGTGATCGAGGGCATGTGGCCCGAGGCCACCCCCAGCGAGATCGACAAGCGCATCCAGATCCGGCTCAAGCGCCAGGACAGGCTCACGGACCCGGTCAACCCCCTCCGCTTCTGGGCGGTGATCGACGAGGCCCTGCTGCGCCGCATCGTCGGCAGCCCCCACACGATGAGGGCGCAGCTGCTGCACCTCGCCGAGCTGAGCGAACTCCCGCACGTGACGCTCCAGGTGCTCCCCTACGACGTGGGCGCGCATCCCGGCATGTACGGAAAGTTCGCCATCCTCGAGTTCCAGGAGGCGATGGACGCCAGCGTCGTCTACCTGGAGGGGGTCACCAGCGACCTGTACCTGGAGAAGGCCAACGACGTCCAGAGTTACGCCGTCATGTACGAGCACCTGAGGGCCAAGGCGCTGAGCGCGGAACAGTCACGGGAGTTCATCGTCGCGGCCGCGGACAACTGTGGGGCATAAGTAATCAATCGCCACCCGGCAAAGGGAAGAGCGGAATATAGACCTCGTCACCCCACCCCCGGAAGACCCGCCCATCGCAATTCACCCTAAGGGGTGAACGGCGCTCTCCTTCGAAGATTCCGCAGCGTAGCGTCGCCTGTGGAGTCGCTGACTCGCAGCGACCGCGAACGAGGGCCCTACGGCCGACACAGTCATCGGAGGCGTGCTGATGGAGCATGGAAAGCTGACGGAATGGACCAAGTCGTCCTATTCCGCCGTTAACGGGGATTGCGTCGAGATCAAGGCCGAGGCGGGGGCGCTCGGCTCCGTGGCGGTGCGCGACTCCAAGGACCCTGGAACGGGGACCCTCGGCTTCACGTCCGGCACCTGGTCGGCGTTCCTGCGGGACATCAGCCGGGCCGCGTAACGACGAGGCAGGCAGTAGGGCCGGCCGGCACCCCTGGGGCGGCCGGGCACACCCTCTCGACTGGTCCGCCGTCCTGGCCGAGAGGGTCGCCGCTCGTCGAGGGACCGCCAGCGGAACCACCGGTCACGACCGCCCCCGAGTCGCCCCTTCCAGCAGGCACGCAAGCGTCGGATACGGGTGTACGGGTTCCGAAGTCCCGGCGCCGGCCGGAGTCGCGTGCGAGGCCGCGGGGCCGCCCGCGCTCGGCGCAGACCGATGACCGACACGGCGCGAACATCCCCGCAGTTCACGGTGCGCCGGCCTGGGAGACCACCCTCCGGCACTCGCGCTCGCCCGGGTCTCCCGGCCCGGAAGAATCACCGAGGCCGGCGTCAGCGCGCATTCAGGGCCGCGCAGGGGCTCATATTCGGCGACGGCCTTCCGTGCGAACGACCCAGCCGCTCGTCACCGCCGGAGCAGCGCGACACGAAAAGCGGAAGCCGGTCGGCATATCGTCGGCCGGCCGGGAATTCCTCCCGGTTTCAGAGATGGCGGCCACCTATTCCTCCGGCGGCACGGCCGAATTCCCCGACCCCGGCGACAGCCGCCTGACCGAGGGGGAGAACCGGACCGGGAGAGTGTCCGGACGGTCGGGAAATTCCCTCCGCGGGACACGACCGCGCACATGAACCCTTGAGGCTTGGGCGTATCCGGCCGGGATCCGTCCACGCACCCCGGCCGACCGAGCGGGTGGCGCCCGGAGAGAAGAATTCACGCCTGCCGCGGCCCGCCCCAGACCTTCCCGCCGCCGGTGTCACTACGGGGCGGCAAGGGCCGGATTCCCCGGACCTTCCCGGGCGGACGAGAGCCGCCGCCGCACGGAGGCCGGTCCGGCCCGGCGAACGAGGGCGGTCCGGGTGACGGCCTCCCGTGACGGCACTGCGACCGGGGAGGGTCGCCGGGAGGCCGTGCGGCTGCCGGCCGTCGGCGATGTCCGCCTGTCGGCGGGAGGGAACAGGGCGCCCACCGTGCGGCCACCGCTGTCTCGTAGGTACAGGTCTCCCCCATCTCGTGCCGCACGGGACCCGCATCCCGTGCGGTCGTTCTGCGTTCCCGGGCCTTTCGGCCCGGCGTCCGTCTCTGCACAGCCTGACGAAGTGCCCGCTCATCGTGTGGCCGTGGTCACGTTCACGACAACGCCCCGCAAGGTCAAGAACGAGTAAAATCGTTCTGCTTACTGATCCGCGTTCACATCTCTGACCGTGAATGCCTTGACCGAGGACCGCGGCAAGCGGTTCAATCCCGGAAGTCCCCTTCCCGCACGGGGCCCCGCTGAACGGCCGTACCGACGAAGCGCGTTCCCGTTCACAAGGCGGACCCCTGGAGGGGGCACATGAACAGTCTCGACTGGGCCGTGCTCATCGGATACTTCGGTGTGATGGTCGC
The DNA here is from genome assembly GCF_042755185.1 of Streptomyces sp. NPDC059166. Taxonomy (NCBI): domain Bacteria; kingdom Bacillati; phylum Actinomycetota; class Actinomycetes; order Kitasatosporales; family Streptomycetaceae; genus Streptomyces; species Streptomyces sp. NPDC059166. The sequence goes on along the minus strand of NZ_JBHZCI010000031.1, from coordinate 90,494 downwards.
GATCGGAATCTGGTCGCACAAGCGCGTGGACAACGTCAGCGACTTCTTCACCGCCGGCGGCAAGATGCCGTGGTGGCTCTCGGGCATCTCGCACCACATGTCCGGCTACAGCGCGGTGATGTTCACCGGGTACGCGGGCATCGCGTACCAGTACGGCGTCACGTCCTTCGTGACCTGGTCGCTGCCGATCGCGATCGGCATCGGCATCGGCGCCAAGCTCTTCGCGCCCCGGCTCAACCGGCTGCGTTCGCGACTTCACGTCGCCTCGCCGCTGGAGTACCTCAAGAACCGTTACAACGTGCCCACCCAGCAGGCCCTGGCCTGGTCCGGGCTGCTGCTGAAGATCGTGGACGTCGGCGCGAAGTGGGCGGCCATCGCCACCCTGCTCTCCGTCTTCACGGGCATCACGCTCACCCAGGGCATCTTCATCACGGGCGCCATCACCGCCGTCTACTGCACCGTCGGCGGACTGTGGGCCGACGCGCTCACCGAGCTCGGGCAGTTCATCATCCAGCTCTTCGCCGGCATCGCGATGCTCGTCATCGCCATGAACGAGCTGGGCGGCTTCAGCTCGCTGTGGACGGTCTGGGACAAGCTCCCCGAGGGCCACACGAGCCCCACGGCAGGTCCGTACACCACGACCTTCCTGCTCGCGTACCTCTTCATCAAGACCTTCGAGTACAACGGCGGCATGTGGAACCAGGCCCAGCGCTACATGGCCACGGACTCCGCGCACTCCGCGACCCGTTCGGCCCGGCTGTCGGCGATTCTGTGGCTGGTGTGGCCGGTGGTGCTGTTCTTCCCGATGTGGGTGGCCCCGCTGCTCGTCGAGGCGAAGAAGCCTGACGCGTCGGACAGTTACGCCCTGATGACCGAGCAGCTGCTGCCCCACGGTCTCCTGGGGCTGGTCATCGTCGGCTTCTTCTCCCACACCATGGCGATGTGCTCCTCCGACGCCAACGCCATCTCCGCCGTCTTCACCCGGGACATCGCCCCGGTCCTCTCCAAGGCGGCCCGCAACTGGAGCAGCAGGGCGGGCCTGCTGGCCGCCCGGCTGTCCACGCTGGCCTTCCTCGGCCTGTCCATGGCGCTGGCGACCCAGATCAACTCGCCCACGTTCAAGGACATCATCTCGGTCGTCATCAAGTGGGTCGCCGGTCTGATGGGCCCGATCGCCATCCCGTTCATGCTGGGTCTGCTGCGCAGGTTCCGGCGGTCCGGCCCGACCGCGGCGCTCACCAGCTGGGCGGCGGGGCTGCTCGCCTTCTACTTCACCAACTACAACTTCGACGGTTCGGTGAAGACGGACGTCGCCCTGCAGTACCAGGTGGCCCTGCCGCTCGCGATCTCGCTGGTGCTCTACATCGTCATCGGCTTCATCAAGCCCGAGGACACCCCGGAGCGCGACGCGCTGATCGAGCGGATCAACTCGGACGACGAGGGCCCCGCCGGCGGAGCCACGGCCGCGGCCGTGCCCGCCCAGAAGCCGGCTCCGGGAGTCGCGGGAGGCGTGAAGGACTGACCGGGCCCCCGCACGCGGAGGCGGGGCGCGGACACAGCGGTGGGCGGGCGCGGCGGCGTCCGCCCACCGCTGCGTCATGCCTGCCGGGTCCGGTCAGTCCCGCGGGTAGCGGGCCAGCCAGCCCGGAGCGGCCGCCGAGGGGCCGTGCAGTGCGGGGCCCTGGGTCATCTCCATGGCGAAGTCGTCGGAGAGCTCCAGAAGGGTCGAGCGCCCCTCCACCTCGGCGAGCCAGGCCGGGGGCAGAGCGGTCTCCCCGTGCATCGCCCCGAGGAGAGCCCCGCACACCGCTCCGGTGGCCGACGAGGGCCCCGAGTGGTTCACGGCGAGGCGCAGGCCGTGGCGTACGTCCTCCCCCACCAGGGCGCAGTAGAGGGCGACGGCGAGCACCTCCTCGGCGGAGTCCGTGTCACCGAGCGCTTCTATGAGCGCCGGACCCGGGATGCCCTGCCGTACGGACCCCAGCGCCTGCCTCAGCGCCTCGGAGACCTGCTCGTTCCCCGGACGCCCGGCGATCAGGGCGAGCGTGTGCTGCACCGAACCGTCGAGGGTCTCCCCGCGCGCCAGCCCGTGCACCAGGAGCGCGAAGGCGCCGGCCGCGAGCTGCGCGGTGGCGTGCCCGTGGGTGTGGGCGGCGCACTCCACGGCCAGCTGGAGCACGAGCTGGGGTTCCCAGCCGACGAGCAGCCCGAAGGGCGCGGATCGGGTGAGCGCGGCGGAGTCCCGCGCCGCGGGGTTCTTGGGCACGGCGAGGGTGCCCATGGTCTCGTCCCCGAAGCCGACGAGGCACTCACGGGTGGGGGCGCGGCGGGCGTACAGCCACTCCTCCCGGGCGAGCCAGCCGATGTCCTTGCGGCGTTCGTCGGGCCCCCAGGCGCTCTGGGTGGACGCCCAGCGCAGATGTGCCCGGTGCACGTCGGTGGGCGGATGCCAGGCACCGGTGTCCTTGCGCACCTGCGCCCGTATCAGCCCGTCGACGGTGAAGAGGGTGAGCTGGGTGACGGCGGTGACGGCGCCCCGCCGGCCGTGCGCGGGGACGAAGTCGCTTATGCCGTCGACGCCGTGCGCCGCCCGGATCGCCTCCAGGGTGAGCCCGGAGACCCCTGCCCCGAGCGCGTCTCCCACCGCCCCGCCGAGCAGCGCCCCCCGGACCCTGCTGCGGAAGTCCTGCTGCTGGGCACGGCCCCAGACTGCGGTGGTCCCTGTGGTCACCGTGCCCCCATTTCCTCCGGCCTGCGGTGCGGCTGCGCAAGCAGCGTAATCGAACGGGGACAGGGGGCTCCCAGCCGGAACGCTATGTACGGACTAGGACTCCTGGGCACTTTTGAACGCCATTCCTCACGGTTTCACGGACCGTTTACACGAAGTGCCTGGGCCGGAATTCCCGGCCCTTGGCACGCCCCGCGCCAGGCGGGCCGTCAGCCCCGCCCGGCGCCCCGATGTCCCGCCGCGGACGCGAAAGAGGCAGGCGTCGGGAGCCCTGATCACGCCGGGAGCCCGATCACCCCGGAACGCCCCCGATCAAGCCGAGGGGATCTGCGCCACCACCCCGCACACGGCACCGGGCCCCCGCCCGGCCTACCGCCGGAGGCGCCGTACACCGTGGTGGGGGCCCGTGCCGCGGCCCCCACCGGGCCCAGCTCAGCTCTCCAGCACCGGCAGCAGCTCCGGCAGGTGGCCGTCGGAGGCCGCCGCCGCCATGGTGCGTTCCTCCGGGACCTCGCCGTACAGGGTCGTACGCGGCTTCGCCGGGCGGCCCGCGAGGTCGGCGATGGCGACGAGGTCCTGGATGGAGCGGTACGAGCCGTAACTCGACCCGGCCATACGGGAGATGGTCTCCTCCATCAGCGTGCCGCCGAGGTCGTTGGCGCCCGAGCGCAGCATCTCGGCCGCGCCCTCCGCGCCCAGCTTGACCCAGCTGGTCTGGATGTTGGTGATGTGCGGGTGGAGCAGCAGCCGGGCCATGGCGGTGACGGCCCTGTTGTCCCGGTCGGTGGGGCCGGGCCGGGCGATGCCCGCCAGGTAGACCGGGGCGTTGGTGTGGATGAAGGGGAGCGTGACGAACTCCGTGAAGCCGCCGGTCTCCTGCTGGAGGCGGGACAGCGTCCTGAGGTGGCCGAGCCAGTGGCGGGGCTGGTCGACATGGCCGTACATCATCGTGGACGAGGAACGCAGGCCCGTCTCGTGCGCCGTCCTGATGACCTCCAGCCACTCGGCGGTCGGCAGCTTCCCCTTGGTGAGGATCCAGCGGACCTCGTCGTCCAGGATCTCCGCGGCCGTTCCGGGGATGGAGCCGAGGCCGGCCTCCTTGGCGGCGGTCAGCCAGTCGCGGATGGACATGCCGGTGCGGGTGGCGCCGTTGACGACCTCCATCGGCGAGAAGGCGTGGACGTGCATCCCGGGGACTCGCTCCTTCACTGCCCTCGCGATGTCGAAGTACGCCGTGCCGGGGAGGTCCGGGTGGATGCCGCCCTGCATGCACACCTCGACCGCGCCCACGTCCCAGGCCTGGGCGGCGCGGTCGGCGACCTGGTCGAGGGAGAGGGTGTAGGCGTCGGCGTCCGTGCGCCGCTGGGCGAAGGCACAGAAGCGGCAGCCGGTGTAGCAGACGTTGGTGAAGTTGATGTTCCTGGTGACGATGTAGGTGACGTCGTCGCCCACGACGTCGCGGCGCAGCGTGTCCGCGATCCGGCACAGCTCGTCCAGGGCCGGGCCGTCGGCGTGGAGCAGGGCGAGCGCCTGGTCGTCGTTGAGCCTGGTGGGGTCGTCGGCGGCCTGGCCGAGCGCCTGGCGTACGTCGGTGTCGATCCTGGAGGGGACCATGCCGGGGGCGGCGGCCTCGCGCAGGGCCTCCCAGTCCCCGTAGACCTCGTCGAAGTCGTCGCGCCGGTCGGTGGTGCGGCCGTCGGTGTCGATGGTGCGGTGCAGGTCGGTGCGGCCCGAGGCGTTGAATCCCTCGTCGGGCTCCTGCCAGGGGATGCCGGCCGGGATCACGCCCTCCTTCGCCAGGCCCGTCTCCGGGTCCGCGAGCGCACGGACGTGCGGGAGGAGGCGGGGGTCGAGCCAAGGCTCGCCCCGCTGGATGAACTCCGGGTAGATGGTGAGGCGTTCACGCAGCCGGAAGCCTGACTCGGCCGTCCGGGAAGCGAGTTCGTCGATGTGCGGCCAGGGGCGCTCGGGGTTGACGTGGTCGGGGGTGAGCGGTGAGACCCCGCCCCAGTCGTCGATGCCCGCGCCGATCAGCAGGGCGTACTCGGCGTCCACGAGGTTCGGCGGCGCCTGGATGCGGGCCGAGGGACCGAGGATGTGGCGGGCGACGGCGATCGCGGCGGCCAGTTCCTCCAGCTCGGCGTCCGGCATCCCGCGCATCGCCGTGTCGGGCTTGGCCCGGAAGTTCTGGACGATGACTTCCTGGATCCCGTGGTAGGCGCGGGCCGTCCTGCGCAGCTCGAAGAGGGAGTCGGCCCGCTCCTCGTAGGACTCGCCGATGCCGATCAGGATGCCGGTGGTGAAGGGCACGTTGGACCTGCCCGCGTCCTCCAGGACCCGCAGCCGGACCGCCGGTTCCTTGTCCGGGGAGCCGTAGTGGGGGCCGCCCTTCTCCGACCAGAGCCGGGTGGCGGTCGTCTCCAGCATCATGCCCATGGACGGGGCGACCGGCTTCAGCCGCTGAAGGTCCGTCCACGTCATCACACCCGGATTCAGGTGCGGCAGCAGCCCCGTCTCCTCCAGCACCCGGACGGCCATCGCCCGCACGTAGGCCAGGGTGTCGTCGTACCCCTCGGCCTCCAGCCACTCCCTCGCCTCGGGCCAGCGGTCCTCGGGGCGGTCCCCCAGGGTGAACAGTGCCTCCTTGCAGCCCAGTTCCGCACCCTCGCGGGCGATCGCGAGCACCTCGTCCGGCGACAGGAACATCCCGTGGCCCGCCCGGCGGAGCTTTCCGGGCACGGTGACGAAGGTGCAGTAGTGGCAGGTGTCGCGGCAGAGCCGGGTCAGCGGGATGAAGACCTTGCGCGAGTACGTGATCACTCCGGGCCGCCCGGCAGCCTCGAGCCCGGCGTCCCGCACCCGGGCGGCCGACGCGGCGAGATCGGTCAGGTCGTCCCCCCGCGCCTGGAGCAGGACGGCGGCCTCGGCCACGTCGAGGGCGACGCCGTCGCGAGCCCGCCGGAGGGCACGCCGCATGGCGTTGGTCGTGGGGCGCTGAGGATCGGTCATGATCCGAGCATACGAGCGCGTCCCCACGTCCGGACCAGGGCCTCCGTCGGCCGTCACCGCGCGATCACCGCTGGCGCCTTGGCCGTTATGTCCCGCTTGCCCCGTAGGCTCGGTGAGGTGATGGAAACGATCGTGTTCGACATCGGAGAGACCCTCGTCCGCGACGACCGCCACTGGGCCGCCTGGGCCGACTGGCTCGGCGTCCCGCCGCACACCGTCAGCGCGCTGGTCGGCGCCGCGGTCGCCCAGGGCCGGGACGCCGCCGACGCGCTGCGCATCCTCCGCCCCGGCATGGACGTGGCCGAGGCCTACCACGCGCGGGTCGCGGCGGCCCGGGGCGAGTATCTCGACGAGACCGACCTGTACCCCGATGTCCGGCCCGCCCTCGCGGAGCTGCGGGCCCTGGGCCTGCGGGTCGTCGTGGCCGGCGACCGGACCGCACGGGCCGGGGAGTTGCTGCGCGCCCTCGACCTGCCGGCGGACCTGGTCGTCACCTCGGAGGAGTGGGGCGTCACCAAACCGGACGGGGAGTTCTTCGCCCGGGTGCTGGAGGTCTCGGGCACCTCCCCGGAGGCGACGGTGTACGTGGGTGACCACCCGGCCGACGACCTGTTCCCGGCAAGGTCCGCGGGGCTGCGTACGGCGCACATCCGCCGCGGCCCGTACGGGCATTGGTGGGCGGACCACCCCGACGTCACGGAGACGGCCGACTGGCGGATCACCGCCCTGACCGAGCTGCCCGCCCTGCTGGGCGGCCCGGGCCCGAAGGGGCGCAGGCCGTACGCCGTCCCGCTCCCCGCACCCGGTGCGCCCGCGTCCCCCGGACCCTCGGAGGAGGAACCGGCCCAGGAGGACACACCGCACGGTCCGGCGTGCGAGAGGGCGGCCGAGGCACCCGCGGGCGGCATCGGGAAGCACCCGTGACCCAGGTGTGACCGCCACCCCGTAGCCTCCAACCGCCCGGGTGATTCCCCGGGGTGTGAGCGATACGGGGGCGGAAGATGACATACGGACGGGCTGCGGCACCCGCGGTCGCCGGAGGGCTGCTGCTGACGCTGCTGCTCTGGTGGGCGGGGGCGAGCGTGAACGCGCTGCACCTCCAGGGGACGGCCGACGTCCTCGGCGGCCGGGTCGCCGCCGATCTCGAACACTGGCTTTCACCCTGGTCGTTCGAGCTCCCGGACGCCGTGCGCTGGGGCACCGGTTCGGTGAGCGGTACGGGGGAGCCGGCCGGTGTCAACGGCTCCCGCTACACCGCCCTGTACGCGACCGGGATGCAGATCCGGATCATCACCGTCTTCGCGTTCTTCCTGCCGGGCGCACTGCTCCTCGTGCGGAGGCTGCCCCCGGTGAACGGCCGGGTGCCTGCCGCGCTGGCGGCCGTCTGGGGCTGGGGGATGGTCGCCGGCACCCTGGCGGTCACGGTGTCCGCCCCCTGGCTGATCGCCTCGCACGGGCGCGGCAGCTTCCGCTTCCTGCCCCAGCTGGCGGGCGAGATGACAGCCGGCCGGCAGATCCTGGTGCCGGCCTCCCTGCTCGCGGCCGTGGTGACCGTGCTGGTCGCCCGGGTCACCGCCAAGGGCGCGGGGGACATCCCCCGGGCCGTCGTGCCGGCAGGGGTCGCACGGCTGTCGGCGACGGCGGGAACCGTCGTCGTCGCCCTGTCGCTGTTCGTGCTGTCCCACCAGTCGGTCGCCGCGAAGCTCCAGGGCACCTATCTCTCCGGTGGGCTGCTGTCCGAGCCGGGGGACCTGCTGCGCCAGTTGCTGCTGCTGGGCGCCTGGGACTGGCCCGCCGGTCTCGCGCTCGACCGGTGGCTGATGTACCGGGCCACCGACGTGCTGCTCCTCCTCGTCGTGTGGTGGGCGCTGCGGCTGCTGCCCTCGCTGCTGACCCGGGCGACCGTCCCGGCCATGGCGGCGGGGGCGGTCGGCGCGACCGTCATGGGGCTGCTGGCCGGCCAGTCCGCCCGGATCCTGATGGACGCCTCGGACTCGGGCATGCGATGGGGGCTGGTGCAGATGACGTCGGTCATCGGCACCGGTGTCCCGGCCGCCCTGGTGGTCGGGGCGGTGGCGGGTACGACCGCCGCCGTGACCCTGCGGCTGACGGCCGTCCGGATGCCCGATGGCACGCGGGCGGCTCCGGAATCCCCCTCCCCGGAGCCGGCGCCCCGGGCCTGAGCACCGGCCCGGGTACGGGCCGGAGAAGTCCCCTTCGCCCGAACACGACTCGGCCCGCACGCCCTTGAGCCCACGGGCCGGCCCTCAGGGCTCGACCGGGGGGTGCCGGGAGGTGCGAGCGGCCGTCCTACTTGCCCAGGACCGCCTGCATCACCTTCCGCGCGATGGGCCCGCCCAGGCCGCCACCGGAGATGTCCGAGCGGGAGATGTCCATCGCGGTCGGGTCGATGAACACCGCCACCGCCACCGAACGGCCGTCGGACCCCTTGCCGTACGACACGAACCAGCCGTACGGCACCTCCTTGGTCACGTCGTTGCCGCGCTGGGCCGTGCCCGTCTTGCCGCCCACCGTGACACCGTCGATCAGGGCGCGCTTCGCGCTGCCCTCCTTGGCGGTGAACTCCATCATCTCCTGGACCTTCTTCGCGGTCTCCTCGGAGACCGCCTGGCTCATGAGCCGCGGCTCGTGCTGCTCCAGTACGTCGGTGTCCGCGTCCTGGAGGCTGTCCACGATGTAGGGCTGCATCAGCTCGCCGTCGTTGGCGAGGGCCGCGGTCACCATCGCCATCTGCATCGGGGTGCTGGTGAGACTGCCCTGACCCATACCGGTGAGGGCGGTACCCGGCTTGTCCAGCTCCTCGGGGTAGAGGCTCTTCGTGGCGAGCAGGTCGCCGAAGGCGTCGGAGTAGACGTCCTCGTTGAAGCCGAACTTCTCGGCCGTCTCCCGCATCCCCTCGTCACCCACCTTGAGGGCCGCGTCGAGGAAGACGTTGTTGCAGGAGTACTGCATCGCCGTCTTGAACGACGCCTTGTCGCACACCGCGTCCCCGGCCTCGCTGCTGATCGTGCTCGACGACAGCGGAAGCTTGTACGGGGAGCGCGCGTCGGTGCGGGCGTCCACATCCGTGACGACCCCGTGCTCCAGGGCGGCGGCAGCCGTAAGGATCTTGAAGGTGGATCCGGGCGGGAAGGTCTCGCGCAGCGGGCGGTTGGCCAGCGGCTTGCCCTTGTCGTCGATGAGCGCCTGGAACCTGTCGCCCTCCTTGAAGGAGTTGCCGGCGAAGACCGAGGGGTCGTACGACGGTGTGGACACCAGGGCGAGCACCTTGCCGGTCGACGGTTCGAGGGCGACGACCGCGCCCCGGGCGTCGAGGTCGGACAGGCCCTTGTACGCCGCCTCCTGCGCCTCCGGGACGATGGTGGTCACCACGTCACCGCCGCGCCGCTCCTCACCGGTGAGGATGTCCTTCGCGTGCCGGAAGGCGAACCGCTCGTCCTGTCCGCTCAGGATGCTGTCGTACGTCTTCTCCAGCAGGGACATGCCCTGCGACTGGGAGGCGTAGCCGGTGACGGGGGCGTACATCGGGCCCTGCTTGAAGGTGCGCCGGTACTTGAAGTCGGTCCCCTCCACCGCCTTGGAGCCGGTGATCGCCTTGCCGCCCACGATGATGTCACCGCGCGGGGTCGCGAACTGCGCGATCTTCACCCGGCGGTTGTGCTCGTGGGTGGAGAGTTCCTCGCTCCTGGCGAACTGCAGCCAGTTGGTCCTGATCAGCAGAGCCAGCATCAGGAGGCCGCAGAAGATGGCTATGTGGCGCAATGGCCTGTTCATCGTGCTCCCGCTCCCAGGCAGCCGGGTACACACGCACGCGGGCCGCATCTTCGATGTCCGGGGTGATGGATGCGATTTTAGCTTCGGCGGTTGCACCCGACGATCACAACGGCGGAAGCTCGGCCACGACTCCCGCCAGTTTCAGCCATATACGGAGGACTTCGGCTGACCGTGCCCGGTTCCGCCCTTCGCCCGCGAGGAGACGGGCCCGTCCGAAGCGCCGGGCCCCCGGGCGCCCGGGGGCCCGGGGCGGCCCGGAGGCCCCCCGGGATCACCGGACGGTCTCAGTCGGCGACCACGAAGGCGGGGGTCTCCTTCGTCAGCACCTCGCCGCGGAAGAACGCCGGGCTGCGGCGCCGCATGACCTCCATCAGCACCACGCCGAGCAGCAGCAGGCCCACGCCGATGACGAAGACCGAGCCGACGCCGAGGACCGACGAGCCGGAGCCGTAGGCCGGGTCCCACATGTCGTAGAGGGTCTTGCCGAAGACGGCGGAGAGCAGGATGCCGCCGGCGACGGGGAAGAGGCCCTTGAAGACCAGGTCCCGTGCGGAGCGGGTGAGTTCGGCGCGGAAGTACCACGCGCAGGCGAAGGCGGTCAGCGCGTAGTAGAAGCAGATCATCAGGCCGAGGGCGTAGATGGTGTCGACCAGTACGTGCTCGCTGACGAGCGTCATGACGGTGTAGAACGCGCCGGTGGAGACACCCGCCACCACCGTCGCCCTGCCCGGTGTCCTGAAGCGGGGGTGGACGCGGGCGTAGGAGGCGGGCAGCGCCTCGTACGACGCCATCGCCAGGACCGTGCGGGCCACCGGGATGAAGGTGGTCTGGAGGCTCGCCGCGGCGGAGGCCAGCACCGCCAGGAAGAGCAGGATGCCCAGGCCCGGACCCATCACCGGTCCGGCGAGGGCGGCGAAGACGTTGTCGGAGGTGTCGGGGTCGGCGAGGCCCAGCCCCGAGGAGCCGGTGCCGACGGCCATCTGGGCGGCGATGCCCGTGGCGAGGTAGGAGCCGACCAGGACGATCATCGCGATGAGCGCGGCCCGCCCCGGCGTCCGGTCGCTGCCGGTGGTCTCCTCGTTGGCGGTGAGGCAGGTGTCCCAGCCCCAGAACATGAAGATCGAGAGGGACAGGCCCGCGGTGAAGGCGCCGAAGGACTGGACGGCGAAGGGGTTCAGCCAGGACCAGGAGAAGTCCGTCGAGGTGGCGGCGAACTCGCCGCTGCCCGCCTTGCCCACGGCCATCGCCACGAACACCGCGAGGACCACCAGCTGGAGTGCCACGAGGGTGTACTGGAGGCCCTTGGTCGCCGTCATCCCCCGGTAGCTGATCGCGGTCGCGACGGCGATCAGCAGGAGGCAGGTGACGATGTGCACCGGCTTGCTGCCGTCCAGGGCCGCGACCGAGTCGCTCCCGGTGATCTCCCCGGCCAGCAGCCAGAAGTAGGAGGTCGCGACGCCGGCGAGGTTGGAGAGCACGATGATCGTGGCGATCACCAGCCCCCAGCCGCACATCCACCCCAGGCGCGGCCCGAAGGCCTTGACCGTCCAGGTGAACGAGGTGCCGCAGTCCGGCACGGCCTTGTTGAGCTCGCGGTAGGCGAAGGCGACCAGCAGCATCGGCAGGAACCCGGCCAGGAACACGGCGGGCATCTGCACCCCGACCTCACCCGCGGTGGAGCCGAGGGTCGACGTCAGGCAGTACACCGGGGCGACCGTGGAGATACCGAGGACGGCGCTGCCCAGCAGGCCGACGGAGTTCCCGCCGAGGCCCTTCTCGCGTACACCGCTCCCGGCCGGGCCGCTTCCCGGTACCGCGTCTCCGGCCTGTGGCCGCGTGTCCAGCTCAGTCATGAGAGGGACGCTATGTGCTGCGATTTCCACATCCGGAGGATGAGACTCCCCCGTCTCACCCTTAACTCATACCACCTGCCAGCCAGTTACCCCAGCACATCCAAGGCAATATGCGAACACGACCTTGCAATTAATGATCGACGACGCGGCCTCGCGTCGTACGAGAACCGCACCACCGCCCGTTTTGTCCGGTTCAAAATTTTCCCACGCCGGTGTCGACCGCACCGCCGCGGCCCCGGTCACCTGCGGTACAGCTCCTCGATCTCGGCGTCGAAGTCCCGTGTGATCGCGTCCCTCTTCAGCTTCAGCGAGGGTGTGAGGTGCCCGCTCTCCTCGGTGAAGTCCCCCGGCAGGACGGTGAACTTCCGGATGGACTCGGCGCGCGAGACCAGCCGGTTCGCCTCGTCCACGGCGCGCTGCAGGGCCGCGCGCAGTTCCTCGTCCCGGACCAGTTCGCGCATGGGGACGCCTTCCTTCTTCCGCATCCGGCGCCAGTGGGCGAGGCCGTCCGGCTCCAGGGTGATCAGGGCGCTGACGAACGACCGGTTGTCCCCGACCACCATGCACTGGCTCACCAGCGGGTGCGCTCGCAGCCAGTCCTCCAGCGGGGCGGGTATGACGTTCTTCCCGCCGGAGGTGATGATGACGTCCTTCTTGCGGCCGGTGATGGTGAGGTAGCCGTCCTCGTCCAGCGCGCCCAGGTCTCCCGTCGGGAACCAGCCGTCGTCCGTGTACGGGACCGCCCCGCCGCGAGCCGTGTCCCAGTAGCCCCGGAATACCTGCCCGCCGCTGAGCAGCACCTCCCCGTCGTCCGCGATGCGCACGGCGGTGCCGGGCAGGGGCCAGCCCACCGTGCCGAGGCGGGGCTTGAGCGGCGGGGTCACCGTGGCCGCCGCGGTCGTCTCGGTCAGGCCGTACCCCTCGAAGATCTGGATGCCCGCCCCCGCGTAGAAGGCGGCGAGCCGGCGGCCCAGCGGGGAGCCGCCGCAGATCGCGTACCTGACGTGACCGCCCAGCGCGGCGCGGATGCGCCGGTAGACCAGCGGGTCGTACAGGGCGCGGGCCGCGCGGAGCCCGAGGCCGGGCCCGGGGCCCGTGCCGTGTTCGGCGGCCTCCACCGCCTCGCCGTAGCGCTGCGCGATACGGGCCGCCCGGTCGAAGGAGGAGGCCCGGCCCATCTTCTCCGCCGTGGCGCGGCCGGTGTTGAAGACCTTCTCCAGGACGTACGGGATGGCCAGCAGGAACGACGGCTTGAAACCGGCCAGGTCGGCGAGCAGGTCCTCGGTCCGGATGGACGGAGCGTGCCCCAGCCGCACCCTCGCACGCAGGCAGCCGATCGCCACCATCCGGCCGAACACATGGGAGAGGGGCAGGAAGAGGAGGGTGGAGGCCGGGTACTTCGACACCGACTTGAAGACGGGGTGGAGCAGTTCGATCGCGTTGTCGACCTCGGCGAAGAAGTTGCCGTGGGTCAGGACGCAGCCCTTCGGTCTGCCCGTGGTACCCGAGGTGTAGATGAGGGTGGCGGGGCTGTCCGGCCCGAGCGCCTGGCGGCGGGCGGCGAGCGCCGCGTCGGGGACGTCCTTGCCGAGGGTCTTGAGCCGCCCGATCGCACCCGTGTCGAACTGCCAGAGGTGGGTGAGGTCCGCGAGCTGCTGCCGTTCCTGGCTGACCAGCCGGCCCTGTTCCTTCGACTCGACGGCGCAGGCGACCGCACCGGAGTCCTGGAGGATCCAGCGGGTCTGGAAGGCCGAGGATGTGGGGTAGACGGGCACGGTGACCAGGCCGGCGGCCCAGGCGGCGAAGTCGAGGAGCGTCCACTCGTAGGTCGTACGGGCCATGATCGCGACCCGGTCACCGCTCTGCAGCCCCTCCGCCACCAGCCCCTTGGCGACGGCCTGGACCTCCGCGGCGAACTCGGCGGCGGTGACGTCCAGCCAGCGGCCGTCGCCCTGCTTTCGGCTGAGGACCGCTTCGGACGGCGCCTGGAGGGCGTTGTCGAAGGGGATCTCGGCGAGCGAGCCGCTGTGCACGCCCGGTGCGAGCGGCGGTACGGAGACCTCCCGTACGGCGCCGCCCGCGTCTCTGACCTTGGTCGGCTCGACGAGTACGGGGGCGGCGGGCGCGGCGGATTCGGCGGCGGGTGCGGGCGTGGACACGAGCGGCTCCTCGACATGGGGTCCGGCGCGGGCGGCTGCTGGATGCGCGGGGTCGTTCACGTACGGATGTGACGGGGCGGGTGGTGCGGGCTGGTCAGGGGCGTTCGAGGATCGCGGTCACTCCCTGCCCCCCGGCGGCGCAGACGGAGATCAGACCACGGCCGGGCTCTCCCCGTTCGGCGAGGAGCTTCGCCAGGGTCGCGACGATCCGGGCACCGGTCGCTGCGAAGGGGTGCCCGGTGGCGAGCGAGGACCCGGCCACGTTGAGCTTCTTCCGGTCCACGGGGGCGAGCCCCTGCTCCTCCCAGGCGGCCAGGGTGGCCAGCACCTGGGAGGCGAACGCCTCGTGGATCTCGAAGAGGTCGAAGTCCCCCACCGTCAGGCCGGCCCGTTCCAGCATCCGCGGCACGGCGTACGCGGGGGCCATCAGCAGGCCGTCCTCGCCACCGACGTAGTCCACGGCCGCCGTCTCGTACAGCGACAGGTAGGCGAGCGGTTCCAGGCCACGCTCCTCGGCCCACTCCTCGCTCGCCAGCAGCACCGTCGCCGCCCCGTCGGTGAGGGGCGTCGAATTGCCCGCCGTCATCGTCGCGTCGGGGTGCGAGGCGCCGAACACCGGCTTCAGGGTGGCGAGTTTTTCCACCGTGGAGCCGGGGCGAAGGTTCTGGTCGCGGTCCAGGCCGAGGTACGGGACGACCAGGTCGTCGAGGAGACCGCGGTCGTAGGCGGCGGCGAGCCGCTGATGGCTGGTGGCCGCCAGGAGGTCCTGGTCCTCGCGGGTCACACCCCACTTCCTGGCGGTCACCGCCGCGTGCTCGCCCATCGAGAGCCCGGTGCGGGGCTCCGCGTTGCGCGGGATGTCCGGCACGAGGTGGCCGGGGCGGATCGCCGCCAGCGCCTTGATCCGGGCCCCCGCCGACCTGGCGCGGCGGGCCTCCAGCAGGATCCGGCGCAGCCGGTCGTTGACCCCGAGCGGGGCGTCGCTCGTGGTGTCCGCGCCTCCGGCGATCGCCGAGTCGACCGCGCCGAGCGCGATCTTGTTGGCCGCGGCCACGACGGCCTGCAGCCCGGTGCCGCAGGCCTGCTGGATGTCGTACGCGGGGGTGCGCGGGTCCAGGGCTGATCCGAGGACCGTCTCGCGCGCCAGGTTGAAGTCCCTGCTGTGCTTGAGGACCGCGCCGGCGACGAACTCCCCGACCCGCTGTCCCCGCAGGCCGAAGCGCTCGGTGAGCCCGTCCAGCGCCGCGGTCAGCATGTCCTGGTTGGACGCCTGCGCGTAAGGGCCGTCGGAGCGGGCGAACGGGATGCGACTGCCACCGATGACCGCGACCCTGCGCGGCTGCGGAAGTGCGAGGGGAATCAACTCGACCAACTCATCTCGACAACTCCTGACCCTTGAGTAACCTTACTCAGGAGTAAATCTACGACCGAGCAGGAGTCCAGACAATGGCCGACCGCTATCTGCACTTCACCGGCACGGCATCCGGCCGATTCCTGACCCGCAGGCTCGGCCTGCCGCAGCCCGCCCCGCTGCGCCGCTGGTCCCTGGAGACTCCTGCCCTCGACGGGCCGCTGCTCCACCTCACCGCGGGGGACTCCGTACACCGGGACTCCCTCGGCCCGGTGCTCGCCGCGACGGGGCTGGAGGTCACCGACCGGGCCGAGCGCCCGGGCGCGGTCGTCCTGGACGCCACCGGCGTCGCCACCCCCGCCGCGCTGTCCGGGGTGCACACCGCACTGCATCCGGTCGTCCGGTCCCTGGCGCCCGGCGGCCGGGTCGTCGTGCTCGGCACGACGCCCTCGCCCCGCGACCACCACCAGGCGGCGGCGCAGCAGGCCCTGGAGGGCTTCGTACGCTCGCTCGGCAAGGAGATCGGCAAGGGAGCGACCGTGCAGCTGCTGCGGCTCGCCCCGGGGGCCCGGGCCGGCTGCGCCGAGTCCACGCTCCGCTTCCTGCTGTCCCCGCGCTCCGCGTACATCAGCGGCCAGGTCGTCGAACTCGGCACCGGGGAGCCCGGAGAGGTCGCCGACTGGGACGCCCCGCTGGCCGGGCGCACCGCTCTGGTCACCGGCGCCGCGCGCGGCATCGGCGCGTCGGTCGCCTCCGTGCTCGCCAGGGACGGTGCCGATGTGGTCTGCCTGGACGTCCCGCAGGCCGCGGAGGAGCTCACCCGCACCGCCGCGCGCCTCGGCGCCACCGCCCTGCCCCTGGACGTCACCGCGCCCGACGCGGCGGAGCAGATCGCGGCGGCCGTCCCCGGCGGGCTCGACGTGCTGGTGCACAACGCGGGCATCACCCGCGACCGCAGGCTCGCCAACATGGCCGCCGACCGCTGGTCCTCCGTCATCGACGTCAACCTCGACAGCGTCCTGCGCACCACCGACGCCCTGCTGGCCGCCGGTGCGGTGAACCGCGGCGGCCGGATCGTCGCCACCGCGTCCATCGCCGGGATCGCGGGCAACACCGGCCAGACCAACTACGCGGCGAGCAAGGCGGGGATCATCGGTCTGGTCCGCTCCCTCGCACCGCGCGCCGCGGCCGAGCACGGGGTCACCGTCAACGCGGTCGCACCCGGGTTCATCGAGACGAGGATGACGGCCGCCGTGCCCCTGTTCATCCGGGAGGCCGGCCGCCGGATGAACTCGCTGTCCCAGGGCGGCCTGCCCGTCGACGTCGCCGAGACCACCGCCTGGTTCGCCCAGCCCGCGTCCGGCGCGGTCAACGGCCAGATCGTGCGGGTCTGCGGCCAGAGCCTGCTGGGAGCGTGAACGCCATGACCGGTCTCGGCCTCTCGCTCGCCCGCGGCGCCCTCACCTCCCCCTTCAAACGGGCCGGCCGGCCCGGCGCGACGCTGCCCGGCCGGCGCGAGGTGCTCCCGGCCCGCCCGATCGCGCCGGGCCCCCTCGCCGCCTACCGCGGCGTCTGCGGATTCACCGGTCCGGAGACGCTGCCGCTCACCTACCCGCACGTGCTGGGCTTCCCCTCGGCCATGCGCCTGATGACCGCACGCGACTTCCCGCTGCCGGTGCTCGGACTCGTCCACACCTGGATCGAGATCACCGCACACCGCACGCCGCGGCCGGCGGACGAGCTCGGACTCACCGTGTACGCGGCCGAGTTGAACCCGCACCGCCGGGGCACGGAGGTCACCGTCGTGACAGAGGCGCGGATCGCGGACGAGCTGGTCTGGGAGTCCCGCAGCGGATACCTCGCACGGCACCGGACCGGCGACGACGGGGCGCCCGCCGGGGTCGGCGGACGGGAGGCACCGTCGCGCGCACCGGCGCCCCCGAAGCTGCCCGCCGTCGCCGAGTGGCGGCTGCCCACCGGTCTGGGGAGGCGTTACGGCGCCGCCTCGGGCGACCGCAACCCGATCCATCTCCACCCTCTGACGGCACGGCTGTTCGGATTCCCCCGGCACATCGCGCACGGCATGTGGACCGTCGCCCGCTGCCTCGCGGAGACGGCGAACAGCCCCGGCGGCGCGGGCCGCGTCCATTCCGTACGGGCCGACTTCAGGGCACCGGTCCCGCTGCCCTCGACCGTCACCTACGCGGCCGAGGGAACCGCCTTCGAGGTACGCGGTGGCGAGCGCGTCCACCTCACCGGGATCGTGACGCTCCGGGACTGAGGAGCCCTCAGTCCCCCCGGGACTGCCAGCCGCGTCCGTGCATGAGGTTCTCCAGGCCCGCCCACGAGAAGTTCATCAGCGTGGACGCAGCCTCCTTGGCCGAGACCCCCGGGGTGACGTTCGCCCACCCCGCGAGCGCCTCCGCCGCACCCACCAACGCCTGCGCGAGCCCGGCCACATCCCGGTCGGGCAGCGCGGGGTCGTGGTGCGCCTCACGGGCCGCCGCGCCGATCAGACCCGTCACGAACGCGACGATCTCCGCACGCAGGGCCACCACCTCGCTGACGAACGGCTCACCGTGCGAGCTCGCCTGCTGGTGGAGCACCGCCCATCCGTCCGGATTCTCCGCCGTGTGCGTGAAGAAGGCCCGCAGCCCCGACCACAGCTGCCGGTCGGCCGGGATCCCCGGGTCCACCGCCGCCTGCACCGCTTCCACCAGCGCTTTCGACTCGCGGCGGATGCACGCGGTGAAGAGCTCCTCCTTGGAGTTCAGGTACAGGTAGACCAAGGGCTTGGAGACACCGGCCAGTTCGGCGATCTCGTCCATCGAGGCGGCCCGGTACCCGCGCTGCCCGAAGGTCCGCACGGCGGCGTCCATCATCTGCTGCTCGCGCACCGCGCGCGGCATCCGTTTGCCCTTCACTGCACCCACGTCCGACGTCCCTCCCGCCCCCACTGCGCTACTCCCCGGTAAGCGTACGGCCCGGCCCCGCACCCCACCGTACGGAAGCGCCAGTCCCCGGCCACGTGGCCGGTAAGTGATCCATCCGGTGGTTGACGTCCCGTACGACCCGGGGACCCCCCGCGATCAGACCCGTGGCCGATGTCCGGTGCGGTGTCCGGCGCCTACCGTCACTCGCATGACGACAGGACTCCGGCGGCGTACCGCCCTCGCCGCACTCACCGCCCTGGCCCTGCTGGGCGCCCCCGCGGTCTCCGCGCAGGCGTCGGGGCACCCCGCTGCGGCTGCGGCCGCCACGCTCGAACTGCCCCGCCCGGCCGGTCCGTACGCCGTCGGCTCGCGGATCCTCCACCTCACGGACCACGGCCGGACCGACCCCTGGGTCCCCGAGGCGGACGGCCGGGAGCTGATGGTGTCGGTCCACTACCCGGCCCGTCCCGGCGGCGCGGGCTCCCCCGCCCCGTACATGGACACCGAGGAGGCCCGGCTGATGCTGGTCCAGCGCGGGCTGGACGGGATCGTGCCCGCCGCGACCGTCGGCGCCACCGTCACCCATGCCCGGACGGACACCCGACCGGCTCCCGGACGCTTCCCCCTCGTGCTGCTCTCCCCGGGATTCGGGACGCCGCGCGCCACGCTGACCTCGCTCGCCGAGGAACTGGCGAGCCGCGGCTACGTCGTGGCGAGCGTCGACCACGCCTACGAGACCACCGGGACGGCGTTCCCCGGCGGGCGGATCCTCACCTGCGCGGCCTGCGACGCCGTCGAGGCGGAACCGGACGACGACGCCTCGGCCGCCGTGCTCAGGTCCGTCTCCGCCGGACGGGCCACGGACCTCTCCTTCGTGCTCGACCGCCTCACCGGCCCTCGTCCCGCCTGGAACCACTCGCGCATGATCGACAGCCGGCGGGTCGCGGTCGTCGGGCACTCCATCGGCGGGAACGCCGCGGCCTCCACGATGCTCGCCGACCCCCGTGTCGACGCCGGAGTGAACATGGACGGCACCTTCTTCGACCCGGTGCCCGCCTCCGGCCTCGGCGGCCGTCCCTTCCTCATGCTGGGGACCGACATCGGCCACCACCCCGGTGGTGAGGACGAGTCCTGGGACCAGGCGTGGCGGCGCCTCGACGGGTGGAAGCGCTGGCTGACGGTGAAGGACTCCGGGCACTTCACCTTCACCGACCTCCCCTGGCTGGCCGAGCGGTTCGGCCTCCCCGCCGACCCGGAGGCGCCGCTCGCCGGTGACCGCTCGACGGAGATCACCCGCGACTACGTCGCCGCCTTCCTCGACCGGACCCTGAAGCACGAACGGCGGCCCCTGCTGGACGGGCCGTCCCCGCAGAACCCCGAGGTCGTCCTGCGCCGGCCCTGAGACGGCGTACGGACGGGCCTTCGTCAGCGAGCCGGCAGGGCGGGCAGCCGGCACAGCAGCAGCGGTCCCTCCGCCGTGGCCGCGTAGAGCGCACCCGCCCGGCCGGCGAGACCCGTGCAGCCGACGGGCCCCGGGACCGCCCCGTCCGTGAACGGGGTGGCGGGCCCGTCCGGGCCGACCGGCAGGCGGGTGCGCAGCCGGCCGTCGGCCGTGACCGCCCAGAGCCTGCTGTTCAGAGTGGTGAGGGTGACCGCGCCGCCCGCGTCACCGACCACCCGCCAGGGCGCGGAGAGGGCCTGCGCCGAGAGGTGGTGGAGGGTGTCGTCGTGCGGGGTGACCGCGAAGACGCCCGCGTCGCAGAGCGCGATCCCCGTCGTCCCGGCGGGCACGGAGGCGACCTCCACCCACTCCCCGGGGCCCGCTACCGGGCCGGCCGCGGGGTCCCTGCGCAGCAGCCTGCCGTCGTCGGTGGCGGCGTACAGCTCCAGCGGCAGTCCGCCCGAGGCCTCGCGGGCGGAGGCCAGCGCCCTCACCCCCGGGGCGGTCCCGATCACCCGCCACGGCAGGTTCTGCCCGGACGGCTCCCGGCACAGCAGCCGGCCGCGCGCGTCGGCACCCAGGAGGGTGCCCTCGCAGACGGCGAGTGCGTGGACTCCGTCCGGGGCGCCCGCGGCCTCCCAGCCGTCCCCCGGATCCGTACCGCCCAGCCGGTCCAGCACGTTGCGGGTGATGCGGTCGGCCACCGGGTCGTCGGCGAGGACCTTGCCCCAGTTGATCGTGCCCGCGTTGAACACGGTGCCCGCGCCGAGCCGGAAGACCCCCATCGTCGCGGCACCGCCCTGTCCGTACTCGCGCCAGTGCCGCAGGTCGGCGGTGGCGAGGACGACGAAGGAGGACGGGGTGCCGTCGGTCCCCGTGGCGCGGGGCACGTCCCCGGTCCACTCCAGGGCGCAGGAGTCCGTCTCGTAGCCGAGGGCGCCCCGGGCGAACTCCTGGCCGTCGGCGAGTCCCGTACCGGCGAAGACCCAGTGGTCCGCGAACCGTGCCGTGTACGCGTCCTTGACCATGACGGCCATGCCCTCGCCCCAGGCTCCGGCACCCCGGCGGAAGCTCAGCCCCGTCATGGTGTTCTCCGGCCGGTCGACGGGGGAACTCGACCACTCGACGGTGACCCGGCGCGGATCGGTCGCCGTCATCGGGTCGGTCAGGGCGTCGCGGTGGCAGACCATGGTGCGGCCGTCGTCCTCCAGGCGCATCTGCCACCAGGCGGTGTTGGCGGCGAAGAAGGCGACGTTCCCTCCGCGCCGGGCGAAGGTCTCGACGCTGTCGCGCATCTCCATCGACCAGTACTCGTCGTGGCCGTTGACCACCAGCAGGCGGTAGTGGGCCAGGAGTCCGTCCCCGCCGTGGAGGTCGAGCCCGGAGCAGAACTCGACGGCGTAACCGGCCTCGGGCAGCCAGCGCAGCAGGCCCTCCTCCCAGCGTTCGGGGGGCGGGCCGCCGCCGGGGGAGGCGAAGGAGGCACGGGCCGCCCGGTCGGGCTGCTCGGAGTAGTAGAGGCCCCGGTCCGGCTGTCCCGCGTGGGTGTAGGCCCGCCAGGTCGGGAAGGGGATGGAGACGAGCACGCGCGAGGCGGTGCCGGGGCTCGCGGCGCGTACGGCGAACCAGACCTCGTGCTCGGCCTGACCGGTCGTGGGACGGTCCTCGCCCGGTACGTCGAAGGTGGCGCGGTAGAGGGAGCTGGGCCAGCCCTCGGGCACCTCCAGCGTCCATCTCGGCCCGCCCACCCGGGCCGTGAGGCGCGTCCGCCCGCTCACCGCGTCGGTGACGACGACGCGTGCGGCGCTCTCCCCGAGACCGGTCGTCCCGAAGGACAGGGTGCCGCCCTGCACACAGGACGTCCGGTCCGCCCAGGCCCGTACGGGCTCTCCCACCCTGCCGGTCATACCCGGCCCTCCGGTCATGCCCGCCCCTCCCGCGCCTCGTCCAGCAGGTCCCTCAGCCGGGTCACCAGCGGGGGCCGCCCGGAGGCGCTCGCCACGACCAGCTCCTCCATCGCGTACAGGTGCGCGCGGATCACCTCGGGAGGCAGATAGGCGGTGTCGGCGGTCAGCGAGACCGCGAGCGCGTCGTCCTCCTCGGTGATGTGGAGGCAGTAGCGGCACGCCACCTTGTCCTGGGTGGCGGGGAAACCGAACCGGGTGCGGCCCCTCAGCCGTTCCAGCTCCGCCGGGGAGGGCGCGGGGCCGGCCGGGGCGGGCCGCTCGACCAGGCGCATGTCGTTGAAGCAGCAGTACGGGTGGACCTCGGTGCCGTACTCCGCACGGAGCCGCTCGCCGAGGGCGTCCCACTCGACCGGGTCGTAGACGGCGGCACGGTAGGCGCGCAGGGCGGACCGGTAGGCGGCGGGCAGCAGGTCGGTGAAGACCGGACCCGCCCCGCCGGCGGGCTCCTGACCGGCGGCCCGGTCCAGGTCGAGGACGAACAGGCCGTCCTGGGACAGGGTGGAGACCAGGTCGCGGTGGGCCGGCGCGGTCCGGTTGCCGACGATGGGCATGACGGCGGCCGTGCGGTGCCCCTCGCCCGCCGCCGCCAGCGCGGCGGACGCGGCCAGCAGCACCGTCGACCCGCTGACCCGGTGCGCGGCGGCCACCGCGCCCACCGCACGGGCGAGCGCGGCGGACACGATCCGCCCGGTCCAGAAGCGCGGGGTGCGGGGTTCGGCGGCCCGTACCGCGAACATGGTGGGCGGGGCCGCCCGGTAGCCCGCCTCCCAGTGGGCGATGGCGGCCGTGCCGCGCCGCTGCCCCGCCTCGCCGTGCTGCTCGCGCGCCAGGTCCAGCGGGTTCGCCCGGGGCGGGCGCCCGGCGGAACCCCGGCGGGCCAGGAGCCGGAGGTCGCGTACGAGCACCTCGGCGGCGTGCCCGTCGGCGGCGAGGTGGCACAGGACGAGGACGGCGTGGCTGACCTGGCCGTCGACGGCCACCAACCCGGCCCGCAGCGGCCACTCCCCCGCGTAGTCGAAGCGGGTGGCCGACAGCCGGCCGAGGAGCGCCTCGGCCTCGTCCGCCGCGCTCCCGGGACCGGAGGCGCGGACGACGGTGACCGGCAGCACCCCGGCGTCCTTCAGGTCCTGGGACGGCCCGGCCCCGGACAGCAGAAGCCTCGTACGCAACGCCTCATGGCGTTCGACCAGTCTCCCCAGGGCGTCGGTGCACGCCGCGACCGACACCGGGCTGCCCCGGTCGGCAAGGGACAGCACACGGCCGATGTTGAAGTAGTGGTCGTTCGGCGCAGTACGGCGGATGGCATGCCAGATCGCCCGTTGCCCCCACGTCAGCGGCGCCTGCCCGGAGCGCCCGCCCCGGAAGGCGGCCGCCTCGGGCGCGGCGGGGAGCGCGGGGGCGGCGGCGTCAGCCATCGTGGCCGCCGCCCGGCCCGGCCCCCTGCGCGGCCAGATGGCCGACCAGCCCGTCGAGGTCGTCCAGGAAGCGGAACGTCCCGTCGAGGTCGAGCAGGATCCCGAACTCCTCCTCCAGCGAGTCGATCAGCCGGAGGAAGGCCAGCGAGGAGACACCGAGCGCGGTCAGCGACCCGTCCGCGCCGAGGATCTCCGCCGGTGTCACCTCCCCGTCCGTCGCGGACGAGACCAGCTCCGCGACGCGGGACCGCAGCCCGGCCCCGGCGGCGTCGGCGGCGGTCACCGGCCCTGCTCCGCGAGCCGGGTGCGCAGGGAGAGCGGGCGGATGTCGGACCACACGGCGTCGACGTGCGCCGTGCACTCCTCCTCCGAGCCGGTGAACCCCTCCGCACGCCACCCCGCGGGCGGCTCGGTCCTGGCCGGCCAGAGGGCGTGCTGCTCCTCGTCGTTGACGACCACCTGGTACGCCGTGGCGTCGCTCATCGCTGATCTCCCTCTGCTGCGGTCTGCCGCTGTTCGTCCTGGAGTTCGCTCACCACGGCCGAGACCTCGGCGAGCGTCGGGGTGTCGAAGAAGACGTCGAGCGGTACCTCGACGCCGAGCTGCTTGCGGATCCGGGCGGCGATCGCCGTGATCGTCAGGGAGTGGCCGCCGAGGTCGAAGAGGTCCTCGTCGGGGCCGATGTCGTCGAGCCGCAGGACCTCCTGCCAGATGTCGCGTACCACCGCCGCCGAACCGCGCGGTTCGGCCGCCGCGGCGGCAGGGACCGCGTCCGCCCTGACCCGTGGGGGTTCCGGGAGCCGCCCCCGGTCGACCTTGCCGTTGGGGGTGAGCGGCAGCGCCGGCAGCGTGACCCAGACACCGGGGACCATCGCGGCCGGCAGCGTACGGGCCAGCCGGGCGCGGAGCTCGTCGGCGGGCGGGGCCTCGGGCGCGCCGACCACGTACGCGACCAGCCGGTCGCCTCCCTCCCCTGGGCCGTCCTGCCCGTGCCCGCGGTCCAGGACGACGACGGCCTGGGACACCGCCGGATGCTCGGTGAGCCGGGCCTCGATCTCACCCAGCTCGATGCGGTGGCCCCGCAGCTTCACCTGGGTGTCCAGCCGGCCGGCGAACTCCAGCCGCCCGTCGGCGAGCCTGCGCACCAGGTCGCCGGTGCGGTACATCCGCGATCCGGGCGGACCCCACGGATCGGGCACGAACCGCTGCGCGGTCAAACCGGGCCGGCCCCGGTAGCCGTGCGCCACACCGGCACCGCCGAGGTGCAGCTCACCGGGGACCCCGTCGGGGACGGGCTGCCCGTACGCGTCGAGGACGTACGCCCGGGTCGCGGCCAGCGGACGGCCGACGGTGACCGGGTCACCGGGACGCAGAGGGGCCAGGGTGGACCACACGGTGGTCTCGGTGGGCCCGTAGACGTTCACCAGCCGGCCCACGGCGGCGGTGAGTTCACCGGCCAGCGGTCCGGGCAGCGCCTCCCCTCCCGCGAGGGCCACCAGGCCGGGGCGGGTGAGGCCCGCGGCCAGCATCAGCCGCCAGCTGCTCGGGGTGGCCTGGACGTGCGTGACACCGTGTCCTTCGATCAGCTTCAGCAGCGCGGCCCCGTCGCGCTGCCGCTCCTCGGGTACGAGGACGACCCGGGCGCCCACGGTCAGCGGCAGCAGCAGCTCCACCGTGGAGATGTCGAAGGAGAGCGAGGTCAGCCCGAGCCAGCGGTCCCCGGGCCCGGACTCCAGGTGGTCACCCATCGTCGCCAGCAGGTTGGCCAGCGCGCTGTGCGGGATCTCGACGCCCTTGGGCCGGCCCGTGGAGCCCGAGGTGTAGATGACGTACGCGGGGTCCCCGGGCGCCGGGGCGGTGGCGCCGGTGCGGGGTGCGACGGGCTCGGCGGCGGCCGACGGTGAGAGGACGGGCAGCCCCGCGGGGAGCCCGTCCGGCACCGCGCCCTCCACGACCAGGGCGGCGAGCGAGGCGTCCTGCCGGACGTACCTCAGCCGGTCCTCCGGGTAGCCGGGGTCCAGCGGGACGTAGGCCGCCCCGGCCGCCATCACCCCGAGCACCGCGACCAGTTCGCCCACCGACCGGGACACCTGCACACCCACCAGGTCACCCGCGCCCAGCCCGGCGGCGGCGAGCCGGTCCGCGAAGTCCTCGACGAGCGCGTGCAGTTCGCCGTACGTCAGCTCACCGCCGTCGGCCGCCACCACGGCCACCGCGCCGGGCACGGCCGCGGCCCGTTCCGCGAACATCCCCACCACCGTGGCATCCGCCGGGCAGGCCGCCGGAAGGTCGTTGCCGGTGTGCAGCGCCGCCTCCAGCTCGTCGCCTGCCAGCAGCGGCAGAGCCGCGAGCGGGGTGGCGGGCGCAACGAGCACGGCCTCCAGCAGGGTGCGGAAGTGGCCGGCGATCCGGGCGGGAGCTCCGGGGGCGAAGGCGTCGGCGCGGTACTGCAGCGAACCGTCGAGGCGGTCGGGCCCGTCGACCAGCTGGAGGTGCGCCAGGTTGCGCACGGCGTGGGTGAAGCCGATCCAGTCGACGTCCGAGCCAGGCGCCTCCGCCGTCTCCCAGCCGGTGCGCCGGCGGTAGCTGACCGACAGCGGGGTGAGCGCGGTACGCGGGGTGAGGCCCCGCACCGCACGGGCGAGCGGGACCGCGCGGTGCGCGTACAGGGCGCGCAGCCCGGCGCGCACCTCCCGGGCGAAGTCGGCGAAGGACAGGCCCGGGTCCGGGCGGGTGAGGAGCGGGAGTTCGTTGACGTACAGGCCGATGTGTTCCGGGCTTCCCGGGGCCCTGGTGGACAGTTCGAGGGCGGTCGCCGGGTTCTGGTTGCCGTAGCGCAGGAGCAGGGTGTGCCAGAGCGCCAGCAGCAGCTCGAACCGGGTGACCCCGAGCGATTCGGCCGTCCCGGTGAGCCGCGCGTGGTCACCGGCGTCCAGGGTGAAGGGGACGGCGGCCCCCGGGGCGGGGGTGGTGCCGGCCGCGGCCGAGGCAGGGAGGCCGGGCAGCACCGGGGCGTCCGGTTCGTACCACCGCGCCGACCAGAACTCCTCGGCTGCGGCGAGCGCCGGTGCGTCCGGTTCCCCCGGCGCGGAGCTCGCGGCGGACGGGTCCGGCTCACCGGTCGCCGCGCCGCCCGCGTCCGGCTGCACGCCGAGGAGCGCGGCGAGCAGGACGTCCTTCGACGTGCCGTCGAAGGCCAGGTGGTGGGCCACGGTGTGCAGCACGGGCGGGGCGCCGGCCTCCGTCACCAGCGCGAACCGTACGAGGGGCCCCTCGGCCAGGTCGAAGGGCCGGGCGCTCTCCTCCGCGAGGAGGGTGTCGAGGCCACCGGGTTCGCAGGCCAGGACGCGGAGTTCGGGGGCAGGTCCCGTCGCCGGGGCGAGCGCGGGGCCCTCCGGGTCCACCCGCGACGCCAGCACCGGGTGCCGGGCGACGAGACCGGCACAGCGCGCGGCGAGGACCTCCGCGCCCGGCGGTGAGGCGAACCGCACGGTGAGCGCGAGGTGGTGGGCGGCTCCGGGGCGCAGTATCTGTTCGGTGACCCACATCCCGTGCTGGGCCGGGGTGAGCGCGAGGGGGAAGGGGGAGGTGGTCGTCATCGCAGTGCCTCGTCGTCCAGGAGCAGGCGCAGTTCGCGCTTGAGGATCTTGCCGCCCTCGTTACGGGGCAGCGAGGGGCGGAACAGCAGGCGGGCGGGGAGTTCGTGGGACGCCAGCCGGTCGAGCAGGAAGGTGCGCAGGGCGGGCACGGTCAGCTCGCCGCGCGGTACGACCACGGCGGCGACGACCGACCCGAGCACGGGGTGCGGCACGCCGAACGCGGCCGCGTCGGCCACCTCCGGGTGGGCGTGCAGGGCGTTCTCCACCTGGAGGGTGGAGACCTTGTACGCACCGGACTTGACCACGTCGCGTTCCCGGTCGAGGAGGTGCAGGTACCCCTCCTCGTCCAGCCGTCCCAGGTCTCCCATCCGCACCCAGCGGCCCTGGAAGACCTCCGCGCCCGCCTCGGTGTCCCCGAGGTAGGTGCGGGGTGCGGCAGGGCTGCGCAGCCACACCTCGCCCGGTTCCCCGGGCGGCAGCGGAGCCCCTTCGGACGTGGTGATCCGCAGTTCGCTCACGGACGCGGGGCGGCCCGGGGAGTCGGGGCGTTCGGGGTCGAAGAGCAGGGTGATCTGGGCGGGCGCCGCCTCGGTGGACGTGTAGTAGTTCACGACCTGGGCGGCGGGGAAGGCGCGGGCCAGTCCCAGCGCGACGGGCTGCGGGAGCGCGGCGGCGGTCGAGCCGACGAGCCGGACGCTGTCGGTGGACCAGCGGCGGGCGGTGTCCGAGCCGAGCAGTTCGATGGCCATCGCGGGCACGAGGAAGACGCTGCCGACGGCGTGTTCCTCGATGAGCCGGGCGAACCGCCCCGGGGTGAACTGCGGGGCGACGACGGCGGTGGCGGCGGAGTCCAGTGCGTTGACCAGCATGGTCTGCCCGGCGTTGGTTCCCACCGGGAAGGCGTGCAGGAAGTGGCGGGAGTGCCGCAGCGGCCGCCGCCGCTCGTCGAGGGTGCAGCCGTGCACGAGGTTGGCGTGCGTGGCGGTGACGCCCTTGGGGGTGCCGGTGGTGCCCGAGGTGTAGAGGATCTGGGCGAGCGCCGCCGGATCCGGCTCGGGTCCCGGACCGGGACGGGCCCCTGGGGCGGGGTGGGACTGCCCCGGGGCGGAGCCGTCCCCCTGACCGGCGTGATCCCCCGGGACGGAGCCGTCCCCCTGACCGGCGTGGCCCCCCGGCCCGGCATGGTCCCCCGGCCCGGCTTGGTCCCCCGGGACGGAGTCGGGAGCCGCTCCGGGGTGCGGAGCCGCTGCGGCCTCGACGTCCTCCGCCGTCGCCTCCCAGACCCCATCCGGCACACCGCCCGGCATGCCGCCGCCGGGCCCGTGCAGGACCGCGGAGGCCCCGCTGTCCGCCAGGACGTGCGCGGCCACCGCGGGTGCCTGCCGGTCGGAGAGCGGCACGGCGACACAACCGGCGCGCAGGACACCGCAGTAGGCGACGGCGTACGCGATCCAGTCGCCGCCGCCGTACCGGAGGACGACCCGGTCCCCCGGGGCGAGCCCGCGGGACCGGAGCCCGGCGGCGAGCGCCTCGGCGCGCGCCCGCCAGGCGCCGAAGGTCAGGCTCCGCGGGCCGCAGACCATCGCGGTGCGCTCGGGTTCGGCGGCGGCCCGGTGGGCGAGCAGGTCCGGGAGGCCACGCGGGGCGCGCGGCCGGACCCGTGCGGGGCGGGCGGGGGCGGCGGTCATCCGGCATCCCCCTCCCCGGTGCCCGCGCCGCGTCCCCGGGTGGTTCCGGAGGCGGAGGCACCCACCAGGGCGGTTTCGCCGGAAGCGGCCCCCGCCGCCTTCACCCGGCGCTCGCGCTCCTGGATTCCGACCAGGTCGTCGGGGAGCGCGTCGGGCACGTCGAGGTCGAAGCGCGCCAGCACCGGCAGCCGCAGCCCGATCGCCACCAGGACCAGCATGGCCGCGCCGAACAGCAGGTACATGAAGCCGATACCGCGCCCGGGCCCCGTACCGATCAACGCGCCCACGGACGAGGTCAGCGATCCGCCGTCCTCGAACATCGGGCCGAAGAACGAGGAGCCGACCGGGGCGATGATCCCGTGCCCGATCGGCAGGGTCGACCAGGCGACCAGGGTGTTCAGGGCGAAGACCCGCCCGTGGAAGCGCTGCGGCACCTTGATCTGGACGATCGTCGTGTAGACCCCGTTGACCATGGACAGGGCGCAGGACATCCCGAACGCCCCGATGCCGATGATCCACAGGTCGGCCCGGACGCCCACGAGGGCACTGGCCAAGGCGAGCAGCCCGGCCAGCCCCAGCATCCCGCGCATCCGGTTCTCCTTCGGGCCGCCCCAGAAGCCCATCGCGATCCCGCCGATGATCGCCCCGGCGCCGCCGGCCACGGCGACCCTGGCCACCGCCTCCAGCGAGTCGAAGGACAGCACCAGCGGGGTGACCAGCAGGAACAGCGGTGAAAGGAAGATGTTCAGGGCGGCGAACCAGAGCAGCATCGCCCGGAAGCCCTTGTTCTGCCACGAGTGCGCGAAGCCGTGCCTGATCTCCGCGACCAGGGACTCCCGGCGAGTCCAGGGGAGCGTCTTCGGGAACTTCACGAGGAGGAGCACACCGATGGCGATCGCGTAACTCACGACGTCCAGGACGAGGATGCCCTTCAGCCCGATCCCCGCCATCAGCGCGACCGCGGCCAGCGGCACGATGAACTGGGCCACCCCGAAGGCCATCTGGACGATGCCGTTGGCGTGGCCGAGGTACTGCTTGGGCACCAGCTGCGGTACGGACGAAGCATAGGCGAGCCGCTGGAAGGTGAGGGCGACCGACAGCACCCCGAGGAGCACGTAGATGTGCCAGGAGTGGAGGTTCCCGGAGAGCAGCAGGGCGAGCAGCGCCCCCTGTGTCGATCCGGCGACGATGTCGCTGACGAGCATCACCCGGCGCCGGTCGAGCCGGTCGACGACCGCCCCCGCGAGCGGGCCGACGAGGATGCCGGGCAGCATCCCGATCACGGCGTACAGGGCGTACTTGCCCATCGAGCCGGTCTCCGTGTAGATCCACACCGGCAGCGCGAACTCGGTGAGCGCGGAGCCCGTGATGGACAGCAGCTGCCCGAAGGCGACGGCCAGGAAGCGGCCCATGCTGGGCGCGGGGCCGCTGCTGCCGGGAGCGTCCGCCGCGGCGGGCTCCCCGGGTCCGGCCGGACCCGCCACCGCCCCGCTCGCCTCGTGGAACCACCACGGCCCGTCGTCGGAGCGCGGCGGGAGTTCCTTCTCCGCGGTGCCGTCCAGCACGGCGGGGTGTGTACGGGTGAGGATCTCGGCAAGCTCCGCGGCACGGTACTTCAGGAAGAAGTGCCCGCCTTCGTCGAGCACCGCCAGCGCCGAACTCTCGGCGAGCATCTGCCACTCGCGGTAGCGCTCCTGGAAGAAGTCGGTCGCCGGGTCGCGGTTGCCGACCACCGAGATCACCGGGGCCCGCAGCCGGGCGCCGCCCGCCTCGACCTCGGCGAGCACCTTGGTGAAGTACTCCTCGGCCGCCTTGGAGTCGGCGCGCATGTTGCCGATGATGAACTTCATCTGGGCGTCGTCGAGTTCACCGACCTCGGCTCCCATGGAGCGCAGCCAGTTGACGTAGACCCGGTCACCCAGCAGTGGTTCGAGGGCCGACACCCGGCTCAGTGCGCCCAGCAGCCTGCTGCGGGGCCGGGCGAAGGGGAACTGGGCGCCGATGTAGACGGCCTCCGGCACCCGGCCGGACGCCTCGAGGAGCCGGGCGACGGCGACGGTCAGCGCGCTGCCGACACCGCAGTGCCCGTAGAGGGCGACGGGGCCCTCGACGCGCTCACGGATCTCGTCGGCGATCTTCTCGGCGAGCACCTCGAACTCCAGGTGCGCCTCCGTCACGCCGACGTCGTGGCCGGGGATGGCGACGGACCACAGGTCGTATCCGTCGGGCAGCTCGTCGGCGACCGGCTGGTAGACGACGGCGCTGCCGCCTCCGTACGGGACGCAGACGTAGGACAGCGTGCGGGTGCCCGCCGACCCGGCGGGCCGGGTCAGCCGGTGCAGCAGCTTGCTCGGGCCGCGCTCGGACGCGTCGAGGTCGGCGAGGGCGGCGAGTTCGCGCACCGTGCGGCAGGTGAACAGGTCCATGACGCTGACCGGCTGGGCACCCGCCTCCGGAAGCCGCTTGCGGGCGCGGGCCACGACCTGGGTGGCGAGCAGCGAGTGCCCGCCGAGGTCGAAGAAGTCGTCGTCGACACCGACCTCGGGCAGCGTCAGCACCTCCGCCCAGATCTCCGCGAGGATCCGCTCGGTCTCCGTCTCCGGTACGGCGATCGCACCACCCGTGCGGCGCGCCTGCGGAGCGGGCAGGGCACGGCGGTCGAGCTTGCCGTTCGGCGAGAGGGGGAGCGTGTCCAGCACGACGAAGGCGGCGGGCACCATGTAGTCGGGGAGCGTACGGCGCAGCGCCGTGCGCAGATCGGCCGGCTCGGGCTCCCCGGCGCCCTCCCGCAGGACGAGGTAGGCCACCAGCCGCTTGTCGCCCGGGTTGTCCTCACGGACGACGACGGCCGTGGCGGCGACGTCCGGCTCGGCGCGCAGCGCCTGCTCGATCTCCCCGGGTTCGATGCGGAGCCCTCTGATCTTGACCTGCTGGTCGATCCGGCCCAGGTGTTCCAGCTGTCCGTCCGCGCGCCACCGGGCCAGGTCACCGGTGCGGTAGAGCCGTGAACCGGGCGGGCCGAAGGGGTCGGGCACATAGCGGGCCGCGGTGAGGCCGGGCCTGCGGTGGTAGCCCAGGGACACCTGGACACCGCCGATGTGGAGCTCGCCCGGGGTGCCGAGCGGCACCGGCCGCAGGGCTTCGTCCAGGACGTACAGCCGGGTGTTGTCGACGGGCGCGCCGATGGGCACGGCCGCGAGGTCCCCGGCGCACTCCCAGCTCGTCACGTCGACGGCCGCCTCGGTGGGCCCGTAGAGGTTGGCGAGCGCGCAGTGCGGCAGCCGGGCCTTGAATGCCCGTGCGGTGTGCGGGGCCAGCTCCTCGCCGCTGCACACCACCCGGCGCAGCGAGGCGCAGCGCTCGACGTCGTCCTCGGCGAGGAACACGTCGAGCATGGAGGGGACGAAGTGGGCGAGGGTGACGCCGCGCCCGGCGATCGTGTCCCGCAGGTGCGCGGCGTCCTTGTGCCCGCCGGGCTTCGCGACGACCAGCCGGGCGCCGGTGAGCAGAGGCAGGAAGAGCTCCCAGACCGACACGTCGAAACCGGTCGGTGTCTTCTGCAGGATCGCGTCGCCGGCCCCCACCTCGTACGTACGGGCCATCCACAGCAACCGGTTGACGATCGCACGGTGGGTGTTGGGCACCCCCTTGGGGCGTCCGGTGGAGCCGGAGGTGTAGATCATGTACGCGATGCCGTCGGCGTCCGGGCCCGCCGGGTCCGTCCCCGCGCCGTCCCACAGGGCCGGGTCGTCGAGCAGCAGCACCCTGGCCTCGCACCCCTCGGGCACGGGCAGCCGGCCCTGGGTGAGCAGCACCTCGGCCCCGCTGTCGGCGAGCATGAAGGCGAGGCGCTCGGCCGGGTACTCGGGGTCGAGGGGGGTGTAACCGGCTCCGGTCCGCAGCACCCCGAGGAGCCCGGTGACCAGCTCCAGGGACCGTTCGGCGCAGACCGCGACCAGGCTGCCGGGGCCGACTCCGTCACCGGCGAGGCGCCGGGCGACCCGCTCGGAGGCCCGGTCCAGCTCGGCGTAGGTCAGCGTTGCGCCCTCGAAGTCCACGGCCACCGCGTCGGGGGTACGGGCCGCCTGCGCCGCGACGAGCGACGGCAGGGTCGCCCCCTCGGGGACCTCGGCCGCCGTGTCGTTCCACTCGACGGTCGTCCGGCGCAGCTCCGCCGGGTCGAGACCGTCGTGGGCGGAGACCGGCAGCCCCGGACGGTCGGCCACCGCGCGCAGCAGCCGGCCGAGGTGGTCGGCGATCCGGGCGATCCCGGACTCGTCGAAGAGGTCGGTGTTGTAGTTGAACGCGCCCCGCAGCCCCTCGGGCCACTCCATCAGGAAGAGCTCGACATCGAACCGGGTGCCTGCGGCATGCAGCCCGAAGGGCTCGGACTCCAGCGGGAGTTGCACGGACTGGGAGGCGGAGGCGTAGTTCTGGATGGCCAGCACGGCCTGGAAGACCGGCGAACGCGAGACATCGCGCTCGACGTTCAGCTCGGACACCAGCTGCGCGAAGGGGAGTTCCTGGTGGGCGTAGGCCTCCAGGCAGGTCTCCCGCGTCCGGTCGAGCAGTTCCGCGAAGGTGGGATCGCCGTCCAGCCGCGCCCGCAGCGGCAGAACGTTGACGAACATCCCTATGAGACCTTCGAGTTCGGGCTCCGGGCGTCCTGCCACCGGGGAGCCCACGGCGAAGTCGCGCTGCCCGGAGAACCGGGACAGCACCAGCTGGAACGCGGCCAGCAGCACCATGTGCACGGTCGCCCCGTGCCGCTTGCCCAGGTCGGTGAGCCGGTCGAGGAGGTCCCGGTCGACGTCGAAGCCGTAGCCGGCACCCTCGAAGGTCTGCCGTTCCGGGCGGGGCCGCGCCGTGGGCAGTTCCAGCGGCCTGACGTCGGCCAGCTCACGGGCCCAGTAGGAGACCTCGGCGTCGAGCCGCTCGCCCGTCAGCCTCTCGCGCTGCCAGATCGCGAAATCGCCGTACTGGACGGGGAGTTCCTTCAGCGGATCGGGCTCCCCCGCGGCGTGGGCGGCGTATCCGCGCAGGATCTCGGAGAGCAGCACCTCACTGGACCAGCCGTCACTGACACTGTGGTGCACCACCAGCAGGAGTACGTGGTCGTCGTCGGCGAGCCGGACCAGGAGGCCGTTGACCAGCGGGCCGGCGACCAGGTCGAAGGGGAGCGCTCCCAGCTCGTCCACCAGCCGCGCGGCGTGCTCCTCGTCGTCGGCGTCGGCGGTGCGCAACGGGAACGGGGCGGGGTCGGCGATCTCCAGCACCGGCCGGCCGTCGTCGGTGGCCGGGTAACGGGAACGCAGCGTCTCGTGGCGGGCGAGGACGGTGTCCAGTGCGCGCTGGAGGGCGGGACGGTCCAGAGCGCCGCGCAGTCTGCGGGCGACGGGGATGTTGTACGCGGCGGTGCCGGGCGCGAACTGCTCCATGAACCAGAGGCGTTCCTGCGCGAACGAGAGGGGCGGCACCGTGCCCTCGGGCCTGCGGGGCACCGCGCGCACGGCGGCGGCCCGGCCCCGCAGCCGCTGGGCGAGCAGGGCCCGCTTGGCGTCCGAGAGGGCGGCGGGGGGTCTCCCCCCGGGTCTCACCCCCGGTGTCCCGTCCCCCTCGGCGGTGGGGCCGTCGCTCTCGTGACGGCCGGTGCCGCCGGGGCGTATCTCGGTGCTGCTCATGCCGTCGTCGTTCCGTTTCTCTCCGCGCGGGTGGGGCCGGACCCGGACGCGGGAAACCGCCCGGCGTCCTCTTCGGTCTGCGCTTCGGTCTCCGCCGGTGCGGGTGCGCACCGTGCGGCCAGGGACTCACAGCGGGCCGCCGGCCGGACCGCGGGGGCGACCGCTCCGCCGGTGACACGGAGGGCGGTCCGGTGGGCTTCTCCGCCCGGAGGGAACGCGGGCGGGATTCCTGGCCCGTCCCCGCGAAGCGGGACCCGCTCCGGCCGGCGGACGGCCGCGGAACCGGCCGGTGCCACCCGGAGCTGTACGGGCGGGCGACGCGTCCCGGGACACCGACGGGGCGGCCGTCCCGCCGGACCGCTCCCCGGCATCACACCGACAGCGGTCGTCCCGCTCTCGTCGGACGTACCGATCATGTGCCCTGCTCCCCCTGCGTACCGGCCCGGGTCGCCCCCTCCGCCCGATCACGGCGAAGCAGCGCCGACAAGATCTGACGATCAGTCAGATAACGTGCGGATAGGGGGAGTTGCACCAGCCGATCCCCCGCGACTTCGGTCCTGGGCACGCACACAGTAAGGGCGGACCCCCCGTGAGTCAATGGTCTGGACCACGCGACATTGGCCTGTACCTGAGAGCGATAGCGGCTCAAACCCCCCTTCTCCCGGCATCGGAGCGCGCCCGACTGGCCGGAACCATGCCTTCGCCACAGAGATCCGCCCCGCACAGCAAGGCGCCCCCGGTCCACAGTCTGTGGATCGGGGGCGCCTTGTAAGGGCGGCGGGTGCTACGCCGTGACCGGGACCCCGGCCTTCGGCTCGGCGTCGCGGTCGCTGTCCCGGCCGTCCGCGTCCTGGCCGAAGGAGTCGACCGGGGAGGACGAGGCCGAGTTGTACGCGTCGTGGTCGAGGATCTTCTCGCGGGCCGAGACGATCACCGGGACGAGAGCTTGGCCTGCGACGTTCGTCGCCGTCCTCATCATGTCCAGGATCGGGTCGATGGCGAGCAGCAGACCCACGCCCTCCAGCGGGAGGCCCAGCGTCGAGAGGGTCAGCGTCAGCATGACCGTGGCGCCGGTGAGGCCGGCGGTGGCCGCCGAGCCGATCACCGAGACGAAGACGATCAGGATGTAGTCGCCGATGCCGAGCTGGACGTCGAAGATCTGCGCGATGAAGATCGCGGCCAGCGAGGGGTAGATCGCGGCGCAGCCGTCCATCTTGGTCGTGGCGCCGAACGGCACGGCGAAGGAGGCGTACTCCTTCGGGACGCCGAGGCGCTCGGTGACCCGCTGGGTGACCGGCATGGTGCCGACCGAGGAGCGCGAGACGAAGGCCAGCTGGATCGCGGGCCAGGCGCCCTTGAAGAACTGCAGCGGGCTGACCTTGGCGACCGTCGCGAGGAGCAGGGGGTAGACGCCGAACAGCACCAGGGCGCAGCCGACGTAGACGTCGGCGGTGAACGTGGCGTACTTGCCGATCAGGTCCCAGCCGTAGTCGGCGATGGCGTAGCCGATGAGGCCGACGGTGCCGATCGGGGCGAGGCGGATGACCCACCACAGCGCCTTCTGGAGGAGCTCCAGGACGGACTCGGCGAGGGTGAGGATCGGCTTGGCCTTCTCGCCGAGCTGGAGGGCGGCGATACCGGCGACGGCGGCCATGAAGACGATCTGCAGGACGTTCAGCTCGGTGAACGGCGTGATGATGTCCGTCGGGATGATGCCGGTCAGGAAGTCGAGCCAGGAGCCGGCGCTCTCGGGCTTCGCGCCGTCCTTCGGGGTGAGGTCGGTGCCCGCGCCCGGGTCGGTGATCAGGCCGATGGCGAGACCGATGGCGACGGCGATCAGCGAGGTGATCATGAACCACAGCAGGGTGCGGGTCGCCAGCCTGGCGGCGTTGTTCACCTTGCGCAGGTTGGTGATCGACACCATGATCGCGAAGAAGACGAGGGGTGCGACGGCCAGCTTCAGCAGCTGGACGAAGATGTGGCCGACCTTGTCGAGCGTGGTGTAGAGCCACTCGACGTCGTAGCTGCGGGTGATCCACCCGAGCAGGACACCGAGGACCAGGCCGGCGGCTATCTGGGCCCAGAACGGGACGCTGGGCAGACGGAAACCGGAACCGGACGGCTTACCGCCGGTCTCGGTCTCTGCGGGGGACGCGGAATTCGCGGACACGGACACACTCCAGAGGGGACGCACCGGGACGTACGAGGACGGACGTGCGGATGCGCGGTCTGACATGGGGACGGGGGTGCGGCGCCCGCGCCGGGGGCGGCGCCGCTGCATGATGCCGGTTCAGACGTTGCGGCAACAGACCGCGGACATACAGCGGCAGAGGTCGACGTGCAGGCGCACCACGAGCGGAACGCCCGGGGCAGTGTGGGTGCGCAGAGCTGTCGTCATGACAGATACGTTAACACTGCAACTTTGAGAACCTCAAAGGTCCGCTTCTTGATCGTTTTTGACCGGGTGGCGTGTCAGCCGCCCCCGGACACGCCGAAGCCCCGGCAGGGGAGCGGCTGCTCCGGTGCCGGGGCTTCGTAAATACGGGGTGCGGGTGGTCGTCCGGTGTGAGGAACCTTACGCGGCGCCTACCGCGCGACGCTGTCCTCGCGGGCGCGGTCCGCCTCGAGCCTGGCCTTGGTGCGGTCGACCTTCGAGACGATCTGCTCGGACATCTCGTCGCGCTGCTTGCGCAGCAGGACGAAGCTGAGGGGCGCGGAGAGCACGAGGCCGAGCAGCAGGACCCAGACGAAGTTGGAGCCGCCGACGCCGGAGGGGAGTACGCCGAAGTGAACCGCCACACCGGCCACGAAGAAGCAGCCGACGAAAATCAGCACGCGCATGGCGGTGTACCGGATCGTTGCGCTCGGCTTGGCAGCGGACACGGCTTGCCTTCTCTCTACGTCCGACGTTCCCGCGTTCGGGCGGTCTGTCTCCCGCTCGACTCGGTCTGACTCTGCCCGACCAGTGAAGCATGCCCCGAATTCGATCAGTTCGCAGGGTTGCCCCGGCGCCCTCCGGGCCACCGTGCCGGGCGGGCTCCCGGAGGGCTACCGGAAGAGCGGGAGCAGCATGAGGATGTCGTCGCGGTAGTCGTCCTCCGCGACCCTGATGGCGTCCGGGATCCGGCCGACCTCCTTGTATCCGCACGAGGCGTAGAAGCGGTCGGCCCCGGTGCCTCCGCGGCAGGTGAGGCGGATGGCCTCGATCCCCTCGAGGCCCTGGGCGGCGTCGGCGGCCGCCGCCATCAGGTCGCGGCCGAAGCCCTTGCCCTGGTGGCGCGGATGGACCATCACCGTGTAGACGCCGATCCAGTGCCGCATGAGCCGGTGGGTGTTGTGGGTGAGGAAGGCGGTGGCGGCGACCGCCCCCTCCTCGTCCCGGCCGACGACGAGGTGGGTACGGCCCTCCACCATGCCCGTGAGGTGCTTGAGCAGCTCGGGCCTGACGTCGCCCCCGGTCACGGGCGGTACGAACCCGACGGCGCCGCCGGCGTTGACGACGTCCACCCAGAGGGCGGTGATGCCGTCGCGCAGCTCACGGTCGAACGCGGGATCCACCTGAAACGTAAGTGCCATATACACAGATTAGCCATTACGCGGATCCGCCCTCAACTCGCGTCCACCCCATGGGAAAGCCCCGGTCGCAGGACCGGGGCTTTCCCATGGACTCGCGGGCCGGGCGGCCGGAGCGCGCCCGTCGCGGACGTCCTCAGACGCGCATCGGCTGCGGGGTCTCGCGCCGTCCGGCGTCCGGGCCGGGGTACTCGCGCAGGATCTCGTAGCGGGTGTTGCGCTCCACGGGGCGGAAGCCGGCGTCCCGGATGAGGTCGAGCAGGTCCTCGCGGCCCAGCTTGTTCGGGGTGCCGTAGTCGTCCGCGTCATGGGTGATCTTGTACTCGACGACCGAGCCGTCCATGTCGTCCGCGCCGTGCTGGAGGGCCAGCTGGGCGGTCTGCACACCGTGCATCACCCAGAACACCTTGACGTGCGGGACGTTGTCGAAGAGCAGCCGGGACACGGCGAAGGTCTTCAGCGCCTCGGCGCCGGTCGCCATCGACGTCCGCGCCTGGAGGGTGTTGCGGACCTTGCCGTCCTTCATGTCCACGAAGTCGTGCTGGTAGCGCAGCGGGATGAAGACCTGGAAGCCGCCGGTCTCGTCCTGCATCTCGCGCAGCCGCAGCACGTGGTCGACGCGGTGACGGGGCTCCTCGATGTGCCCGTACAGCATCGTCGCCGGGGTCTTGAGACCCTTCTCGTGCGCGAGGCGGTGGATGCGCGACCAGTCCTCCCAGTGGGTGTTGTGGTCGACGATGTGCTGGCGGACCTCCCAGTCGAAGATCTCCGCGCCGCCGCCGGTCAGCGACTCCAGACCGGCCTCGATCAGCTCGTCGAGGATCTCGGAGGCCGACAGCCCGGAGATCGTCTCGAAGTGGTGGATCTCCGTCGCCGTGAACGCCTTGAGCGCCACCTCGGGCAGCGCCTCCTTGAGGGCGCTGAGGGAGCGCGGGTAGTACCGCCACGGGAGGGTGGGGTGCAGCCCGTTGACGATGTGCAGCTCGGTGAGGTTCTCGCCCTGCATCGCCTTCGCGAGGCGGACGGCCTCCTCGATGCGCATCGTGTACGCGTCCTTCTCGCCGGGCTTGCGCTGGAACGAGCAGTACGCGCAGGAGGCGGTGCACACGTTGGTCATGTTGAGGTGGCGGTTGACGTTGAAGTGGACGACGTCGCCGTTCTTCCTCGTCCGCACCTCGTGGGCCAGCCCGCCGAGCCATGCCAGGTCGTCGGACTCGTAGAGGGCGATCCCGTCCTCGCGGGTCAGCCGCTCGCCGGCCCGGACCTTCTCCTCCAGCTCGCGCTTGAGTCCCGCGTCCACTAGGGCGCCTCCCATGTCTGTACGTAATGGATCCAGGCCACGGTACTCCCCCGCCGGTCAGGCGGGGGCACCCCCACCACCGGTGCGGGTCAGTGCTCCTCGGGGAGCTCGCCGACCCGGTTCTCCCACTTGGTGGAGAGGACGACCGTCGTGCGGGTCCGCGAGACGCCCTTGGTGCCGCTGAGCCTGCGGATGGTCTTCTCCAGCCCGTCCACGTCGCCGACCCGCACCTTGAGCATGTACGAGTCGTCACCGGCGATGAACCAGCAGTCCTCGATCTCGGCGAGGTCCTTCAGCCGGTGCGCGACGTCCTGGTGGTCGGCGGCGTCGGAGAGGGAGATGCCGATCAGCGCCGTCACGCCGAGCCCCAGGGACGCGGAGTCGACGGTCGCGCGGTAGCCCGTGATGACACCGGCGGTTTCCAGCCGGTTGATGCGGTCGGTGACGCTGGGCCCGGAGAGCCCCACGAGCCGCCCCAGCTCCGCGTACGAGGCCCTGCCGTTCTCCCTGAGGGCCTGGATGAGCTGCCTGTCCACCGCGTCCATATGACTGAAACCTTCCATTGTTCAGCAGTACCGCGATCTTACGTGTAGAATTCAAGGTGCAACAGGGTCAATCCCTGCAAATCTTCTCCACTGTCCAAGAAAATCTTTCGAATCTTCAGGAGTGAACGACACCGTGTACTCGATCGAGATGGCCTACGCCCGGATGCGGGAGCTGCAGGACCTGGCCAACCGCTCGCGTGCCCACCAGCCCGCCGCCGCCCTCCGCGTCGACCGCGCCCGCGCCCCGCGCCCGGACCGCAGGAAGCGCTGACGCCACGGGTTCAGCCCCGGGAGCCGCCACCGAGCTCCCCTTCCCACCGGCGGTACAGCCCGTGCGGCACCCCCGCCGCGTCGAGCACCCGCCCCGCGACGAAGTCCACGAGATCCTGGATGTGCGTCGCGCCCGCGTAGAACGCCGGTGAGGCGGGCAGCACCACGGCTCCCGCCTCGTCCAGCGCGACCATCTGCTTCAGCGTCTGACCGCTGAGCGGCGTCTCCCGCACGGCGACGACCAGCTTCCGCCGCTCCTTCAGCGTCACGCTCGCGGCCCGCTGCAGCAGGTCCTTCGAGAGCCCGAGCGCCACCCCGGCCACACACGCCGTCGACGCCGGGACGATCAGCATCCCCTTCGCCGGGTACGACCCCGAGGACGGCCCGGCCGCGAGGTCCCCGGCCGGCCAGTGGCGCACGTCGCCGATGTCGGGACGGAAGGTGTCCGGCTTGCCGTCCGCGCCCCGGGCCAGCCAGCCGCGCAGGTCCTCCTGCCAGTGGGCGTCCCGGAAGGCGATGCCCGTCTCGTCCAGCAGGGTCAGCCGCGAGGCGCGGCTGACCACCAGGTCCACGCTCTCGCCGGCCGCCAGCAGTCCGCGCAGCACGGAGGCCGCGAAGGGGGTGCCCGAAGCGCCCGACACCCCGACGATCCAAGGCCTGCGCTGCTGCTGACTCATCGAAGTACCGGCTGTCACACCGCCGAGCCTATCCGGCACCCGCCTCCAGGAACCGAGCCAGGGGCGTCGCGCGTTACGACGGACGAGGGAACGACCACGGACAGGGGGCGGCCATGACCGGCACACGCACCGGCGCCACCGCGCGGGCCGTCACGGCCGGCGGGGTCATGCTCGCCTGGATCGCCCTGCTCTGGCTGCTCGAAGGCATCGACACGGCGACGGGCAACTCCCTCGACACCCACGGCGTCAGCCCCCGCGACCCGGCCGAGCTGGCCGACATCGTGCCCGCCGCGTTCCTGCACAGCGGCTGGGAGCACGTCGCCTCCAACACCGTCCCGCTGCTGGTCCTCGGCTTCATCGCCGCCCTGGGCGGGATACGCAGGTTCGCCGCCGTGGTGTTCGTGGTGATCGTGGCGTCGGGCCTCGGCGTCTGGCTCACCGCGCCGCCGCACACCGTGACGCTCGGCGCCTCGGGCGTGGTCTTCGGGCTCCTCGGCTATCTGCTGGTGCGCGGTTTCGTGGACCGCCGCCCCTGGGACGTCGTCATAGGCCTGGGCGTCGCCGTGGTCTACGGCTCCCTGCTCTGGGGCGTGCTGCCCACGGATTCCGGCGTCAGCTGGCAGGGGCACCTCTTCGGCCTGGTCGGCGGGGTGGCGGCGGCGTTCCTCCTCCGCCGCCCGCGCGAAAGGCCCTACGTCACGGTGTGAGGCCCCGCACCAGCAGGTCGAGCAGCGCGCACGCGAAGAGCGCGATGCCGATGAAGCCGTTGACGGAGAAGAACGCCCGGTTGAGACGGGACAGGTCGTGCGGGCGCACGACCCGGTGCTCGTACACGAAGGCGGCGGCGACGATCACCATGCCGATCCAGTAGAAGATCTCCGCGTCCGTCGCGAGCCCGAACCACACCAGCAGGCCCGTGGTGACCACGTGGCAGACCCTGGCGCCCCAGAGGGCGGCCGGGATACCGAAGCGCGCCGGGAAGGAGAGCACCCCGTGCGCCCGGTCCGCCCGCACGTCCTGGCAGGCGAAGATCAGGTCGAAGCCGCCGATCCAGATGCCGACGGCCAGCCCCAGGATCACCGCGTCCCACGACCAGCTCCCTGTCACCGCCAGCCAGGCACCGATCGGGCCGATCGCCTGCGCCAGACCGAGGATCGCGTGCGGGAAGTTCGTGAACCGCTTGCCGTACGGATAGACGACCATCGGCACGACGGCGACCGGAGCCAGCATCAGGCAGAGGGGGTTGAGCAGGGCGGCGGCGCCGAGGAAGAAGGCCAGGGCGACGAGCGCCCCGGTCCACGCGGACCGCACCGTGACCGCGCCGGTGACGAGCTCCCGGCCCTCCGTCCTCGGATTGCGGGCGTCGATCTCCCGGTCGATGATCCGGTTCGCCGCCATGGCGAACGTACGCAGCCCGACCATCGCGACGGTCACCAGCAGCAGCGTGCCCCAGTGGATGTTCCCGTCCAGCCGGTACATCGCGGTCAGCGCGGCGATGTAGGCGAAGGGCAGGGCGAACACCGAGTGCTCGATCATCACCAGCCGCAGGAACGCGCGGGGCTTGCTGCGCGGCTGCGGGACAGCCGCGGCCGAGGCCGATGCACTCACAGGCCGTACTCCTTCCACCGGCGGTCGACCTTCGCCGCCGTCTCCGGGTCGGACTCGACCATCTCCGGCCAGCCTCCGTCCCGCGTGTACCCCTCCTCGGGCAGCTTCCGCGTCGCGTCGATGCCCGCCTTCCCGCCCCAGAACTGCTGGTAGGAGGCGTGGTCGAGGTGGTCCACCGGTCCTTCCGTGACCGTGAGGTCGCGGGCGTAGTCGGTGTTGCCGAGCGCCCGCCAGGCGACCTCGTGCAGGTCGTGGACGTCGCAGTCGGAGTCCACGACGACGATCAGCTTGGTCAGCGACATCATGTGCGCTCCCCAGATGGCGCTCATGACCTTCTGGGCGTGCTTGGGGTACTTCTTGTCGATCGAGACGATCGCACAGTTGTGGAAGCCGCCGGCCTCGGGCAGGTGGTAGTCCACGATGTCCGGAACGATGATCTTGAGCAGCGGCAGGAAGAACCGCTCGGTGGCCCTGCCCAGCGGGCCGTCCTCGGTCGGCGGGCGGCCGACCACGATGGACTGCAGCAGCGGGCGCTTCCGCATCGTCACGCAGTCGATCTTCAGCGCGGGGAAGGGCTCCTGCGGGGTGTAGAACCCGGTGTGGTCGCCGAACGGGCCCTCGGGCAGCATCTCCCCGGGCTCCAGCCAGCCCTCGATGACGACCTCGGCCTGGGCGGGGACCTGGAGCGGGACCGTCTTGCAGTCGACCATCTCGATCCGCTTGCCCTGGACGAAGCCGGCGAAGAGGTACTCGTCGATGTCCCCCGGCAGCGGCGCCGTGGAGGCGTAGGTGACGGCGGGCGGAGCGCCGAAGGCAATGGCCACGGGCAGCTTCTCACCGCGCCGGGCGGCCACCTGGTAGTGGTTGCGGCTGTCCTTGTGGATCTGCCAGTGCATGCCGATGGTGCGCTTGTCGTGGCGCTGCAGGCGGTAGAGCCCCAGATTGCGGATGCCCGTCTCCGGGTCCTTGGTGTGGGTGAGGCCCAGGTTGAAGAAGGAGCCGCCGTCCTCGGGCCAGGTGAAGAGCGCGGGCAGCGCGTCCAGGTCGACGTCGTCGCCGGTGAGCACGACCTCCTGGACGGGGGCGCTGTCCGACTTGACCTTCTTCGGCGGCAGGTGCGTCACCGCGCCGAGCTTGCCGAAGGCCTCGCGGATGCCGACGAAACCCTGCGGGAGCTCCGGCTTGAGCAGCCCGCCGATCTTGTCGCTGATCTCCGCGTAGGACTTCAGCCCGAGCGCCTTCAGCAGCCGCCGGTCGGTTCCGTAGACGTTCATGGCCAGGGGCATCGACGACCCCTTGACGTTCTCGAAGAGCAGGGCGGGGCCGCCCGCCTTGTTCACCCGGTCGACGATCTCGCCGACCTCCAGGTACGGGTCGACCTCGGCCTTGATGCGCTTGAGATCGCCCTCGCGCTCCAGAGCCCGGAGCAGGGAGCGAAGATCGTCGTAAGCCATAAGCCCCAGTATCGGCCACCCGCTACCCTGGGCCCGTCACCGGGGGCGGGACCTCGCCTCCCCACATCGCCACGGGGGATCCCACACCATGCTCAGGGCCTTGATCTACCTCCTGCCTCTGGCGTTGACGATCTTCGCGTTCATCGACTGCCTGAACACCCCGGAGGACGAGGCGAGGCATCTCCCGAAGATCGCCTGGGTCTTCATCATCCTGCTCTTCTGGATCGTCGGCCCGATCGTCTGGCTGGCCGCGGGCAAGGTGCGCACTCCGCCGACGGGCGGCCGCACCCCGTCGGAGTGGCACCGGAACCACCGGACCACCTGGACGGCGCCCGACGACAACCCGGAGTTCCTCCAGTCCCTGAAGGACGGGAACAAGAGGGACGAGTCGCTCCTCAAGGACTGGGAGGCGGACCTGCGCCGCCGCGAGGAGGAGCTCAAGCGTCGGGAGAACGGCTCCGGCGCCCCCGAGGACCCGGCGCCGCCGTCCGCGTCCTGAGCCGTCGGCCCCCGGGCCGCGCGGGTCCGGAGGTCACCGGGAGAGCAGTCGCCCCAGCCGGTCGAGCAGGGGCAGCAGCGCCGTGCGCTCGTCGGGGGTGAGCGCTTCCAGCGCGCCGTGGACCACGCGCATCTCTGCGCGGATGCGGTGTGCCAGCTCGGTGCCCTCCTCCGTGCGGGAGGCCACCTTGGAGCGGCGGTCGCCGGGCGCGGGTGTGCGTGTCACGAGACCGCGCACCTCCATGCGGCCGATGAGTCCGGTGGCGTTGGACGCGTCGCACACCAGATGCGTGGCGAGCGCGCTCATGGGCATGGGTTCATTGAGGGCGATCAGCGCCCGGGCCTGAGAGGTGCTGAGGCCATGACGCCCCGCGACGGCGGTGAGGTCGTCGTGGTGGCCGCGTACGACGACGGCGAGGGGCTCCAGGAGTTCGTCCGGAGTAGGGACGGCGCGGGGTGCCGGTTCCTTCGTCATGGTCGGTCATCCTTCGATCGGTAGGCGGTCCGTCAGGCCGGAACGCTGTCCGCCACGCACCCGCAATCGTTTGACATGCTCAACTTTGACCCGTTACATGGAGGGTATTGCTTGAGCATATCAAGCTTCATGTGCCATGTGTCTCGCGTCTCGTAGGGAGCACCCCCCATGCCTTCCGTACTCTTCGTCCTCACCGGTGCCGACCACTGGACCCTCAACGACGGCACGACCCACCCCACCGGCTTCTGGGCCGAAGAACTCGCGGCCCCGCACCGCGTCTTCAGCCAGGCCGGCTTCGACATCACCGTAGCCACCCCGGGCGGGGTCGCACCCACCGTGGACGAGGCCAGCCTCGCCGCCGACGCCAACGGAGGCCAGGAGCAGGCCGACGCCGTGGCGTCCTACCTCGCCT
This sequence comes from Streptomyces sp. NPDC059166, assembly GCF_042755185.1. Lineage (NCBI taxonomy): Bacteria > Bacillati > Actinomycetota > Actinomycetes > Kitasatosporales > Streptomycetaceae > Streptomyces > Streptomyces sp. NPDC059166. The sequence continues at coordinate 46,063 of NZ_JBHZCI010000031.1, read as the reverse complement.
CGATCGACGAGACGCTGAAGATCCCCTCGCGACTCGAGGACACCGTGGCCACCTCGTACGACGTCGTCTTCTACCCGGGAGGCCACGGCCCCATGGAGGACCTGGCCGTCAGCGAGGTGTCCGGCCGGCTCCTCACCTCCGCCCTGGACTCCGGCACCCACGTGGCCGTCCTGTGCCACGCCCCCGCCGCCCTGCTGCCGGCCCGCCGCGAGGACGGCAGCTGGCCCTTCGCCGGCTACCGCATGACCGGCTTCAGCAACGCCGAGGAGACCCAGGCCGGACTGGCGTCGAAGGCGCCCTGGCTGCTGGAGGACCGCCTCGTCGCGCTCGGCGCCGACTACGCGGCCGCCGACCCGTGGGCCGTCCACACCGTGCACGACCGCAACCTGCACACCGGCCAGAACCCCGCCTCGTCCGAGCAGCTGGCCCGCGAGATCGTGGCCGCGCTGTGAGCGCCCCCGGCACGGCGGTGGAGAGCGCGGCCGAGGTCGTCACCCGCCTCCGCACGGCCTTCCGCACCGGCCGCACCAGGGACCTCACCTGGCGCACCGGCCGGCTGACCCGGCTGCGGGCGCTGCTCACCGAGCGGGGCGACGAGCTCGCCGAGGCGCTCCGCGCCGACCTCGGCAAGAGCCGCAAGGAGTCGTACCGGACCGAGATCGACTTCACGGTCCGCGAGATCGACCACACCCTGGAACGCCTCGCCGGCTGGCTGGAGCCCGAACCGGCCCCCGTGCCCGCCGCCCTGGCGGGAGCCACCGCCCACACCGTGCAGGACCCGCTCGGCGTGGTCCTCGTCATCGCGCCGTGGAACTACCCGGTGCAGCTGCTCCTGGCGCCGGTGGCCGGGGCCCTCGCGGCGGGCAACACGGTGGTCGCGAAGCCCAGCGAGCTGGCGCCCGCCACCTCCGCCGCCCTGGCCCGGCTGGTGCCCGAGTACCTCGACGCCGACACCGTGACGGTGGTGGAGGGCGGCGTCCCGGAGACCACCGCGCTGCTCGCCGAGCGCTTCGACCACGTCTTCTACACGGGCAACGGCGCCGTCGGGCGGATCGTCATGGCCGCCGCGGCGAAGCACCTCACCCCGGTGACCCTCGAACTGGGCGGCAAGTCGCCCGTGTTCGTCGACCGCGGCACGGACCTGAAGACGGTGGCCGCCCGGCTCGCCGCCGGCAAGTTCCTCAACGCCGGCCAGACGTGCGTGGCCCCCGACTACGTGCTCACCGACCCGGGGACGGCACCGGCGCTGGCCGACGCGCTCGCCTCGGCGGTCGGGTCCCTCTTCGGCCCGGACCCCGCGACGCACCCCGAGTACGGGCGGATCGTGAACGGGCGTCACTTCGACCGGCTGGTGGCCCTGCTCGGCTCCGGCCGCGCGGTGACCGGCGGTGTCCACGACCGGGCCACGAAGTACATCGCCCCGACCGTGCTGGCCGAGGTGTCGCCGGACTCCCCCGTCATGGGCGAGGAGATCTTCGGCCCCGTCCTGCCGATCCTCACGGTGGACGGGCTCGACGAGGCGATCGCGTTCATCAACGACCGCGACAAGCCGCTGGCCCTGTACGCCTTCACCCAGGACCCCTCGGTACGCGCCCGGCTGCTGGCCGAGACCTCGTCGGGCGGTGTAGGCGTCGGACTGCCACTCGCCCATCTGACCGTCTCCGACCTGCCGTTCGGAGGTGTCGGCGAGAGCGGCATGGGCAACTACCACGGCCGGTACTCCCTGGAGACGTTCAGCCACCGCAAGGCGGTCCTGGACACCCCGCTGGGCTGAGAACCGGGGCACCGTACACGCCACGAGGGCGCGACCGCGCAGAAATGCGGTCGCGCCCTCGTGGCGTCGGGCGTCAGACCCCGGCGTAGGAGTGCTTGCCGGTGACGAAGATGTTGACGCCGTAGTAGTTGAAGAGCCAGCACCCGAACGCGATCAGCGCCAGGTAGGCGGCCTTGCGGCCCTTCCAGCCGGCGGTGGCCCGGGCGTGCAGGTAGCAGGCGTACGCGACCCAGGTGATGAAGGACCAGACCTCCTTGGGGTCCCAGCCCCAGTAGCGGCCCCAGGCGTCGCCCGCCCAGATGGCGCCCGCGATGATCGTGAACGTCCACAGCGGGAAGACGGCCGCGTTGATGCGGTACGAGAAGGTGTCCAGGGTCTTCGCGGCGGGCAGCCGGTCCAGCACCGAGCTCGCGAACTTCCCGGGCGTACCGCCGCCCGCCAGCTTGTTCTCGTAGCTGTCGCGGAAGAGGTAGAGCAGTGTGCCGACGGCTCCGAGGTAGAAGACCGCGCCGCAGATGATGGCGGTGGAGACGTGGATCCACAGCCAGTAGGAGTGCAGGGCCGGGACCAGCTGGTCGCTGTCGGTGTACAGCGTCGTGGTCGCGATGCCGAGGTCCAGCAGGACGGTCGTGACGAGCAGCAGCCCGATCCAGCGGACGTTCTTCCGCAGGGCCAGCAGGATCAGGTACGCGCCTACGGCCACCGTGGAGAAGGTGATCGAGAACTCGTACATGTTGCCCCAGGGGGCCCGCTGCACCGACATGGCCCGTGCGACGACCCCGCCCGCCTGGACGGCGAAGGACACGACGGTCAGGGCGACCGCGATCCGTCCCCAGAGGTCGCCCTTGAAGGTGCCGCCCGCGGCGCCGGGGCCGTCGGGGACGTCCCGCGTACCGGCGGCGGAACGGGTGACGATCGTGGGCCGCTCCAGCACGGCGGTGCTGCCGCCCTTCTGAGCGGCCTGCACCTTCACCGGGGAACCGGCGGACGCCTGACCGGTCAGCGCGGCGGCCGTACGGCCGACCTTGCTGCGGCTGCCGAAGACCCACTCCGCGATGTGCGCGAAGAAGGCCAGGGTGTAGACGGCCATCGACGAATAGATCAGCACATTGCTGGTGTGTGCCAGATTCTCGTTGGTTGCGGCGGCGAGATTCACTTCTCAGCCCCTTCGGCAGGTGCTTCGGCAGGGTGTCCGGGCTCGGTCTCGGGCGCGGGGTCGGGCGAGGGTTCGGTGGCGGTCGGCGTGACGGTGTGGAGCGCGACCGCGAGGTCGGCCAGTTCCTCGGGCAGCTTCGCGGACTCGCTGCGGCCGAGGCCCGCCATCTCCACGACGGTGACACCGTCCGCCCCGCGTACGGCCCGCACCCACATGCGGCGGCGCTGGATGAACAGCGATCCGGCGAGACCGGCGATGGCGGCGATCGCGCCGCCGAGCGCCCAGCCGGCGGCGGGCTGGCGGGAGATCTGGAAGCTCGCCCACTCCTCGACGCTGACGAAGGTGATCGAACCGGCGCCGTCGGGAAGCTTCATGGTCTCGCCCGGGCGCAGCCGCTTCTTCAGCTTGTCGCCGTTGCTGTCCTTGAATTCCTTCATCTTGGACGTGTCGAGCTGGTAGACGTTCTGCGGCAGCCCGGAGTCGACGCCGAGGCTGCCGTGGTAGCCGTTCAGCGCCAGGACCGGGTAGTCGGCCCCGGGGTACTGCGAGAACATCGTGCCCTTGCCGTCACCGGCGAACGTCGGGACGAAGAAGGCCTGGAAGCCCAGCTGCTCCTTCTTCCCGTTCGCGTCCTTGTAGCCGTCCATCACCTTTATCGCGCCGGTCGAGGTGACGTTGTTGTCGATCGGCAGCAGCGGCACCGCGGTCCGGTAGACCTCCTTGCCCCGGCCGTCCTTGACGGAGATGACCGGTGCGTAGCCGTGCGCGTTGAGGTAGACCTTCGTGCCGTCGACGACCAGCGGCTTGTTGACCTCGATGACCTTCTTCTTCGGCGCGCCGTCGGCGCCCTCGGAGTAGGTGACCCGCGCCTCGTAGGTCCTCGGGGTACCGCGCTGAGGTCCGTTGCGCTCGTAGGTGCCCACGAAGTCGTCGAGGTCGAAGCTGAAGGGGGCGAGGTCGTCGTTGTCGAAGAGCGAGCCGGACTTGAAGTCGTCGTACTGGGTGATGGTGTTGGCGAAGCCGTCGCCTTCGACGACGAGCTTGCCGCCCTCGGACTTGAAGAGCTGCCCGCCGGCGAAGGCCACCAGCATGACGATCAGCGCGATGTGGAACAGCAGGTTCCCCGTCTCGCGCAGATAGCCCTTCTCCGCCGCGACGGCGTCGCCGACCGTGTGGGAGCGGAAGCGTCGCTTGCGCAGCAGGGAGAGCGCGGCCTCGCGGACCTCCTCGGGCGCGGCGTCGGTGCGCCAGGTGGTGTAGGCCGGCAGCCGGGTCAGGGTCCTGGGGGCGCCCGGCGGGCGGCCGCGCAGCTGGCCGATGAACTGGCCGGTGCGCGGGACGATGCAGCCGATCAGCGAGACGAACAGCAGGATGTAGATCGCGGAGAACCACACCGAGCTGTAGACGTCGAAGAACTGGAGCTTGTCGTAGAGCGGGGAGACCGTGGTGTGGGCGTCCTTGAAGGTCTGCACCTTCAGTTCGTCCACGCTGTTCTGCGGGATCAGTGAGCCCGGGATGGCCCCCAGCGACAGCAGGAAGAGCAGGATCAGCGCGACCCGCATGGAGGTGAGCTGCCGCCAGAACCAGCGGGCCCAGCCGATGACGCCCATGGCGGGTACGGAGGACGCCGGCTCCTCGCGCGGGGCGGTGGAGAGCTGCTCTCCGGCCTCGCCGAGGTCGCGCTCGTCCGTGGTGTGCGTGTTGCTCATGGACTCAGATCCCTACAGTGAAGCCGTTGGACCAGACCTGCATCTCCTGGATGAGCGCGTCCCACGCACCCGTCAGCAGGAGCAGCCCGGTCACGATCATCATGCCGCCGCCGATCCGCATGACCCATGCGTAGTGGCGCTTGACCCAGCCGAACGCGCCGAGTGCCCGGCGGAAGGCGACCGCCGCCAGGACGAAGGGGACGCCGAGCCCGAGGCAGTACGCCACGGACAGGACGGCACCGCGGCCCGCGGTGGCCTGGTCGAAGGCGAGCGCGTTGACGGAGGCGAGTGTGGGGCCGAGGCACGGTGTCCAGCCGATGCCGAAGAGGGCCCCGAGCAGGGGGGCGCCCGCCAGCCCGGTCACCGGCCGCTTGTGGATACGGAATTCGCGCTGGGTCATCCAGGGCATGAGCCCCATGAAGAAGACCCCCATGAGGATCATCAGCACGCCGAGGACCTTGGAGAGCACGTCGCTGTAGCCCTGGAGCGTCTGGCCGAAGAACCCGAAGAGCGCGCCGCCGGAGACGAACACGACGGTGAAGCCGAGGACGAACAGGGAGGCGCCGGCGACCGTCCTGCTCCGCCGGGCGTCCGCGATGTCGCTGCCGCTGACCCCTGTGACGTAGCTGAGATAGCCGGGCACCAGCGGCAGGACGCACGGGGAGAAGAAGGACACGAGCCCGCCGAGCAGCGCGATCGGCAGCGCCACGAGCAGGGCGCCACTGGTCACGGTGTCGTTGTACCCGGTCGCGGCTAGCTGGAGCACGGGGTCACTTCTCCGCTACCAGCGGGTCGATCATGTCGCGCAGCCGGTCCGCGTCGAGCGCCGCGAGGGAACGCGCCGCGAGCTTGCCGTTCCGGTCTATGACCACGGTCGACGGGATGGCCTGCGGGTTCAGGGTGCCCTTCGGGAAGCGGAGGAGCAGCTTGCCGGTCGGGTCGTAGAGGCTCGGGTAGGTGACCCCGAAGTCCTCCTCGAAGTTGATGGCGAGGGTCCTCTGGGTGTCGCGGGTGTTCACCCCGACGAACTGGACCCCTTCACCCTTCGTCTCCTGCGCGACCTTCTCGAAGTGCTTGGCCTCGGCCCGGCAGGGGCCGCACCACGATCCCCAGAAGTTGAGGACGACGACCTTGCCCTTGAAGTCGGACACGTCGAGCTTCTCGCCGTGCAGGGTCGTCCCGTCCAGCTTCGGCGCGTCCGCGCGGTCGTTCTTGGCGACGGTGGAGACCCCGCCGCTGCCGGTCACGAAGTTCGTGTTGCCGCCGCCGCCCGCCTTGGGGCCCTCTCCGCTGCACGCGGACAGGGTCAGCGCGCCGGCCGCCACTGCGGCGGCCAGCAGGGCGAAGCGGCGTCGGGGTGCGCGGCCATAGCTCATGTGAAAAGTTTCGCATGGCAGTTCAGGGGATCTTGCCCACCCCCCTCGGTGCCCGTAAAGCCCCTTGTCAGGTCTGTTTAAAGAAGGCGTTCCAGCCGCCCTCGGGGGACTGGCCGACCTGGAGCGTACGCAGCTTCGCGAGCACCGCCGGATCCTGTGCGTCGAGCCAGTCGACGAACTGCCGGAATGAGACGAGGCGCACATCCGGCTTGCCCGCGATGTGTTTGATCACATCCTCCACGGCGTCCATGTAGATGCCGCCGTTCCACTCCTCGAAGTGGTTTCCGACGTAGAAGGGCGCCCGGTTCGTCTCGTAGGCGCGGTCGAATCCCGCGATGTACGCCTGGGTGGCCTGGGTGCGCCATCCCGGATAGCGCGACGGCATCCCGTTGGTCGAATTCTTCGACTGGTTGGCGAGGATGTTGTAGTCCATGGAGAGGACTTCGAAGGAGTGGCCGGGGAAGGGAATTCCCTGAAGCGGAAGATCCCATACGCCTTGGCGCTTCTCCGGCCACATCTGGCTGCCACCGGGCGAACTCGCGTCGTAGCGCCAGCCCAGCTGTTTCGCGGTCGGCAGCAGGTTGTCCTGTCCGAGAAGGCAGGGTGTACGGCCTCCGACCAGTTCCTTCCGGTAGTCGAAGGGCAGCGGCTCGACGTCCTCCCACCCGCTGTTGGTCCGCCATTCGGTGACGAACGAGACGGCCTGGTCGATCTCGCTCCGCCATTGCTCCGGCGTCCAGTTGCCCACCGATCCGGAACCGCCGCAGAAGTGCCCGTTGAAATGGGTCCCGATCTCGTGCCCGTCCAGCCACGCCTGGCGCACGTACTTCAGCGTCTGCTTGACGTGGTCGTCGTTGAGGTAGCCGATGTCCGAGGCGCCGCGCGGGTTGTTGGGCGGGCGGTAGAGCGACTTCTTCGCCTCGGGCAGCACGTAGAGCCCGGAGAGGAAGAAGGTCATCCCCGCGTCGTGCTCCTCGGCGAGTTCGAGAAAGCGCGGGAAGAGTCCGTTGCCGACCTCTCCCGCACCGTCCCAGGAAAAGATCACGAACTGCGGCGGGGTCTGGCCGGGCTCCAGCGGGACCGGCGCCGCCGGCTGGTTGGGCTGCTTTCCCGTGTCGGCCGTGGAACCGTCACCGATCAGCCTGACCTGATTCTTCGGGGTGTCCCCGCCATTCCCGTGGGGCCCTTTGGCTCCGGGAGATCCCTTCGGCGGAGCCGGCCTCCCGCTCTCCGAAGAACTGAGAGAGCCGCAGCCGGACATCGACAGTGCGGCTGCGGCTCCCAGTCCTGCCCCGAGCAGGCCCCTACGGTTGATTTCACGCATGGCGTCCCCATCTGCGGTCGTATTACCTCATTGCCATACAAACTGGTGATGGCTTAGATGAGGAATCCAACACGGGGGTTCCACCGATAATCATAAAAATGATTACGTGAACAGACCCTTACATTTGCTGCACATGGCCTACAGGGCGGCGGGGTGCGCCCGGATCACACGCGGGAGCTGCTAGGGGCGTGTCCCGCGTGTGATCCGGGCGCCGCGGGACGGCCTTTCAGGCGCCGAAGGCCTTGGACTTCCCCTTGACCGGCTTCGCCCCCGCGAGCAGGTGCGCCGGAACGAGGTCCCTGGCCGGCTCGGTGTACCCGACGGAGACGATCTCGTCCCCCTGGTACGTGAACGTCGTCAGCGAGGCCAGGGTGCACTGCCGCTTGCGCGGGTCGTGCCACAGCCGTCGCCGCTCCACGAAGCTCCGCACGATCCAGATCGGCAACTGGTGGCTGACGCACACCGCCTCGTGCCCTCGGGCGGCGTCACGCGCCGCGTCCAGGGCACCCATCATCCGTACGACCTGCTCGACGTACGGCTCCCCCCAGGACGGCTTGAAGGGGTTGGTGAGGTGCTTCCAGTTCTCCGGCTTGCGCAGCGCCCCGTCACCGACGCCGAAGGTCTTGCCCTCGAAGACGTTGGCGGCCTCGATGAGACGTCCGTCGGTCGCCAGCTCCAGGCCGTGCGACGCGGCGATGGGGGTGGCCGTCTCCTGGGCACGCTCGAGCGGGGAGGCCACGACATGCGTGATGTCGCGCTTCTCCAGGTGCTCGGCGACCCGGTCGGCCATCCGGCGGCCGAGGTCGGACAGGCTGTAGCCGGCCCGGCGCCCGTAGAGCACACCCTCCGGGTTGTGCACCTCACCGTGGCGCATCAGGTGGACGACGGTGATGTCCTTGCTGCTGGACTCGCTCATGCGGTGGCCTCCGATGCGGCGCGGGCGGCGGCGGGCAGCGCGGCGGCGACCCGCTCCAGCGCCCGCGCGTCGTGGGCGGTGGAGACGAACCAGGACTCGAAGGCGGACGGGGGCAGATACACGCCCTGCTCCAGCATCGAGTGGAAGAACGCGGTGAAGCGGAACGCCTCCTGCTTCTTCGCCCCCTCGTAGTCTCGGACGGGCTCGTCGGTGAAGAAGACGGAGAACATGTTGCTCGCCGCCGACACCGTGTGCGCGACGCCCTCCTTGGTGAAGGCCTCGCCGACCAGGGCGCGCAGCTCCGCGGAGACCGCGTCGACCTTCGCGTACGCCGCGTCGTCCAGCAGCCGCAGCTGGGCGAGGCCCGCGGCGGTGGCCACCGGGTTCCCGGACAGGGTGCCCGCCTGGTAGACGGGGCCGGCGGGTGCCAGGTGCGCCATCACGTCGGCGCGGCCGCCGAACGCCGCGGCGGGGAAACCGCCGCCCATGACCTTGCCGAAGGTCATCAGGTCGGGACGCACTCCGTCGATGCCGTACCAGCCGGCCTTCGACGTGCGGAAGCCCGTCATCACCTCGTCGGAGATGTACAGCGCGCCGTTGGCCGCGCAGATCTCCTTGAGCCCGGCGTTGAAGCCGTCGAGCGGCGGCACCACGCCCATGTTGCCCGGGGAGGCCTCCGTGATCACACAGGCGATCTCCCCCGGCTGCGCGGCGAACGCGGCGCGTACGGCGTCCAGGTCGTTGTACGGAAGCACGATCGTGTCGCCCGCCTGCGCCCCCGTCACGCCGGGCGTGTCGGGCAGACCGAAGGTGGCGACCCCGGAACCGGCCGCGGCCAGCAGGGCGTCGACGTGCCCGTGGTAGCAGCCGGCGAACTTCACGACCTTGGCGCGCCCGGTGAAACCGCGGGCGAGCCGGATCGCGGACATGGTCGCCTCGGTGCCGGACGACACCAGGCGGACCTGCTCGACGGGATCGATCCGGGCGACGATCTCCTCGGCGAGCGCCACCTCGCCCTCACCCGGCGTACCGAAGGAGGTACCGCGGGCCACGGCGTCCTGGACGGCGGCGGTGACCTCGGGGTGCGAATGGCCGAGGATCATCGGCCCCCACGAACACACGAGGTCGACGTACTCACGGCCGTCGGCGTCGGTGAGGTACGGACCCGTACCGGACACCATGAACCGGGGCGTACCGCCCACGGCACGGAACGCACGCACGGGAGAGTTCACGCCACCGGGTGTCACGAGGGACGCCCGGTCGAAAAGCGTCTGCGAAACTGGGGCTTCGTATGGATACGCCACTTTGGTCCTGATCTGCGATTCGAGGTTCGGGGGGCCTGACCGGCGATTCCGGCCACCGGTGAGCAGGGAGCGCGCTCTCCCCGTATGAGGCTCGTACAACGAAAGGGCGTCAGTCTCCTCGCGTCTGCGAAACTGGGGCGTCATAGGGAAAGCTCACCCATGCCATGGTGTCAGAGGCGTCGACGGTCTTGCGGACAGGTGTTTCACCGCGCGCCCGTGGGGGAGGTCACTGACGATGATCGGGTTGCGCGGCGGGGCTGTGTCTCCTAAGAAGTAGTCGGGTGGATGAGATATGCATCGCGGTGGCGGAGTGGGCGAAGGGACCGACGACCTGGGGCCCGAGCCTGCCCGGCGAGGGCGGCACCGGCGCGAGGCCGAGCGCGTACGGGACGCGTCGACGGCCGGCGTCGAGGATTCCGGGAGCAGGAGCAGTGGAAGGGTGGGGGTGACCTACAAGTACTTCGGTGCGCCCGACGGGGCCACCGCCGCGCGTGTGCCCATCTCCATGCGCCCCGAGGAACTGGGCGGCGACGAGCTGGGCATGGGCGGCATGTTCAGCAAGATCAAGCCGGAGACGGTGGCCGCCATGGTCCTCACCGGCATACAGGGCATACCCCTGCACAAGGTGCCCCCGCTCGAACTCGTCGTGCTCCACCCCGACTACGCGGTGGTCAAGCTGCCGATGACGGTCGTGGACCCCCTGCGCGACGTCGGCGAGGAGTCGGTCGGCGCCGCGGCCTTCATCTGGTCCACGGTTCCCGACCGGGGCGGCCCGCGCGACGCCTTCAACGTCTACCAACTGCTGCACGAGTGGCAGGACTTCTCCCACCGGCTGCACGACGCGGGCCATCAGGCGTACTGCCTGGTGTGGCCCTGAGCACCACCCGGGCTCCCGGAGGGCGCGGAATCGGGGAGCACCTGTTCGCCCCCGCGCACCGGTGTAGGAAAATACGGCCATGACGGCGGATGAACTGCGTGTGGTCGTGGAGACCGCGGACGACGGTGTCGTCCTGATCCGTGTCCGGGGCAGCCTGGACGGGTGGTCGGGCCACTCCGAACTGGTCGAGGCGCTCGACGGCGCCGCCGGGCGCGGCGGACGGCTGACCGTGGCCGACCTGTCCCGGCTGGAGTTCGCCGACTCGACCGGACTGCACGTCCTGCTGAACGCCCAGCGCCGGCACACCGCGACCGGGGTCCGGCTGGTTCTGGCCGGGCCTCTCGACACCGGGCTGCGCAGGCTCTTCGAGGTCTCGGGCACACTCGGTGCCTTCACGTTCGCCGACACGGTGGACGCGGCGCTCTCATGCTGACCTCCCGCGCCCCGCGCCGGCCGTCCATGGAGCGCCGGAGTGTGAGCGGGCGCTGTCAGGGCAGGCGCAAAAGGTAATGAACGGGGAGCGAGAAGTGCTGCGGGACGGTACGACTCCGGTCCATGGGACGGAGGAGGCCGCGGCCCCGGCTGCCCCGGCGGAGGCCGGAGGCACGGGCCACGGTTCCACCGTGCCGCTGAACGCGGCCGCCGCGCGTGACGTGGTCACCCGGCTCCTGGAGGAGGAGTTCTGCGGGCTGGGCGGAGAGGGCCCTGCCGATGTGGTGGTCGCCGACGCCCTGCTGGTCACCTCCGAGCTCGTGACCAACGCCGTCAGGCACGGCGGAGGTCTCACCGGCTTCACGGCGCGTATCACCGACGACGGCCTGCTCCTCACGGTCGCCGACGCCAGTACGGAGACTCCCGTCACGGCGGAACGCGATCCCGGAACCACCCCCATCGGCGGCTACGGATGGCTGCTGGTGCGCCGGCTCACCAAGCACGTGGCCATCAGGCATCTCCCCGGTGGCAAGCACATCGTCGCCCTGGTCGCGCTCACCTGAAGGACCTCCGGCGAGCCGTGTCCCCCGTCCTCACCCGGAGCACGGGCAGGGCGCCGGCCCGCTGAGGCGGTTGGCATAATTCCCGCATGGTCCGCGAGCCCATCGACAACTCCGTACCCGCCGGTCGGCCCGTGGTGGCGGCCGAGTGCGAGATCAACGGCCACTGGGTCGTACGCGCCCAGGGCGACATCGACTGCGACACGGTCGACCCGCTCTTCATCTCCCTGTGGCAGGCCGTGGGAGGGCACCGGGTCGTCGTGCTCGACACGTCGGCGGTGACCTTCGCGGACTCCTCGTTCCTGGGACTGCTCATCGACGTGCACCAGCGGACGGAACTGCGCGTCGTCGCGCCGGGCGCGGCGGTGACACGGCTCCTGCGCACCGCGGGCGTCGACCAGGTGCTGCACACCTTCCCCACTCTCGACGCGGCGCTCGGCGCCCCGCCGGGGGCCGCCTGACATCGGGCGCCCCGTCCGGCCCTGAGGGCGTTCCCCCCGGTCTGCGGGGGTGCCCGTCAGCCGGAGGGTGCCGACGGCGGGAAGGACCGGTACGGCTCGCCTGCCGGCCGCGGGCCCTCCTCGGCGCGGCCGGCCTGGCCGCGCGCCCCGTCGGCCGCGACACCGAAGAGGTGCCCGGTCCCGGTGACGTAGAGGATCCGGCTGAGGAAGGCCGGGGGGTTCTCCAGGCTCAGCCTGATCCCCCGGGCGGAGGTGCCGCGGTGGACCAGCAGGAGGCTGGAGACGCCCATGGAGTCGCACACCCGCAGCCCGGCGCACTCCAGGGCCAGTTCACGCAGCGTGGGATCGGCCTCCAGGCACTCCTGGAAGCGCTCCACGAACTGGTCACTGGTGTCGTAGTCCAACTCACCGGCGACACGCAGGCGTACGGCGCCGGGCGAGGCTTCGACGTCGAGGGTGAGGGATGGACGGGGGCGTTCGGTCATCCTGTGCTCCGGTGTCGCTGCCCGCCGGCCTCGAGGACGGCTCGCGCCCCGGCCAGCATTCTGGTGGTGCGGGGGAAGTCCTTGAGCTCCGTCCCCAGCACGTCGAGCACCGGCAGCAGGGAGGCGGCCGGGACCCTGCGGGCCTCGAGAATGGCAGCCGTCCAGCTCATGAAGCCGGTGAAGAGATCGTCGTCGTCGACGTAGAGGGCCGCACCCAGGTACTCGACGATGTGGGCGACGTCCTGCGCGGTGTGCTCACGTTGCTGTTCGGTGTAGGACGCCGCCGCGGGGAAGCGATCCTCCAGCTGCGCCATCACCTCGCGCACGAGTTGGGGTCTGCCACGGACGACGAGTGTGTACTCCTGGTCGCCGAGGTGGGGCAGGTCGTCGATCTGCTGCCGGCCCGCCGCCGGGACCGGCACCGGGAGGCCGTCCGCCAGCCGGACCGCCGCCGACCGTGCGTCGGGGGCCCAGGCGTCCGCCCCCAGCAGACGGGCGAACCGGCCGTCCTGGCCGAAAGCCGCCCCGCCCACCAGGACGGGCACCCCGACGGCCTGGCAGGCGGTGATCGCCGCGTGCGCGGTCGGCAGCCGGGTGGGGATCGACGAGGACAGCGCGACGGCGTCGGCACCGAAGCTGTGCAGGTGCCCGATGAGGTGCGGCGTCGGCACCTGCGCCCCGAGGAAGTCGACCCGCCATCCGCGCAGGGTGAGCACCTCGGCCAGCAGACGCGCCGGCAGGGCGTGCCACTCCTGGTCCACGCAGGCCACGGTGACCCGGCCCGCACAGGGCTCGGCACGCACCCGTGGGTGGTGGGCGAGTGCTGCGATGACCCGTTCGGCGATGGCGCTGGCCGCGTGCTCCTGAGCCACGGAGAGCCGGTTGGCCGCCCACTCGGTGCCCACGCGTGCCTGTACGGGCGCTATGACGTCGAGCAGGACCGCCTCCGGGTCGGTCCCCTCGTCCACGGCGGAGAGGACCAGCCGGGCGGCGGTGTGTTCGTCGCGACCGGTCACCGCGTCCCACAGCCGGTCCTGGAGTCCTTGCGTCCCGGGTACGGCGAGAGTGTCTGTGCTCATGCGGTGTACCTGCCCCGGGTGTGGCCGTCCACCGCACTCAGATGGGTGGTCTGCGGAGCGGTGATGGCGACGAGCGCCATGTCGTCGTGACGTCCGTCGTGGAGCCACTCGGACGCGAGCATCTGCACCCGCTCGACGACCGCGGCTCCGGGCATCCCGACGCACTCCGCCATGGCGCGCATCAGCCGCTCCTCGCCGAAGAGCTCGTCGCCGAGCGGACCTCCACGGGCCTCGGTGACCCCGTCCGTGTAGAGCAGGCACGTCTCGCCCGGCATGAGGTCCGTCTCCACCGTGTGGGCCTCGACGTGGGGCAGCGCCCCGACCAGCGTCCCGCGGGTCTCGATCTCCTCGACCCGGCCGTCGTTGCGGATCACCAGCGGGGCGGGGTGCCCGGCGGAGGTGAGGCTCAGGCGCACCCGGTGCTCCTCGCGCCGGACCGAGGCCAGCACGAGGGTCGCGAACCGCGTGTGGTGGGAGTTGAGGAGCGCCCCGTTGAGGAGCCGCAGCATGCGGGCGTGGTCGTCGGCCATCGGGGTCAGCGCCTGGAGGGTGTTGCGGATCTTCCCGGTGAGGACCGCGGCGTCCAGGCCCTTCCCGCACACGTCCCCGAGGACCGCCAGGGACACGTCGTCGGGCGCGCTGCCCGGGTGCACGTCGTAGAAGTCACCGCCGACGCGCTCCCGTGCGGCGGCGGGCTGGTAGCCACCGGCGAACTCGACCCCGTTGACACGCTCCAGCCGGGGCGGCAGCAGATCCCGCATCAGGGTCCGGGTTATGTCGCTCTGCTCGGCGTAGAGGCGCGCGGCGGACAGGGCCGCGCCGGCCCGGGCGGCGAAGAGCCGGGCGAAGACCTCCTCGCTCTCGTTGAACCCGGCGGAACCGGTGCCGCGCAGCAGGACGAGGACGCCTGCCGGGACCCCGTGCCCCGGCAGGGGGGTGATGGCGGCCGACCCGACCGGGCCGGCGAAGTCGTCGGGCAGCAGCCAGCCCGGCAGCGCGGCGGGGTCGATCCACCGCGACGGTACGGGCGGGAAACCCTGCAGTGCCTCGCTGAGACCGGGTACGAGCGCGGGGTCCTCCGTCACCGTGCGCCGGAACGCGGCCCCGCCGTCGACGGCGTACGCCAGGGGCAGCTTCCGTCCCGAGGCGGGGAGGATCACGACCGCCGCGTCCGCGAGGTGCCGGGACGCCAGCTGGGCGGTGACACGCATGCAGCGGTCGGTGTTCAGCGAGGCGAGCAGGACGTTCGACGCCTCGGCCAGGAAGGTGGTGCGTTCCCGCTCCCTGGTCAGCTCCTCCTCGACGAGACGGCGCGGGGAGTCGTCGAACAGCCACCACGCCACGTCCCCTTCGACGTTCACGACAGGACGCGCCTCGAAGGCCGAGCCACCGATCTCGCCCCGGTACGCCGGGCGGTCCACCGCCGCGAGAGGGCCGGGCCGGTGCCCGGTCTCCGCACGGGCGGAGCCGGCAGGCGCGAAGTCCTCGTGCGCGGCTCCCTCGCGGGGTGCGAAGTCCTGTTGGGGTGCGAAGTCCTGGTGGGGCTCGAAGTCCTCGTGGGCCTGTGTCAGCCAGGCCGGGGCCACGTCACCCAGCGGGAGTCCGTGCGCGGCTTCGGGCAGGAGTGACGCCGCGGCCGGGTTGCGGCCCACGACCGCACCGGCCGGGTCGACGACGATCACGGGGTACGGGGCCTGTCCCCACAGGTCGTACGCGGGACGTTGCTGAGTCTTCGTGGCGATCTGTTCCTTCTGAGGAGCCATGAGGGGGGGCCCGCGTGATGCGAGCCGCACCACCTTCCAACTGGACGAAAATTGCTTTCCCTTCGGCAACCATTGCCCAGCCGGGGAGCGTCTGGCAAGCCACCCTCCCCTTACGGCCATGGGCGCGGAGCCCGCCGGAAAGGCCCTCACCGGCGCTTTCGCGCCTCGGAGGACGGGCTCGGACGCGTGTCAACCTCCTGTGGCGAGGCGCCCGCTGAGGGTGCTGTGGAGGTCGGCGCTGGGCTCGTCGAGACCCACGATCTCCACACGCTTGCCGCGCTGTTCGTACTTCGTCGTGACGGCGTCCAGGGTCGCCACCGACGAGGCGTCCCAGATGTGCGCGGCAGTGAGGTCGATCACCACCTCCTCCGGATCGCCGGCGTAGTCGAACCGGCCGACCAGGTCGTTGGACGAGGCGAAGAAGAGTTCGCCGAAGACGGAGTAGACGACCCTGCCACCGTCCGGATCGGTGACGGACGTCACGTCCGCGAGGCGCGCGACCCTCCTGGCGAAGATCACCATGGCGGTCACCGAGCCGACGACGACACCGATGGCGAGGTTCGAGGTGGCGACGACGCAGATCACCGTGATCACCATCACGGCGGTCTCGCCCGCCGGCAGCCGCTTCAGCGTCCCGGGAGCGATGGAGTGCCAGTCGAAGGTGGCGAAGCACACCATCACCATGACCGCGACGAGCGCCGCCATCGGGATGTGCGAGACGAGCGGCCCGAACACGATGCACAGGACCATGAGGAAGACACCCGCGAGGAACGTGGACAAGCGGGTGCGCGCCCCCGACACCTTCACGTTGATCATGGTCTGGCCGATCATGGCGCAGCCGCCCATCCCGCCGAAGAAGCCGGTCACGATGTTGGCGACGCCCTGGCCGATCGACTCACGCGTCTTGCTGGAGTGGGTGTCCGTGATCTCGTCGACCAGTTTGGCCGTCATCAGCGACTCCATGAGGCCGACCAGGGCCATGGCGAGCGCGTACGGGGCGACGGTGGTCAGGGTGTCCAGGGTGAAGGGCACGTCGGGCAGGCCGGGCGTCGGGAGCGAGGAGGGCAGTGCGCCCTTGTCCCCGACGGTCGGCACCGCGATGCCCGCCGAGACGGTGATCGCGGTGAGGATGACGATCGAGACCAGCGGCGCGGGGATCACCTTGGTGATCCTCGGGAACAGCACCATCAGGACCAGGCCGCCCGCGACCAGCGGGTAGACCGGCCAGGGGACGTCACTCAGCTCGGGGACCTGACCCATGAAGATCAGGATCGCCAGGGCGTTGACGAAGCCGACCATCACGCTGCGGGGCACGAACCTCATCAGCTTGGCCACCCCGAGCGCCCCCAGGACGATCTGGAAGACACCGCCCAGGATGACGCCCGCGACCAGGTAGCCCAGTCCGTGCTCCCGGTTGAGGGGGGCGATGACCAGGGCGACCGCACCGGTCGCGGCGGAGATCATCGCCGGCCTGCCGCCGACCACGGAGATGACGACGGCCATCGTGAAGGCGGAGAAGAGGCCGACCGCCGGGTCCACCCCGGCGATGACGGAGAAGGAGATCGCCTCGGGGATCAGCGCCAGCCCCACGACGAGACCGGCCAGGACCTCGGTCCGGAAGACCTTCGGGGAGAGCCAGGCGGGCCGGAACCCGGCCGGCCGGCGGTCCGGCGACAGTACGGATGAGGACAAGGGGCGTGACCTGTCGTGCTCGGGCACACCCGGCGTACCGGGACGTGCGGGGGGACGCGGGGGCCGGGGTGGCGTCCCGCGGATCGTCCGCGCGGGACGCGGACGGAAGCGTGGGGGCGGGCAGCGGCGGGGCGGCCTTCCGCGGTACCGCGGGCGGCGACCGGCGGGTCTTCCGCCGCACCGCCGGCAGCGGTGGGGTTGCGGACGGCCGTCGCGCCCGCGCGAGGACGGCGCGGACCGTGCACCGGCGGCGGTGCCCGGAGTGCGCCGGGACCGGGAGGTCCCGCGGGTATCGGGCACCCGGCCTCGACCGGTGCCGCGACCTGGAAGGTGCCTGCCGGGCGGGGCGCGTCGGGGCGTCGTCGACCCGGGGCAACCGACCTTCGTCGACTCTACCCTAACGTTAGGGTAGAGATGGTTCGTCGTACCGTGTGGTCACGGTGGTCACGACGGCCGTCGGGGGACACGGGACACCGTGCACGGATCACCGTGCACACCGAGACAGTGAGCGGGACACGGTGAGCGGCGAGCACATGCAGATCGGCGAGGTGGCGGCACGCACCGAGCTTTCACTGCGCACGATCCGGCACTACGAGGAGACCGGGCTCGTGTCGCCCTCCGCCCGTTCGAGGGGCGGTTTCCGTCTCTACACGGAGGCGGACGTGGCACGGCTGATGGTCATCCGCCGGATGAAGCCACTGGGCTTCACCCTGGACGAGATGCGGGACCTCCTGGAGGTGACCGACCGCCTCGACAACGGGACCGCGCTGGCACCGGACGAGCGCGACGCCCTCCTGGCGCGGATCCGCGCGTACGAGCGTGCCGCCTCCGAACAGGTCGAGAAGGTACGCGTGCAGCTGGCCCGGGCCGAGGAGTTCGCGCTGACCCTGCGTACCCGCCTCGACCGCGACGCCTCCGCCCCCACCACGGGGACAGCCTGAGACGGGGCGGCCCCGGGCGGGGGCCGGTTCGCGCAGTGGTCGTGCGCCGGTAGCGCGGGACACCGGGCTCGGGATGCGCGCCGGGTGTGGGATCCGCACCCCGGTGGTGCGCCGGGGGCGCGCAGTGTCCTTCCTGCCCCCGGTCACCGCAGCGGAAGCGGCCCGGCCCCCGGACAGGCCATGGGCAGGTCACCGATGAGCCATTCATTGGCCGAAGAACGATCTCCAGCCGCTCCCGGTGCTGCCGATGCAAGGAGCACCAGTCGCTCCCGAGGAGGCCCCCGGCATGCACGACCTGCTGCTGACCCTGTCCGTTCCGGCCGTGGTCGCCGCGAGCGGTGTGTACACCGTCTGCGCCTGCCGGCAGGACGCCCCGCCGTCTCCGTACACACGGCGGGCGGCCCGGCTCGCCTCGCGCGACGCGGTGATCGCGGCCGAGGCGGTCGTCGACAGGGCGTACACGACGCTCGGATGGCTCTATCCGGCTCCGCACGCCGTTCCGTGCACAGGAGGCTGCCGGACCGCGACGGTCAGGGGCGAGGGGCACGCCAGCCTGGGTCGCGTCCCGTCTCCGCCAGCACCTGCTCGAAGGCCGTAGCCCCCGGCGGCAGGGGGAAAGCAGGTCCGTACACCTTGGCCTCACGGGCCTGCGGAGCCATCGCGGCGACCTCCGGCAGGAGCTCGGCGACCACCGCGGGGGCCACCTCGTAGTCCTGTCCTGTCGCCCTGGCCAGGTCCCACGCATGCACCACCAGATCCCCCAGCACCATGAAACCGACCGTCCTGGCGGGCAGCTTCATGCCACCGCTCACCCCTTCCTCCGCCCCGGGCTCGGCCCAGGCCTTCACGAGCAGCGTGGTCGCCTCGTCGAAACGGTCACGCCAGTCACCGGTGACGGCGTCCTCCGTACGGCTGAAGTCAGGCTCGCCCTTCGCGGCGAGGATCCTGAAGTTGTCGACCACCATGGAGAGATGGTTGACCAGGGCCCGGACGTCGTAGTCCCCGCACGGCGTGGGGGCGGCGAGCTGTGTGTCGTCGATGCCCCGCACCACGGGTACCGCGTGTGCGGCGGTTTCCTCGAGCAGTTCACTGATCGTCTTCATGGGTCCGACGATGCCTCAGGGGCGGGTCGGACGTCTTGAAGAAACGCGACACGCCCCGGCTCCCGCAGGCCCCGTGTCCGTAGGATCCCCGCCATGACCGGAGCGGGAGTGGGAGCCGGCTCAGCCGCGGAGGCGGACGGCGACGGCGGCCCGGCAGGCGGTGGCGGCGAGGCACGGGGCGGAGACGGCGCCGGGCGGCGCGGTGACAGCGAGACGCGAGGTGACGGCGCCAGGGCGCGGGGCGACGCCGTCGCGGCGCCCGCTCGTGGGACCCGGGGCATCATCGGTGCGTCCGACCTCTTCGACCACGTCGACTTCCGGCTCCGTGAGCCCGCTCCCGCCCTTCGGCCGTACCTGGAGCAGTACTGGCTGATCGACTGGGACCTCTCCGAGCCGTACACCTCCCAGGTGGTGCCGCACCCGAACGTCCATCTCGTCCTGGAGCGCCCGGGGACGGGGGACGATCCGGAGCCCGCCGGATCCGCCGAGGTCCACGGCATCGTGCGAGGCGTCTTCACCCGTCGGCTGGAAGGGCGGGGACGGGTCTGCGGTGTCAAGTTCCGCGCCGGGGCGTTCCGGCCCTTCGCGCCGCACCATCCCGTGTCCCGGTGGACCGGACTGCACGTCCCCGCGGACGAGGTGCTGTCCGTTCCGCCGGACTCTCCAGCGGTCTCCTCGGTGGCACGGACCGTCCTCGACGAGGCCGACGAGGACGCACGGGTCGCGGCTCTGGACGCGTACCTCCTCCGGGTGCTCCCACCGCCGGATCCCCAGGCGGTGCTGGCGACGGAACTCGCCGAACTCGCCCGCACGGACCGCTCACTGCTCCGGGCGGACGCTCTTGCCCGCGCCGGAGGCATGTCCGTGCGGTCGCTGCAGCGGCTGTTCTCCGCCTACGTGGGAGTCGGGCCGAAGTGGGTCATCCTCCGGCATCGCATCCATGAGGCACTCCGGCACGCGGACGCGGACCAGGAGACCGACTGGGCCACGCTGGCGGCGGACCTCGGCTACAGCGACCAGGCGCATCTGGTCAGGGACTTCACCACCACGGTCGGCGCCCCGCCGACGGCGTTCGCCCAGAGGCGCTGACGACTCCCCCGGGTACGTCCACGACCGGCGCGCCGGTGACCGGCGGTACCGGAGCCGGCCGCCGCCACCCGCCCGGCGGCCGGCGGCGCCCAGCAGCACCCGGAAAACGGTCGCCCGGCCGCCCGGCGCGATGGCATCCTGGCCAGGTGAACGGACCCGAGATCACCTTCGAAGTAGCCCCGGAGCTGCGGCTTTTCGTCACCCACGGGCGCCGCCAGGGCCGCACGAAGGTGATCACGGACGGCTCATCGACCCTCGGGCACCTCGTGGAGTCGCTCGGCGTTCCCCTCACCGAGGCCGGGCACCTACTGGTCGACGGGCTCGCCGTGCCCGCGTCCCACGTCCCCGGGGCGGGAGAGCACGTCGAGGTGTGCGCCGTGCGTCGGCCGCAGCGGGTGCCGGGCGCACCCCTGCGCTTTCTCCTCGACGTGCATCTGGGCACGCTCGCACGGCGGTTGCGGCTCCTCGGCGTGGACGCCGCGTACGAGAGCGAGGACATCGGCGACCCGGCGCTGGCCGCGCTCTCCGCCCGGCAGAAGCGTGTGCTGCTCTCCCGCGACCGGGGACTGCTCAGGCGCAGGGAGATCTGGGCCGGGGCGTACGTCTACAGCGACCAGCCCGACGAGCAGCTCCGGGACACCCTCGGCCGCTTCGCGCCCGCCCTCGCGCCGTGGACCCGCTGCACCGCCTGCAACGGCGCACTCGCCGAGGCCGACAAGGAGTCGGTGAGCGGGCGGCTGGAGCAGGGCACCCAGGCCGGCTACGACGTCTTCGCGCAGTGCGCCGACTGCGGCCGGGTGTACTGGCGGGGCGCACACCACGCCCGCCTCGAAGCCATCGTGGCGGAGGCCCTGCGGGAGTTCGGCGGGGGCGGAGGCCGGGCGCCGGCCACCTGACCGCGGGCTCCCGGGCCGGACACCCGCACGCGGCCTCGGGGGCGGGCGTCCGTCGAGCACGGCGACCCCGAAGGGCTCCGGCGCGCCCTGAGCCTCTGACCGCTCCGTACGCTGTGCCCCATGCTCGTCGCCCGCTCAGCCGCCCTCTTCGCCGTCGCCGCCCTCTTCGAGATCGGAGGCGCCTGGCTGGTGTGGCAGGGCGTCCGCGAGCATCGCGGATGGATCTGGATCGGGGCGGGTGTCATCGCTCTCGGCGCGTACGGGTTCGTCGCCACTCTCCAGCCGGACGGCGAATTCGGCCGGATCCTCGCGGCGTACGGCGGGGTCTTCGTCGCCGGGTCGATCGCCTGGGGCATGGTTGCCGACGGCTACCGTCCGGACCGGTGGGACGTGGCCGGAGCCCTGGTCTGCCTCGCGGGCATGGCGCTGATCATGTACGGCCCGCGCAACCACTGATCGACCGGCGGGGCGGCCCGCCTATCCTGGCCCCGTACCGATCAGCTGTCCGAGGAGTTCGCATGGCCGCCACCCCCATCGCCGTCATCACCGGCGCGAGCAGCGGCATCGGTGCCGCGACCGCCAGGCAGCTGGCCGCCGCCGGGTACCGCGTGGTCCTCACCGCGCGCCGCAAGGACCGCATCGAGGCACTCGCCGCGGAGATCACCGAAGCGGGCCACCAGGCGACCGCCTACGCACTGGACGTCACCGACCGGGCCGCGGTCGACGAGTTCGCGACCGCGTTCCGCTCCCTGGCCGTCCTGGTGAACAACGCGGGCGGCGCACTGGGCGCCGATCCGGTGGCCACCGGCGACCCCGCCGACTGGCGCCAGATGTACGAGACCAACGTCATCGGCACACTCAACATCACCCAGGCCCTGCTGCCGGCCCTCACCGCGAGCGGCGACGGCACGGTCGTGATCCTCTCCTCGACGGCCGGGCACTCCACGTACGAGGGCGGGGGAGGCTACGTGGCCGCGAAGCACGGCGAGCACGTCCTGGCCGAGACCCTGCGCCTGGAGATCGTCGGCACCCCGGTCCGCGTGATCGAGGTCGCCCCCGGCATGGTCAAGACCGAGGAGTTCGCCACCACCCGTTTCCGCGGTGACACCGAGAAGGCCGCCAAGGTCTACGCCGGCGTGGACGCCCCGCTCACCGCCGACGACGTCGCCGACACCATCACCTGGGCCGTCACCCGCCCCAGCCACGTCAACATCGACCTCCTGGTCGTCCGCCCCCGCGCCCAGGCGTCCAACTCCAAGGTGCACCGCACCGGCTGACCCGCACGATCGGCCCTCCCCGACGGCAGCCGGCGGCCGGCCCGCCGTGGGCTGCTGGACGGCGGCACGCGAGCGGGCCCGGACACGTTCGTCCGGGCCCGTCGTCGCAACGGAGGATGCCGGTGGTCAGCCCTTCACGCAGACGATCTGCTTGATCTTGGCGACGACCTCCACGAGGTCCCGCTGCTGGTCGATGACCTGCTCGATCGGCTTGTACGCGGCCGGGATCTCGTCCACCACTCCGGAGTCCTTACGGCATTCGACGCCACGCGTCTGGTCCTCCAGATCCCGTGTCGAGAACGTCCGCTTGGCCGCGTTCCGGCTCATCCGCCGGCCCGCACCGTGCGAGGCGGAGTTGAAGGACGCCGCGTTCCCCAGGCCCTTCACGATGTACGAGCCGGTCCCCATCGACCCGGGAATGATCCCGAACTCTCCGGAGCCCGCCCGGATCGCGCCCTTCCGGGTCACCAGCAGGTCCATGCCGTCGTACCGCTCCTCCGCCACGTAGTTGTGGTGGCAGGAGATCACCGGATCGAACGTGACCTTCGCCTTCTTGAACTCCTTGCGGACCACGTCCTGAAAGAGGCCCATCATGATCGACCGGTTGTACTTGGCGTACTCCTGCGCCCAGAAGAGGTCGTTCCGGTAAGCCGCCATCTGCGGGGTGTCAGCGATGAACACCGCCAGGTCACGGTCGACGAGGCCCTGGTTGTGCGGCAGCTTCTGAGCCTGCCCGATGTGGAAGTCCGCGAGCTCCTTGCCGATGTTGCGGGATCCGGAGTGCAGCATCAGCCACACGCTTCCCGCCTCGTCGAGACAGAACTCGATGAAGTGGTTGCCCGAGCCGAGCGTTCCCATCTGCTTCGTGGCGCGCTCCTGACGGAATTTGACCGCTTCGGCGACCCCGTCGAAACGCGACCAGAAGTCGTCCCAGCCCTGGGCCGGGAAGCCGTGGAGCCTCCCCGGATCGACGATCTCGTCGTGCATCCCCCGGCCCACCGGGATCGCCTGCTCGATCTTCGACCGGAGCCGCGACAGGTCACCCGGCAGGTCGTTGGCCGTGAGCGAGGTCTTGACCGCCGACATCCCGCAGCCGATGTCCACACCCACCGCGGCCGGACATACCGCCCCGTGCATCGCGATCACCGAGCCGACCGTCGCACCCTTGCCGTAGTGGACGTCCGGCATGACGGCGAGGCCCTTGATCCAGGGCAGCGTGGAGACGTTGCGCAGCTGCTGCATCGCCCCGTCCTCGACCGACGCCGGGTCCGCCCACATACGGATGGGAACCTTCGCACCCGGTACCTCTACATACGACATAACTCCTCGATTCCCCCGAAAAAGACTGAAAGCGCAAAACCGGCGCCAAGGTCGGCAAACAGGTCGGCCGACCGGCAGTCACGGCGGCGCGTGCGATACACATTGTGTCCATCGGCCGCCATCGGGCGGCAACCCGTTTTCGTACCGAAGGGAGCCTGGGAACCGTGCGACACATGGCGTACGTACCCGGCGTAGCGCTTCTCGTGGCGCTCGTCGCCGGCTGCAGCGCCGGCTCCGGCGCCGAAGATCCCGCCGCCGACAGCAAGCCCGGCAGCCCGGCGGTCACGACCGCGCCTCCCGGGAAGTACCGGACGCTGCCCGAATCCTGCCGTGCCGTCCCCCGCTCCATGCTCAAGGACCTGCTGCCGGGCACCGCCGAGCTTCCCGAGGAGCAGCGGGAGAGGGTGTACGAGGGCACGGCGTCCGTCACCTACGACACCGACCGCAAGGTCGGCTGCCGCTGGTCGTCGGACACCCCGGACGCGTCGTGGAACCTGTCGATCGACCTGGAGCGTGTCGTCTCCTACGAACCCTCGGTGAGCGACGACGACCGGGCCAGGGAGGTGTACGCCCAGAAGCAGGAGGACGCCGGGCTCCCCGCGCCCGGTGGCGTCACCCCGAGCGAGACACCGGACGGTTCCGCCTCCGCCTCTCCCGGCAGCACCCCTTCGGGCACCCCGTCCGGCACCCCGGACGGCACCACTTCCGCGTCCTCCGCCTCCCCGTCGTCAGGTTCCGTCAGCTCCGGCCCGGACACCCCCGGTGAGGACCTCCGGCCCCGGCTGCTCGACGGACTCGGGGACGCCGCGTTCCTGGACGATGTGCTCACCCCGGCCGGTTCCACCTCGCAGCACCGCACCGTGAGCGTGGTATTCCGCACATCGAACGTGATCGTGACCGTCCACTACGGCGAGCAGCCCGGCCGCCCCTCCGAGGTCCCCGACAGCAAGGAACTGCAGGAGAAGACGCAGGCCCTGGCCCGAAATCTGAACGAGACACTCAGCGACTGACCCGCGCCGCCGGGCCTCGGCGCGGGGCCCGGCCGGGCGGCCGGCACCTGCCGGGCGCCGATGCCGGAGGCGGCATCCGCTCGCGGTCCGTCGTACCGTGGCCCCGGTCGACGTACCCGGCGGTGTTGCGCCACGAGGTACGCGGCCCGGCATCCAGCCGGCCGCCGGACCACGTGCCCCCGGGTCGCGTGACCGCAGTACGAAACCGACAGACCGCACGACCGCCCGTACCCGGCACGTCCGAGCGTGAACCGCCCGGACGACCGGCACACCGTCCGACCGGCACACCGCCCGCCCGCACGCGACCGACTCCGCCGTGCCGTCCGAGTGAAGGAACCATGCACCGATCAGCTCCGCGACTGTCCCGCATACTCGCCTGCGCCGCCGTACCGGTGATGCTCGTCGTCGCCGGCTGCTCGTCGGACTCCGGCGACTCCAAGGACACGGCGTCCTCGACCTCGCCGAGTGCGAAGAAGAGCGAGCCCACCGTCGAGCCCGCGAAGTACTCCGCGCTGCCCGACGCCTGCGACTCGCTCTCGGCGAAGACGATCGAGGACCTCGTCCCGAAGGCCAAGACCAAGGGCGGCACCCCGGGCAAGTCCAGCGACACGGCGACCCGTGGCGGCTGCTCGTGGAACGGCCTGGACGACAACGGCGTCAAGGGCTCGCAGTACCGCTGGCTCGACGTCGGCTTCACCCGTTTCGACTCCGACCAGTCGCTGGGCAGCGGGGCCAAGCGTGCAACGGACGAGTACACGAAGCAGGTCGCCAAGGAGCAGGCGACCGAGGGGGCCGAGAAGCCCGCGTCCAAGCCCGCCGCCGGTCTCGGCGAGCAGGCCACGGCCATCACCTACGGCCTCACGAAGTCCGGCGACGACTTCGCCTACGCGACGGTCCTCGCCCGCACCGGCAACGTCGTCGTCAGCGTCACGTACAACGGGGCCGGCCTGGCGGGGGCCAAGACGCCTTCGTCCGCCGACATCCTGGAAGGCGCCCAGAAGGCGGCCAAGGAGGCCGTCGCGGCGGTCGGTTCGGACGACGGCGGGGAGGCGAGCTCGTCCCCGTCCGCCAAGCCCTCGGCCACGACGTCCTCCAAGGCTTCGTCCAAGTCGTCGTCCAAGTCGTCGTCCAAGGCGTCCCCGAAGACGTCGGCGAAGGCCACCAAGGCCTCGTAGGACCCCTAGGGCGGCCCGGGGGCACGTGGGCCGAACACCCGGACACCCGGACACGTGGGCCCGGACACCCGAAAGCCGGGACGCCCGAAGTCCCGGACGCCCGACTCCCGACGGCCCGTAGGCAATTCGTGACCGGAGTCGCACCCGGGCGCCAACTCCCCTGCGCAGAGGCACCTTGAGGCGGCCCGGCACTCCCCCGAGTGCCGGGCCGCGGCCCATCCCCGCGCAACGCGCCCGGCCGGCATGTGCCAGGCTGTGCCCGCGCCGGATGCCGAAGTGGAGCCGGTTCTTCAAGTTCGGGAGGGGATCGCGGGTGGCCGCAATGCAGCTGACACGCGCACACCGCGTGCTCATCGGAATCGTCGTCGCCGGCGCCGTACTCATCGCAGCGATCGGCTTCGCGGGCTCGTACGCCGCCGTGCGCGAGCTGGCGGAGGAGAAGGGCTTCGGGCAGTTCTCGCTGGTCTTCCCGATCGGCATCGACGCGGGCATCTGCGTCCTGCTCGCGCTGGACCTGCTGCTGACCTGGATGCGCATACCCTTCCCGCTGCTGCGGCAGACCGCCTGGCTGCTGACGGCCGCGACGATCGCGTTCAACGGCGCCGCCGCCTGGCCGGACCCGCTGGGCACCGGGATGCACGCCGTGATCCCGGTCCTGTTCGTCGTCGCCGTCGAGGCCGCGCGGCACGCGGTCGGCCGGATCGCCGACATCACGGCGGACAAGCACATGGAGGGTGTCCGCCTCACCCGCTGGCTGCTCTCCCCCGTGCCCACCTTCAAGCTGTGGCGCCGCATGAAGCTGTGGGAGCTGCGCAGCTACGAGCAGGTCATCAAGCTCGAACAGGACCGGCTGATCTACCAGGCCCGCCTCCAGGCCCGGTTCGGCCGCAACTGGCGCCGCAAGGCTCCCATCGAGTCGCTGATGCCGCTCCGTCTGGCCAAGTACGGTGTGGCACTCGCCGAGACCGCACCCGCGGGGCTCGCCGCCGCGGGCATCGAGCCCGCACTGCTGCCCCCGTCCCCGGCGGTCCTGGAGACCGAGCAGCACCCCGAACTCCCCTACGTACCGCAGGACCGGACGCCGGGTCAGCGGATCCGGCCCGAGCAGGCGCCCGAGCGGGAGCAGGGTGCGCGGGACGCGGACCGCCACCCGGACTCGCCGCCCTGGCACGACGAGGAGCGGTTCGTCCCGCAGGACGAGTACGAGCACGACCCCCGGGACGAGTACCCGCCGGACGGCCCCGACGGCTACGGCAGGCAGCACCCCGGGCAACAGCAGGACGTCCAGGAACACCCCGGCTCGCACGACAGTCCGTGGTTCGCGGCCCCCAAGGTGCCGGACGAGGCGTACGCGGGCGCTTACGACCCCGACTACGACGAGGGCCCGGAGTCCAGTCCGGTCATGATCCCGTCGGGCCCCGGGCGCACCCGCCCGCTCGGCAACGTGGGCACGATCGGCGCCTTCCCTCACCCGCGCGCCGCGGAGCCCGGCCCGGGGCCGCAGACGCAGATGCCCGTACAGCAGCCCGTACGCCTCGACGTCGAGGAACTCCATGCCGACCGGCAGGAGACCGAGCCGGCCGACCCCGCCGAATCGGCCGAGGCGGAGATCGAGTTCGGCGAGATCGCCTACCAGGTGTTCGCCGCCTACACCCAGCAGCACCAGGACTACCCGAGCGTCGAGGTCCTCGACATCCACCTCTCGGACGGGCACAACGTCCGCCACCCACGCAGCACCGCACTGCTGCGCAAGCTGCTGCCCGGCTTCAAGCAGCGCTTCAACGTGGACGAGGCGGCCGACCACATCGCCTGACGCCCGGGAGCGGGCACATGTGAACGGGCGGTCCGCTGAGCGGACCGCCCGTTCACATGTCCAGGAGTGCTACGCGCCCAGCAGCGTCCGCACCCGGTCGGCACCGACCGCGAGGAGCAGCGTGGGCAGGCGCGGACCGGTGTCCCGGCCGACGAGCAGCCGGTACAGCAGCGCGAAGAAGGAGCGCTGGGCCACCTTGAGCTCCGGCGTCGGCTTAGCGTCGGGCTCCAGGCCCTCCAGGACCTTCGGCACCCCGTAGACCAGCGTGGTCAGGCCGTCCAGCGACCAGTGCGAGTCGAGCCCTTCCAGGAGCAGCCTGAGCGACTCACGGCCCTGTTCGTCGAGGGAGCCGAGCAGTTCCTTGTCCGGCTCGCTCCGGACGACGGTGCGTGCCTCGGCCGGGACCTGGGTGGTGATCCAGTTCTCGGCCCGGTCGAGGCGCGGCCGGGCCTCGTCGAGGGAGGTCAGCGGGTTCTCGGGGTCGAGCTCGCTGAGGATGCGCAGCGTCTGGTCCTCGGCGCCGGCGGTGATGTCGGCGACCGAGGCGAGGGTGCGGTACGGCAGCGGGCGCGGGGTGCTGGGCAGCGTGCCCGCGGCGGTGCCGACGGCCCGTGCGTAGGACGCGGCGTCGGCCGGCAGGACCGTGCCGTCCGCGACCTTGCGGGCCAGCGAGTCCCACTCGTCGTAGAGCCGCTGGATCTCCTGGTCGAAGGCGATCTTGAAGGACTGGTTCGGCTTGCGGCGGGCGTAGAGCCAGCGCAGCAGCGGCGCCTCCATGATCTTCAGCGCGTCGGCCGGGGTCGGCACGCCGCCCTTGCTGGAGGACATCTTCGCCATGCCGGAGATGCCGACGAACGCGTACATCGGGCCGATCGGCTGGACACCGCCGAAGACCTCGCGCACGATCTGGCCGCCGACGACGAAGGAGGAGCCCGGCGAGGAGTGGTCCACGCCGCTGGGCTCGAAGATCACGCCCTCGTAGGCCCAGCGCATGGGCCAGTCGACCTTCCAGACCAGCTTGCCGCGGTTGAACTCGTTGAGGCGGACCGTCTCGGCGAAGCCGCAGGCCGAGCAGGTGTAGTTCAGCTCGGTCGTGTCGTCGTCGTAGGAGGTGACGACGGTGAGGTCCTTCTCGCAGTTGCCGCAGTAGGGCTTGTACGGGAAGTAGCCCGCCGAGCCGGAGCCGCCGTCGTCCTCGCTCGCCGCGCCGGAGCCCTCCGCGGCCTCCAGCTCGGCCTCGTCGACCTTCTTCTGCTGCGGCTTCTTCCCTCCCGCGGCGGGGTCCTTCTTGGTGCGGTAGCGGTCCAGGACCGCGTCGATGTCGGCGCGGTGCCGCATGGCGTGCAGGATCTGCTCGCGGTACGTGCCCGCGAGGTACTGCTCGGTCTGGCTGATCGGGTCGTACTCGACGCCGAGCTCCTCCAGCGCCGCGGTCATGGCGGCCTTGAAGTGCTCCGCCCAGTTCGGGTACGCCGAGCCGGCCGGGGCCGGGACCGAGGTCAGCGGCTTGCCGATGTGGGCCTGCCAGGAGTCGTCGACGCCCTCGACGCCGTTCGGCACCTTGCGGTAGCGGTCGTAGTCGTCCCACGAGATCAGGTGACGCACGGTGTACCCGCGGCGACGGATCTCGTCGGCGACCAGGTGCGGGGTCATGACCTCGCGGAGGTTGCCCAGGTGGATCGGGCCCGACGGGGAGAGGCCGGAGGCGACGACGACCGGTTTGCCAGGCGCACGTCGCTCCGATTCGGCGATGACATCGTCCGCGAAGCGGGAGACCCAGTCGGTCTCGGTGCTGCTCTGACTCGAAGCCACGGTCGGCACGTCCTTCTCTCGTGTTAGGACTCGTAGGGGACGCCCACGGAGGGCACCCCCATTCTCCCAGGTACCACCCGCAGCGCGAAAACGGCTTTACGCCCCGTGGGATACTGGGGTGATCCCTTGTCCTCTACCGAAACGGCAGCCGGCTCATGGCTTCGGTCCCTTCCCTCGCTTCCACGCTCCAGCAGCAGCTGGCGGACGCCCTGACGGCAGCTCTGCCGGAGGCCGGCACCGCGGACCCGCTGCTGCGCCGAAGCGACCGGGCCGACTTCCAGGCCAACGGCATCCTCGCGCTCGCCAAGAAGCTCAAGGGCAACCCTCGCGAGCTGGCCGCCCAGGTCACCGCGGCCCTCCCGGCCGGTGAGCTGATCAAGGACATCGAGGTGTCCGGCCCCGGCTTCCTGAACGTCACCCTCACCGACCGGGCGATCACCGAGACGCTCGCCGCGCGGGCCGCCGACGGCGACCGGCTCGGCGTGCCGGTGAAGCCCGGCGCGGGCACGACCGTCATCGACTACGCCCAGCCGAACGTCGCCAAGGAGATGCACGTCGGCCACCTGCGGTCGGCGGTCATCGGCGACGCGATGGTCCAGATCCTGGAGTTCACCGGCGAGAACGTCGTCCGGCGCCATCACATCGGCGACTGGGGCACCCAGTTCGGCATGCTCATCCAGTACCTCTTCGAGCACCCGGGCGAGCTGAAGCACGAAGGTCACGAGGGCGGGGAGACGGACGGCGAGGCCGCCATGTCC
Organism: Streptomyces sp. NPDC059166; assembly: GCF_042755185.1. Taxonomy (NCBI): domain Bacteria; kingdom Bacillati; phylum Actinomycetota; class Actinomycetes; order Kitasatosporales; family Streptomycetaceae; genus Streptomyces; species Streptomyces sp. NPDC059166. Next base: position 15,961 of record NZ_JBHZCI010000031.1, on the reverse strand, counting down.
TCGCTGAACCGCGTCTACAAGGCGTCCCGGGCCCTGTTCGACTCGGACGAGGAGTTCAAGGCCCGCGCCCGCGACCGGGTGGTGGCCCTCCAGGCCGGCGACCCGGAGACGCTGGCGACCTGGCAGCGCTTCGTCGACGAGTCGAAGATCTACTTCTACTCCGTCTTCAACAAGCTCGACATGGAGATCCGCGACCCCGACATCGTCGGCGAGTCCGGGTACAACGACATGCTCGAGGAGACCTGCCGGATCCTGGAGGAGACGGGCGTCGCCGTCCGCTCCGAGGGCGCCCTGTGCGTGTTCTTCGACGATGTGAAGGGCCCGGACGGCAACCCGGTTCCGCTGATCGTCAAGAAGACCAACGGCGGCTACGGCTACGCGGCGACCGACCTCTCCGCGATCCGCGACCGGGTGCGGAACCTCGAGGCCGACAGCCTGCTCTACGTGGTGGACGCCCGGCAGTCCCTGCACTTCAAGATGGTCTTCGAGACGGCCCGCCGCGCCGGCTGGCTGAACGACGACGTCAAGGCGCACCAGCTGGCCTTCGGCACCGTCCTGGGCAAGGACGGCAAGCCGTTCAAGACCCGTGAGGGCACCACCGTCCGGCTGGAGGACCTGCTGGACGAGGCCGTCGAGCGGGCCACCGCGGTCGTCCGGGAGAAGGCCGAGAAGGTGGGCCTGTCCGAGGAGGAGATCGTCGAGAACGGCCGGTACGTCGGTGTCGGTGCGGTCAAGTACGCCGACCTTTCGACGTCCGCCGTGCGCGACTACAAGTTCGACCTGGACCAGATGGTCTCGCTGAACGGCGACACCTCGGTGTACCTCCAGTACGCCTACGCCCGGATCCGCTCCATCCTGCGCAAGGCCGGCGACGCGAAGCCCGCCGCCCACGCCGAGCTGGAGCTCGCTCCGGCCGAGCGGGCGCTGGGTCTGCACCTGGACCAGTTCGGCGCGGTCCTGGAGGAGGTCGCCGAGGGGTACGAGCCGCACAAGCTGGCCGCGTACCTCTACCAGCTGGCGTCCCACCTCACCACCTTCTACGACCAGTGCCAGGTGCTGAGCGACGAGAACGCGCCGGAGGTCGTCGAGAACCGTCTCTTCCTCGTCGAGCTCACCGCCCGCACCCTGCACCAGGGCATGAAGCTGCTCGGCATCCGGACGCCCGAGCGCCTCTGAGCACCCACCCCGGCACACACGGCGACGGCCCCGCATCCCTGGGCGGGTTCTAGCGATCCCCGCAACACCTGGTTGTCGGCTCCCCTTCGGTGGTCGGATTCGCACTCAGCTTCGGCTGCGGGCCTGTACCGGCCCTGTGCTGAACACATCCGTGCGCCCACCGCCCGTGACGCAGCACGCGGCCCGGTCCCGACGGGGGTGGCGGGACCGGACCGCGTGGGTCTCGGGGTGGTGCGGGGTGGTGACGCCGTGCGTGCGCGGCTACTCGCGCGAGCCGGCGAACTGGGCGGCCCGGGCCCGAAGGGCCGTACCGACCGGCACCACGGTGCCGATCACGGCCAGCAGGGTGGACAGGACGGCCACTCCGATGACGACGGCGTACGGCACCACGATCGGCGTCGCTCCGAACAGCTGGAGCAGCGCTCCCCACAGGCCGGCCAGGTTGACCGCCGTGGCCGCGAGCGCCAGTACCACCCCGAGCGCGGACACGAGCAGCGACTCCGCGACGAAGAAGCGGAGGACCTGCCACGGGGTCGCTCCGGTCATCCGCAGCACCGCGAGGTCACGGCGCCGGTCGGCGGTCGCCATGAGGAGTGTGTTGAGGATGGCGATGAAGCAGAAGATCATGATGATGACCGCCGTCGAACGCTGCCGTACCTCCGTGAGGTGACGTGCGTACGCGCTCTCCGACGCGACGAGCTGGTCCCTGGTCATGAAGGCCGCCCCGCTGCCCGCCACCGCCTCGCGGATCTCGGCGGTCACCTCGGCGCGGTCGGTGCCGGGGGCCAGTGAGATGTACGCGCGCCGGGCGAGACCGTCCCTGGCGTAGGCGGCGGTCGGCGCGAACCGCTCGGGCAGATAGGCGACGTCCTCGCCGCGCAGCGCCTTGTAGGTGGCCGCCACCCGGAGTTCGACGTTCCGGCCGTCGGCCATCCGCACGTCGAGCTTCGAGCCGACGTCCATGCCCCACAGATCGGCCACGGCGGTGCTGTTGTCGTCGAGGTCGTCCAGGGAACCTTCGAGGATGTCCAGGTCCATGGTCTTCTTCAGCGCCTCGGGGTCGACCACGAGGCCGTCGTTCTCGTCGTAGCGGTCCTCGTCCTTGGTGTAGATCGTCGTGAGGACCGGGGCCGCCACGTACACGCCGTCGATGGCCGCGACCCGCTCGATCACCTGCGGGCTGATGCCCGGAGTTCCGTCGGGAGCCAGCGCGTACTGCGAACTGACCTTGTTCTGGAGCCCGTTGTCCCGCGCCGCACCCAGCGAGTCGGTCGCGGCGAGCAGCGAGAACGCGAGCCCGACGGTGAGCAGGACGGGCGCCGCTGTCGCCGCGGTGCGCCGGCGCGAGGTCAGCGCACTCTCCCGTACGAGCATCGCGGTGGGGCCGGAAGCCCCCCGGAAGGGCAGCATCAGCAGTCTGACGAGCGGCCCGACGACCAGCGGCGAGAGCACGGCCGCGGCCAGTACCGGCACCATCAGAGACACCACGTAGACCGTGGGTGAGAGCACGCTGGTCGGCGACCCCACCGCGATCCAGCCGGTCCACCCCACACCACCGGCCAACGCGGCCACGCCCAGCAGCGCACGCCCGCGCGTGACACCGGTGTCGTCGACCGAGGCCTCGCGCAGCGCCTCGATGGGCCTGATGCCGCCGGCCCTCCGGGCGGCGGCGGCCGCACCGCCGACCGCCACCAGAAGCCCGACCAGGAAGGCGGCGGCGAGCGGCGCCAGGACGGTCCAGTGCAGCGAGGGCTCCACCGTGAACCACTCGGGCGAGATGTCCATGGCGATCAGCATGTCTGCGAGCAGTTGCGCGCCGAAGAGCCCCAGGGCCGTGCCGAGCGCGGAGGCGACGACGCCGACGAGCAGCGCCTCGTTGCGCACCATCTTGCGCACCTGCTTCGGTGTGGCGCCGACGGCACGGAGCAGGGCGACCTCACGGCGGCGCTGGATGACGGCGAAGGCGAACGTGGAGGCCACCACGAAGATCGCGGTCGTCCCCGCCACGCTGGCCATCACCGGCACCAGCGTGATCGTGTTGTCGAGCGTCTCGCGGTCCTGGGCCTCGCTGGCGTCCGCCTTGTGCCGGTCCTGGCCGGTGAGCACCGCGGCGTCGTCGCCGACGGCGGCCCGTACCTCCGCCAGGGGCCCGAGGGCCACCAGGGACTCGATGCGCGGGGACAGCCGGGCGGCCTCCGCGTCGGAGAAGAAGACCGCGTCCTCCCACTCCACCGGGGAGAAGGTGCCGCTCACGGTGTAGCGGGCGACGCCGGAGGCGGTCAGGACGGTGACCTCGTCGCCGGTCCTGGCCTGGTCCGAGGGGACCGCGACCTCCTTGTCGCCGGCCGGCTCCTTGCCGTCGGTGAGCCGGTAGCCACCGAACCTGGCCACCGGCCAGGGGTGGCCGACCTGGTCCTCGGGCCCGTCCAGGAGCTGCGCGTAGAACGCGCGGTCGACGACGGTCCCACCGGTCGCGGCGACCTTCTGCCGAAGGCCGTCGGAGATGCCCTGGGCCGCCTCGGGGGACCTGATGCCCAGGTCGTGGTGGGCGGGGTCCCAGTCCGGGTCGGATGCCTGCACCACCGCCGGAGCCTGCGCGAAGCGCTCCACCGGCCGGTCCGGCAGGTCCAGCATCGTCATGAGGAGTACGCCCATGGCCGCGACCTGTGCGACCCCGAGCACCAGCGCCACGACGGTGCCGAGGAACGACACCCATCGCGCGCGCAGGGTCTGGAAGGCAACCCTGATCACCGTGCCACCGCCAGGGCCGTCATCCGGGCCGCGACCGCCTCGGCCGTGGGCGAGAGGAGCTCGCCCACGAGACTGCCGTCCGCGAGGAACAGCACCCGGTCCGCGTACGCGGCCACGTTCGGGTCGTGCGTGACCATCACGATCGTCGTGGTCACCCGGCCCTCGTGGCCCGGCGCACCGCCCTGCGCCGGCACGGGAGCGCCTGCCAGTCGCCGTAAGGTGTCCAGCAGTTCGCGGCCCGTGGTCAGGTCGAGCGCACCGGTGGGCTCATCGGCGAAGAGCACGGCCGGGCGCGCCACCAGCGCACGGGCGATCGCCACACGCTGCTGCTGGCCTCCGGAGAGCTGGCTGGGACGGCTGCCCGCCTTCGCCTCCAGGCCCACCTGTGCGAGTGCCTGCCGTACGGCCCCGCGCTTCGGCTTGCGGCCGGCCAGCCGCATCGGCAGCGCGACGTTCTGCTCGGCGGTGAGCGACGGCAGCAGGTTGAACGCCTGGAAGATGAACCCCGTCCTGTCGCGCCGGAGTTCGGTGAGCCGGGTCTCGTTCAGCCCGACGATATCCTTGCCGTCGATGAACACCCGGCCCGACGTGGGCCGGTCGAGTCCGGCCGCGCACTGGAGAAGCGTCGACTTGCCGGAACCCGACGGCCCCATGATGGCGGTGAAGCTGCCTCTGGGGAAGGACAGGCCGATCTCGCGCAGCGCCGTCACCGCGCTGTCGCCGGAGCAGTACGTCTTGGTCAGCGACTCGAGCCGCACTGCGTCATCCATCGATTCTCCGCAATTCCAGGGTGGTGAGGGGATCAGCCGTCGACCCGTCCGCGGCCGCCGCCGGTTCGGGCCGTGCGGGCGGCTCGCTGTCCTGCCGGTCCTCGAGCGCCGCGCCCTTTCTGGTGAAGACCACGGCCGCCACCAGTGCGAGCACCGCCATCACGCCCGACACGACCACCAGCGTGTGCCGGGAGCCGACCGCCTCCAGGAGGTACCCGGTGCCGAGCGCGCCGAGCGAACTCGCGCCGGACACAAGGAGCATGACGACACTGCCGACCCGCCCCTACATGTTGTTCGGCGTGATTCGCACCTGATACGACATGCCGGAGACGGTAACAGCGGCCCCTATATGCGACGTTATGACGAAGAGAACACCAAGTATCACTGGTTGTCTGAAAGTACAGCTGTGGGCATGACCAGCGCCCACGGCGTATGCGCCATGCTCATGATCTGGCGCATGGCCCAGCGCTTGATCAGCCACCCCCTGACCAGCGCACCGACAGCCCGCCCATGCCGCCGCACGCCATGATCAGCCCGATCGTCCCCGCCGCGCCCCCGCCCTCCCGGATGACGACGGCCACGGTGAGGATGAGCCCCTGCAAGACCGGGTTGCTCCCGGCGATGATCAGGAGGGCCGTACGGAAATTGGCTCGATCCCATACCCGGCGCAGCCCCACGGCGATGTCCGCGTGCATCCTGCGGCTCTTGCCGGCGGTTCCTTCTCCCCTCGCAGCCGCACGAGTGGGTTCAGGGACAGCAGGGGCAGCCCGACACTCGACATGAACGGCATCCACGCCGAGAGGCCGAACATGGCCCCGCTCACCGGATGACCGATGAAGTTGACGTCCCGGAGCGTGCCTCGTTCGCCGCCATCGCCGGTTCGTGCGTGCGTTCCCCGGCCATATCCGGCTTGTACGGCTTCCAGCGCCGCCGCCGAAGCGGTGGAGCCGCCCGGTACCGTGACCGCCCATGACCCTGCTTCCGACCGACGGCCCGGCTGTCGCGGGTGTGCTGGCACCGCTGCTGCCCCCGCCGGTCATCGCCTTCGACACCTTCGGCGACTGTGCGGACCCCTCCCCCTTTCCCGAGGAGGCGGCCCTGGTGGCCCCGGCCGTGCCGGCACGGAGGCGCGAGTTCGCCACCGTCCGCCGGTGCGCCCGCGCCGCCCTGGCCGGTTTCGGCTTCCCGCCCCTGCCGATCCTCAAGGGCCCTCGCGGAGCACCCCTGTGGCCCGAGGGCGTGGTCGGCAGCCTGGCCCACTGCACCGGCTACCGGGCCGCGGCGGTGGCCCGGACCACCACGGCGGCCTCCCTGGGCATCGACGCGGAACCTGCCGTGCCGCTTCCGGGACGCGTGCTGAGGAAGGTGACGCTGCCCGCCGAACGGGACGCTCTGGGGGAACTCGCCGCCCACCACCCCGGCATCCCCTGGGACACCCTGCTGTTCAGCGCCAAGGAGGCCGTCTACAAGGCGTGGTCCCCGCTCACCGGCCGCGGCCTGGGTTTCCTCGACGCCCATGTCACCCTGCGCCCGGACGGCACCTTCGGTGCCGCCCTGCTCGTCCCGGGCACCACCACGGCCGGCCCGCCCCTCACCGGCTTCGACGGCCGCTGGCGCGTGAGCGACGGCCTCGCCCTGACAGCCGTCACCGTGCCCCCGTACGGCGGGACCACTCCGCCACCGTGAGCCCCCGCGACGGGACGACCGCCCTCACCGTGCCCGTGCCCGTGCCCGTGCTCGACGGGAACACCCGTCAGTGCTCCTCCGGCACCCACTGGGAGATGTCCCAGCGGTACTGGTAGCTCGGCCGGGCCTTGAGACCGCTCGTACGGAAGGGGACGCCCCGGTCGTCGATGCGCAGGGTCCCGCTCCTTCCGCCGCTGGTCCACTCCAGCTCCAGGTACCAGGTCACGTCGTGCCCCTCCACGTGCGCGTCGAGGCTGAACACCTCGACGTCGGTGGAACTCACCCGGTACGGGAAGTCCTTCGCGGGCACGACCTTGCCGGCGTCCTCCCCGGCGACCGGCTTCGCGCGGGGCCTGCTGTCGTCCAGGTCGATGTCGAAGGTCCGCGGCGTGATCCCTCCCCCGCAGCCGCTGCCCATCGAGAACGCCGACCGGGCGAGCGCCGCGTCGCGCCCCATCACCCGCACGTGCAGCCCGTTCAGCACGACCGCCTCACCGGACTTCCCCTGAAGGGTGAGTTCGAGCTTCATGTCACCGCCGTCCACACCGTCGAGGGCCTTGGCCCAGCTGCGGGTGTCCTGGGAGGGGGGAGGCGGCGGAACGTCGTCGGGGTCGTCGTCGAGCAGGTAGTACTGCCCGCAGGGTTCCTCCCAGTTGTACGAGCTGATGGAGGCGGACACGGGGACGCCCGCTTCGTGCTGCCCGCCCGCCGACGGCGACGGGCCGTCGCCGCTCCCACCCTGCGTCGGAGAGGCCGGGTGGCTCGGGGCCGCGGACGCGCTCTCGCTCCCACCGGGGTGCACGCGGGTGCTCGCCCGGCCGGTCGGTACGACCGGTGACCGCGTGACCGCCCGCTCCGCCCGCCCGTCCTCGGCGGCGGGCCCGCCGTCCCCGTCACCGCGGAAGGCGAGGGCCACGGGCACGGTGAGGGCGACCACCGCCACCGCCGTCAGCAGGACGCGCAGCCTCCTCGTACCGCGGCGGGAACCGGGACCTGCACCGGGGCGCGCCCCCTCGGGCGTCACGTCCTCGGGGGCGGCGGCCTGAGGCGCCGCGGGCCCGGAGACGGGCGGCCCCGAGACGTCGCCCTCCGGAGCGGCGGCCTCCGGCTCCGGCGCAACCGGAGCGGCAGCCGGTTCGGCCACCGGCTCCGGCGCAACCGGAGCGGCGGCGGGCTCGGCCACCGGCGCCCCCGGGACGGGGGACCCACCGCCGGTCCCGCCCGCCTCCGGCTTCCGCACACCCCTCCGCTTCGCCTCGTCGGCCAGGATCCACTTGCGGTGCAGCGCCATCAGCTCGTCGGCGGAGGCACGGCACACCCGGGCGAAGCGTTCGACCGGCGCGTAGTCGTGCGGGACGGCGTCCCCGTTGCAGTAGCGGTGGATGGTCGAGGTGCTCATGTGCAGTCTCTGCGCGAGCGCCCCGTAGCTGAGCCCCGACCGCTCCTTGAGCTCCCTGAGCAGCGCGGCGAATTCCTGGATCTCTGTGCCCACCCCGACCGTTCCCCTTCTGTTCCTTCCCGGGACGGCGTCCCAGGGAAGTGGTGTCCGCGCAGGTCACAGGGGGTGCGAACGTTCCAGCGTCCCGTACGCCCCGGCAGCCGTTGCGAGCGGGATCCGGCGCTGGAAAGGATGTGGACACACCGCGGCGTCCCCGCGATCCGTACGTCCCACCCTCACCCCCGCACCGGGAGCCGCCGTGCGTACCCGACCTGGCGTCACTCTGACCGACACCGTCGCCACCGGAGTCCTGATCGCCTGCATCGCGATCGTCCTCTCACTCCTGTGACGCCTCCGACCATGCGTCACCACCCAGTACACCCGCCCGCACCACACCGCGCCAACCCGGCGCCCCGGGCGTTCACCACCTGAAACGGGGAGATCCACTCATGCGCAACCTTCGATTCCGCCACGCCGCCCACACCTCCGCCCTGGGGGCCGCCGCCCTGCTCACCGCCCTGTCCCTGACCGCCTGTCAGGGCGGCGGACAGGAGGCGGCGGACAGCGCCGGCGAGACCGCTGCCGCCACCGGAACCTCCGCAGCCCCGGCGGCGGCCTCGAACGGCAAGGCGGAGGACGGTGCGAGCACCCGGCCGGGCACCGACGATTCCGCTTCCGGCCCGTCGAAGGGTTCCGGTTCGGCGCGGAAGCCGGCCGCCGAACCGGCGTCACAGCAAGGGGGCGACAGCGGCGACGACGCGGCGCCGGCGGACGACCGGTCCGTCACCCGCCCGTGCGACGGCTCCAACTCCCAGGTGAAGCTCACGAACGCGCCCCGGCCCGTCAACCACATGCTGCTCACCGTGACCAACACGGGTTCGGAGGCATGCGACGCCTACCACTACCCGTTCGTGCGGTTCGGCGAGGCGCAGTCGACCCCGCCGGTGTTCGAGCAGAGCAAGCCGCAGGCCGTGGTCACCCTGCTCCCGGGTGAGTCCGCGTACGCCGGCGTGCTGACGTCCTCGGCCGACGGCAGCGGCACGGGCGGCTATTCGACGAAGAAGGCGACCGTGCACTTCCAGGGCCGGGAGGGGGCCGGATCCACCGGCCCGTCCGCGGACGCCTCGCTGCGCAAGGCGGTCTACGTCGACAGCACGCTGAGGGTGACGTACTGGCAGACGGACATCGAGACGGCCCTCATGTACTGACCCCGGCCGGCGGTCCATCGCGACCGCCCACGGCTCCCCCGACGGGCGTGACACCGCACCAAGGTGTCACGCCCGTCCGCCGTCCACGGGCGGGAAATAGCGTTCACCTTCAAACCATTGCAACGGTCGATAACGTCCCGTTGCATTAACCTTCCATCTCGTTGCAACAAAAAGCCCCCAACTACCTGCTATTACGCAAGTTTGACGCACCAACATAGTTGCCGCCCCCTCGAACGCAACGTAGCGTTTGCGATGTCAGAAACATCAAGCGCAGCGACACGAGGAGCGAACGATGCAGCAGTTCGAAACCCCCACCGCCGTACAGGCCGTCCTCGACATCCCCGCCGGCCGCATCCGGTTCATCGCGGCCGACCGCGCCGACACCACCGTCGAGGTCCGGCCCGCCGACCCCTCCCGCAGCAGCGACATCAAGGCTGCCGAGCAGACGGAGGTCGCCTGCTCCGGCGGCATCCTGAACATCAAGGCGCCCGGAGCCGGGAACCGGATCCTCGGCAACTCCGGTTCCGTGGAGGTCACCGTGCAGCTGCCGGCCGGCTCCGGCGTCGAGGCGAGGTCCGCCGCCGCCGAGTTCCGTGGCGTCGGACGGCTCGGCGACGTCACCGTCGACGGCGGCCACGGCTCCGTCAAGCTCGACGAGGCCACCAGCGTGCACCTCACCGGATCCGACGCCCGCGTCACGGTCGGCCGCCTGCACGGTCCGGGCGAGATCAGCACCATGAGCGGCGACGTGACGGTCACCGAGGCCTCGCAGGGGCAGCTCACGCTGAGCACCCAGCAGGGCGACATCACCGTCGGCGTCACGAGCGGCGTCTCCGCCTCCCTGGACGCCGGCACCGGCTACGGCCGGATCGACAACGCGCTCATGAACCAGGGCGGCACCCCGGCGCTCAGCATCAAGGCGACCACCCAGCAGGGCGACATCACCGCGCGCACCCTCTGAAGCGCACCCGACACGCGATCGACACCCGGACCACGAAGGAGCACGGCATGACGAACCCCGCCATCGCGGCGAGCGGTCTGCACAAGTCCTACGGGGACAAGACCGTCCTGGACGGAATCGACCTGACGGTCCCGCAGGGCACGGTCTTCGCCCTGCTGGGCCCCAACGGCGCGGGCAAGACCACCGCGGTCAAGATCCTCTCCACCCTCATCCAGCCCGGCCCCGGATCCGGCGCGATCCGGATCGGCGGCCACGACCTCGCCACCGACCCCCAGTCGGTACGCGCCTCGATCGGCGTCACCGGCCAGTTCTCCGCCGTGGACGGCCTGATCACCGGCGAGGAGAACATGCTCCTCATGGCCGACCTGCACCGCCTCCCCAAGGACGAGGGCAGACGGGTCACCGCCGAGCTGCTCGAACGCTTCGACCTCACCGACGCCGCGAAGAAGCCGGCGTCCACCTACTCCGGCGGCATGAAACGCCGCCTCGACATCGCCATGACCCTGGTCGGCGCCCCGCGGATCATCTTCCTCGACGAACCCACCACCGGCCTCGACCCACGCAGCCGCCACAACATGTGGACCGCCATCCGCGAACTCGTCGCAGGCGGCGTCACCGTCTTCCTCACCACCCAGTACCTGGAAGAGGCCGACGAACTCGCCGACCGTATCGCCGTCCTCCACGACGGCAGGATCGCCGCGGAAGGCACCGCCGACGAACTCAAGCGGCTCGTACCCGGCGGCCACGTCCGGCTCCGCTTCACCGACCCGGACGCCTACCGCTCAGCAGCCGCGGCCCTGCCCGACGCCACCGCCGACGCCGAGGCGCTGTCCCTGCAGATCCCGAGCGACGGCACCCAGCGCGACCTCCGCACCGTCCTCGACCGCCTGGACGGCGCCGGCGTCGAGGCGGACGAACTGACCGTGCACACCCCCGACCTCGACGACGTCTTCTTCGCCCTCACCGCAGCCACCGTCCCCACCCAGACCAAGCCCGGGACGCAGTCCCAGGACCGGAACCAGGAGACCGCACGATGAGCAACCTCTCCCTCGCCGTACGCGACTCGTCGACCATGCTGCGCCGCAACCTGCTGCACGCCCGGCGCTACCCGTCCCTCACCCTGAACCTGCTGCTCACCCCGGTCATGCTCCTGCTGCTCTTCGTCTACATCTTCGGCGAGACGATGAGCGGCGGGGCCGGACGCTCCGAGTACATCGCCTACATCGTCCCGGGCATCCTGCTGATGACCATCGGCTCCACCACGATCGGTACCGCCGTCTCGGTCTCCACCGACATGAACGAAGGCATCATCGCCCGCTTCCGCACCATGGCGATCCACCGGGGTTCCATCCTGTTCGGGCATGTCGTCGGCAGTGTGCTGCAGACGATCATCAGCGTGGTGCTCGTCGGCGCGATCGGCGTCGCGATCGGGTTCAGATCCGTCGACGCCACCGCCCTGGAGTGGCTGGCCGCCTTCGGACTGCTCGCCTTCTTCGCCCTGGCCTTCACCTGGATCGCGGTCGGCATGGGCCTCGGCAGCCCCAACGCGGAAGCCGCCAGCAACAACGCCATGCCGCTGATCCTCCTCCCGCTCATCTCCAGCGCCTTCGTCCCGCTCGACACCATGCCGGGCTGGTTCCAGCCGATCGCCGAGTACCAGCCCTTCACCCCCGCCATCGAGACCCTCCGCGGACTGCTCCTCGGTTCGGAGATCGGCAACAACGGGTGGATCGCACTCGCCTGGTGCCTCGGCCTCACCGTCCTCGGCTACCGCTGGTCCAAGGCCCAGTTCGACAACGACGCGAGGTAACCGGCGTGAATGCGCGGCCCACCCGCGCAGCCCACCCGGCCCGTCCCACCAGGGGGCGGCGCACTCCCCCACCACACGGGAGTACGCCGCCCCCTGCCGCTATGGCATTGATCACAGGGAAATCGCGCACAGGGAAGGCAACTGCCCCCTTTCGCCCCATCAATCCACCCCCGCGATGTGATAAGGCCGTGACCGGTGAAGAAAGTGTGTAGTCCAGCCACCGTCCCGGTCATACGATCGCCTCAAGTCGCATCCGCGTGAGTCATTTCCGCTGCGACCCTTCATTCTTTTCTTCCGTACCTCGAAGGGCCCTTGTGAAGATTCGCCGCACCCTTTCCGCAGCAGTCGCAGCCGCAGTCACCACGCCTGTGCTCCTGCTGGCGGTCACCCCCGCGTTCGCCGCCGACAAGCCGGCCGCGCAGACCCAGAACAAGCCGTCGATCGCGGAGCTGGAGAAGGCCGCCGAGGCCGCTCAGGCCGCGTACGACGACGCGGTGGCCGCGGTTGACGCCGCCAAGGCGGCGCTCAGGGCGTACGACCTGGACACCAACCCCCTGAATATGGCGGCCGCGGCCGCCAAGACGGCGGCCACCGAGGCGGCCGCCGCGAAGGTGACCGCCGACCAGGCGGTCACCGACGCGCAGGCCGAGGTCGACCGCCTTGCCGCGGACGAGTCGGCCACCGAGGATCAGAAGACCGCTGCGGCGGCAAAGCTCACCGAGGCGAAGACCGCCGCCGCGACCGCCGGCGAGGCCGAGAAGAACGCCGAGGACGAGGCCGCGGCAGCCCAGGAAACCCTGGACGACGCACGTGTCGAGGCCGCCCGGAAGATCGGACAGGCGCAGGACGCCGCAAAGCAGGCCCTCGCCGACAAGACCGCCGCCGACAAGGCCCTCGCCGACGCGAAGGCGGAGGAGGCCGAAGGCGGCGAGGACGGTGACGACGACGGAGACGACGGAGAGTCCTGCGTCCCCGAGCCGAAGCTCACCACCGTCGTGAAGGGCCTGCCCTCCACCGTCGTCGCCGGCACGACGACCAACTTCACGCTCCGGGTGACCAACGGCACCAAGAAGACGCTGGACGAGGTCTACCCGTTCGCGTACGTCCACGCCACGGACAAGAGCGGCATGAAGGACATCGACGACCTGGTGCACCTGCAGTGGTCCTCGTCCTCCTCCAAGTGGCAGAACGTCGACAACGAGCACTACATGGACGCCATCAGCCCCATGAAGGCCGGTGCCAAGGCCGACATCAAGATGCGCCTCAAGATCGACGCCAAGGCCCCCGCGGGCAACGGCGTCACCTTCGTCGCCGGTGACTACTGGAACGACAACGGTGACTGCGGCGGCACCCCGGACCTCGAGGGCTACGAGTTCCTGATCGCCGCCGCCGGCACTAAGACCGGCAACGTCCCGGACGCCAAGCCCGGCACGAGCAAGAAGAACGACTCGGACCTCACCCCGCTGAGCGGCGGTTCCGCGACCCCGGCGGGCGGCACCCTCGCCTCCACCGGTTCGTCCTCGGCCACCTCGCAGCTCGCCCTCGCGAGCGGCGCGGCCCTCGCCATCGGCGCCGGCGCGGTGTTCGTCGTCCGCCGTCGCAAGGCGGGCTCGCACGCCTGATCCGTGAGGCGCGGTGCCCGCCAGGCACCGCGCACCGCGAGCTGAGCAGTTCCGAGGGACCCGGCACCGGACAAGGTGCCGGGTCCCTCGGCATGAGGCCTCCCGCACCGTCGGGTCAGGGGCCGGTGACCCCGTCCACACGCTCCCGCAGCAGGTCCGCGTGCCCGTTGTGCCGGGCGTACTCCTCGATCATGTGCACCAGGATCCAGCGCAGCGACAGACCGCGGTCCCCGAGATACGCCGCCTCCGCGTCCGGCAACGCACCGGCATCGTCGAGCGCCGCATCGCTGATCAGCTCACGGCCCCGTGCGATCTCCGCCCGCCGGACGGCCAGCGCCTCTTCGAGCCCACATCGGTCCGGATCAGGGCATCAGGGCGCGGAGAACGCGCACCACACGACCTTCCCGGGGTCCCGCTCCCCGACACCCCACCGGTCGGCAAGAGCCTCCACCAGCAGCAGCCCCCGCCCCGACTCGCCGCAGGGCTCCCGGACCACCGGCTGTCCGCCACCGCTGTCGTGCACCTCCACGACCAGCTCCCGGCAATCCAGCGTGAGCCGTACGAGATATCCCCGCCCCGGCGGAACCCCGTGCAGCAAGGCGTTGGTGGCCAGTTCGCTCACGCAGAGCAGCAGGTCGTCCACCCGCGCCCCGAAACCCCACTCCTCCGCGGCGGCCCTCACGAACTCCCGCACGACGGCCACGGACCTGCGCTCACGCCGGCAGAACCGCTCGCGCAGCAGGGAGGGTTGCATCGTCTCGTTCATGGGACGAGAGTCACCCTGTGTGCATACCCTCATGCAGTAGGTGAGCCCGTACAGATCTCTTGTACGGGCCGCGCATGCATGACGTACGTACGAGAACGGGGAGTTCCGACCGTATGCGCCCCACGAAACGCCGAAGCCGGAACGCCTCGGCCATGAAGCTGATCGGCAAACTCGTCGGCCTCTTCCGCGTCACGGCGGACCTCACCCAGGCCCAACTGGCCCACCGAGCAGCCGTGCAACTCGAAACGATCGCCTCCATCGAACAGGGCCGCCGCGCGCTGCTCCCCGACCTCGCCCACCGCCTGGACCAACTCCTCGACACGAAGGGGGCACTGGGGACGGCCGTGGACAACATGCCGGAGGTGGACCTGATCCCGGCGTGGGCGGAGACGTTCATCGATCTGGAGCGGGAGGCGTCCACCCTGTCCTTCTACGAGAACCAGGTGCTTCCGGGCCTCCTCCAGACGGAGAGCTACGCCCGCGCCGTGTTCAGCAGCCGTGTCCCGGCCTTCTCCGAGGAGGAGATCGAGGCCCAGACCACCACACGGCTCGATCGCCAGGGGATCCTGCACACTGATGTCCCGCCGTGCATCAGTTTCATCGTCGCCGAAGCCGTGCTCCTCGACAGGCTCGGCGGTGACGCCGTGTACAAGGAGGCTCTGGAACACCTCCGCACGTGCTCGGCCCTTCCAGGCGTCACCATCCAGGTGATGCCGGTCGGCCGGCACTCCCATGCCGCCCTGGACGGGCCGTTCGTGCTGCTGGAGACGGCGGATCACCAGCATCTCGGGTACACGGAGACCCAGCGTGGCAGCCAGCTCATCGCCGACCCCGACGAGGTCAGCATCCTCTCTCAGAAATATGCGATGCTGCGGACACAAGCCCTGAACACGGAGGACACCAGGGCCTTGCTGGACCGGCTGCTAGGAGAGCAATGAGCACCGCACACGAGTGGTTCAAGTCGAGCTACAGCGGCAGCGAAGGCGGCAACTGCCTCGAAGTCGCCTACGCCCGCCCCGAGTCCGCCGCCCATTCCACCACCGTCCACCTCCGCGACTCCAAGAACCCGGACGGCCCCACCTTCACCGTCACCCCGGCCGCCTGGGCGTCCTTCACCGCGTACGCGGCCGGGAGCTGACCGCCGGGGACATGACGGCAGAGCCGGGCACGGTCGAGCTGACCGCACAGGACCTCCGCGCGGTGACGGCATTCGCCGCGGCCCGCGCGGAGCCGGTACTCGGCCTCTTCGAGGCCGGTCGGCCCGACGACTCACGCCCCCGCGAGGCGATCGAAGCGGCCTGGGCGTTCACCAGGGGCGGCGAGCGCGGACACAGGCTGGAGTGCGCCCGTCCCGCTCCCGCGCAGCGCCGCCGACGTCACGGCCGCCCTGCCGGACGTTCCGATGATCGTGGTGACCGCGCGGGGCCATGACGACACCCAGTCCCACCTGTGGCAGGACGACGTGCTCCGGCAGATCGGCACCCTCAAGGCGGGGCTGCACGCCCGTCTGGCCTCGTCGGTCCCGCGCGGCGAGCACCGCACACTGCACGACGCTGGCCACGCCTGGCTGCGCGAGGAGCGCCAGGACGCGGTACTGCGCGCGATCCATGACCTGCTCGGCATGGTCCGACGTGACCATGCGGAGCCTCTTGCCCCGTCACACCCGGCGACGCACTGATTGACATCCTCGCCGCCCTGAAGGACGGCGATTCCCGCCTACCGTGCCGTTGAGGGCTGCGGTGTCGGGTGGGTTCCTGCTTCGCTGCGCGGTGC
>NZ_JBHZCI010000030.1:0-102360 GCF_042755185.1 Streptomyces sp. NPDC059166 | reverse complement strand
TTTGTGTTGTTCTTTTCTGCGGCGCGGGCTTCCCCCCCCGCCTAAAACCCCGCCGGGGGGGGGCCCCCTATCCCTGGGGGGGCCCCCCACGCCTGTACTCCCCGAGCGCGGCCATGGACACTTCTCCGCATGGGATTCGCCGTCTTCATGACTCTTCCAGGGCTGGTCGTCGCACTGACCGCCCTGGCCTTCGCTGACCAGCTCCTGCTCAGGGCCGGCCGGGCGGGCCTTCTGCCGTGGCGCAACAGCGTCCGGCAGGGCCAGATCTCCTCGACGGGTTTCGAGCAGCTGCACGCGAGCTTCTCACCGGGGAAGCAGAGCGAACTCAAGGAGCGGCAGTCGGCCCTGCTGATGCGGGACGACGAGGAGGACGGTGCAGGCTCCCCCCGCCGGACCTCGGTGGACCTCGCGCGGGGCACCGCGGTCGTCCGGCTGCCGGTGGCAGGCCCGGGCAGGGGCCCCACCGGGCCGTGATCCGGCGCCGCCCCGGCCGATGGACGCCGCACCGCGGGGTACCAGGGGAACGACCGCGTCGTTCCGTCGACCCCGTGGAGGTGGGTGGCCGTGCGCACCCTGAAAGCCCTGCTCGACCGCAGTCTGACCGCCCAGGCGATCGTGATCTTCGTCGTGGGTGTCGCAGTGCACGCCCTGTTACGCCGTGACGGGAACATCGTCTGGTGGGTGGTCCAGAGCGCCCTGCTCACCGCCGTGGTCATCGCGATCATCGCGGTGCAGCGCCGCAGGACCAGCCGCGCCGCCGGCGCGGACCCGCGCGGGATCGCCGAGCTCAACCGGAAGATCCGGCACCGTGAGCTGCCCCGGGACCCGCAGGAGCGGGCGACCATGCGACGGCTGGTCGACGAACAGCTGGGCAAGATGGAACGCGGAGGCCGCTGGCTGCCGTACTGGCTGGGCTGCATGGGCCTGATCGCAGTGGGTCTGCTGGTCCTTGGAACAGCCACCGGGTCCGTCGTCTTCCCGCTGCTCTTCGCCGCGGGCACGGCCGCCTTCTGCTACTGGCTGATGTGGATGCGCGGGCGGGCCATGGAATCGCACCGCCACATGCGCGCCGCCCTGGACGAGCAGGGCTGACGGCGGCGGATCCCCACAGTGCGATCGGTCACGGCCGGGCCGTGCCCGGGCCGTGCAGGGGCCGTACGCGTCGCTCGTACGATCCTCCCTCCTTCTTGTCCGGCCCTCTGCGGCCCGGGGCACCACGGCGCGTCTGCCACACTGGAAGAACCATGCCTAAGCCCGGAGAACTCACTTTCGTCGCGCCCCGCGGAGCCAAGCGGCCGCCGCGGCACCTCGCCGACCTCACGCCCGACGAGCGCAAGGAAGCGGTCGCCGCGACCGGCGAGAAGGGCTTCCGTGCCCAGCAGCTGTCGCAGCACTACTTCACGCGGTACACGGCCGACCCGGCCGAGTGGACCAACATCCCGGCCGCCTCGCGGGAGAAGCTCGCCGAGGCGATGTTCCCCGATCTGATGTCGGTCGTGCGCCACATCAGCTGCGACGACGACACCACCCGCAAGACGCTGTGGAAGCTCCACGACGGCACGCTCGTGGAGTCGGTCCTGATGCGGTATCCCGACCGGGTGACCATGTGCATCTCCTCGCAGGCCGGCTGCGGGATGAACTGCCCGTTCTGCGCGACCGGGCAGGCGGGCCTCGACCGCAACCTCTCGACCGCCGAGATCGTGCACCAGATCGTGGACGGCATGCGGGCCCTGCGCGACGGTGAGGTCGCGGGCGGCCCGGCACGGCTTTCCAACATCGTGTTCATGGGCATGGGCGAGCCGCTGGCCAACTACAACCGCGTGGTCGGGGCGATCCGCCGGCTGACCGACCCGGAGCCGGACGGCCTCGGGCTGTCGCAGCGGGGCATCACCGTGTCCACGGTGGGACTGGTCCCGGCGATGCTGCGCTTCGCCGACGAGGGCTTCAAGTGCCGCCTCGCCGTGTCGCTGCACGCGCCGGACGACGAGCTGCGGGACACCCTCGTCCCGGTGAACACCCGCTGGAAGGTCCGCGAGGTCCTGGACGCGGCGTGGGAGTACGCCGAGAAGTCGGGTCGCCGCATCTCCATCGAGTACGCGCTGATCCGCGACATCAACGACCAGGCGTGGCGCGGTGACCGGCTGGGCCGGCTGCTCAAGGGCAAGCGGGTGCACGTCAACCTGATCCCGCTGAACCCCACCCCGGGCTCCAAGTGGACCGCTTCGCGGCCCGAGGACGAGAAGGCGTTCGTCGAGGCGATCGCCGCCCACGGTGTGCCGGTCACCGTTCGCGACACCCGTGGTCAGGAGATCGACGGCGCCTGCGGGCAGCTCGCCGCGTCCGAGCGCTGAGGCCTCCCGGCCAGGGCGGCATCCGGCCGGACCGTCGTGATCCGGCCGGTGTAGCCTGGCGCCGTCATCAACTTCATATTCCGACAGGGGAGCGCCACAGCGCTGAGAGTGCGGCACCGAGGACAGGTCGGCCGCAGACCCTCTGAACCTCGCCCAGGTCATTCCGGGTAGGAAGTTCGGACCTTACTCAAGCTGTTGCGCCCTGCCCGCTCACCGAGCGGGCAGGGCCGCGTCTCTTCCTGGTCACCTCCAGGAGGAATCACATGAACACCACCAGGTACGCGGCGACGGCCGTGGCCGCCACGCTGGCCGTGAGCGTGCTCGCGGGATGCGGCGGCTCCGACGACAGCACGTCCGGGGGCACCGGGGCCGGTTCGAAGACCGTCACGCTGGTGAGCCACGACTCCTTCAACGCCTCGGACTCCGTCCTGAAGGCGTTCACGAAGGAGACCGGCTACAAGGTCAAGGTACTCAAGAGCGGTGACGCGGGAGCCGCGCTCAACCAGGAGATCCTGACCAAGGGATCCCCCCGGGGCGACGTCTTCTTCGGCGTGGACAACACCCTGCTCTCCCGCGCCCTCGACAACGGCCTGTTCACGCCCTACGAGGCCAAGGGCCTGGACCGCGTCGAGACCGGCACGCAGCTCGACGCCGGACAGCACCGGGTCACGCCCGTCGACACCGGCGACATCTGCGTGAACTACGACAGGAAGTACTTCGCCGACAGGAAGCTCGACCCGCCGAAGTCCTTCGACGACCTGCTGAAGCCCGCGTACAAGGACCTCCTCGTCACCGAGAACGCCGCGACGTCCTCTCCCGGACTCGGCTTCCTCCTCGGCACCGTCGCCACCTACGGCGAGACCGGCTACCAGGACTACTGGAAGAAGCTGAAGGCCAACGGGGTCAAGACCGTCGACGGCTGGGAGCAGGCGTACAACGAGGAGTTCTCCGGTTCCGCCGGCGGGAAGAAGGCCAGGGCGGACCGCCCGCTCGTCGTCTCCTACGCCTCCAGCCCGCCCGTCGAGGTGCTGTACGCGGACCCGCGGCCCACCGAGGCCCCGACAGGCGTCGCCACCGGAACGTGCTTCCGGCAGACCGAGTTCGCCGGCCTGCTCGACGGGGCGCGGAACGAGGCGGGCGGCAAGGCGCTGCTGGACTTCCTGATCAGCAAGAAGTTCCAGGAGGACATGCCGCTCAACATGTTCGTGAACCCGGTGGTGAAGGACGCGGAACTGCCCGAGCTCTTCACGAAGTTCGGGACCGCCGTCGACAAGCCGGCGACGGTGGACCCGGAGAAGATCGCCAAGAACCGTGAGCAGTGGGTCCAGTCGTGGTCCTCGCTCGTCGTGAAGTAGCCGCGCGGCCCTCATGGCGGGGGACCGCCGTGAGGTGCGCCCTGATGGCCGTGCCCGTGCTGTTCTTCGCCCTGTTCTTCGCCTACCCGGTCGCCGCGATCGTCGGCCGGGGGCTGAAGGCACAGGGCGAGTGGCAGTTCGGCCGCGTCGGCCAGGTGCTCGGTCGGCCCGACATCCTGGACGTCCTCTGGTTCACCACCTGGCAGGCCGTCGCCTCCACCGTGCTCACCCTGCTGATCGCCCTGCCCGGCGCCTACGTCTTCGCCCGCCTGCGGTTCCCCGGCAAACAGCTGCTGCGGGCCGTGGTGACCGTGCCGTTCGTGCTGCCCACGGTGGTGGTGGGCACGGCGTTCCTGGCGCTGCTGGGGCGGGGCGGCTTCCTCGACGAACTGTGGGGCGTCCGGCTCGACACCACGGTGTGGGCGATCCTGCTCGCCCACGTGTTCTTCAACTACGCGGTCGTCGTACGGACCGTCGGCGGACTCTGGTCGCAGCTGGACCCGCGCCAGGAGGAGGCCGCCCGGGTGCTCGGGGCGGGCCGGTTCGCCGCCTGGCGGCAGGTGACCCTGCCCGCGCTCGTCCCTGCCGTGGCCGCCGCCGCGCTCATGGTCTTCCTCTTCACCTTCACCTCCTTCGGCGTCGTCCAGATCCTCGGCGGCCCGGCCTACTCCACCCTGGAGGTGGAGATCTACCGGCAGACCGCGCAGCTGCTGGACCTGCCGACCGCCGCCGTGCTCACCCTGGTGCAGTTCGCCGCGGTCGGCGGGATCCTCGCCCTGCACGCCTGGACCGTACGCCGCAGGGAGACCGCCCTCGGACTGGTCGACCCCGCGCAGACCGCGAGCCCGCCCCGCGGACCCGGCCAGCGCCTGCTGCTCGGCGGCGTCCTGCTGACGGTGCTCCTTCTCGTCCTGCTGCCGCTCGGCGTGCTGGTGGAGCGCTCCTTCGACACCTCCGGTGGCTACGGCCTCGCCTTCTACCGGGCGCTGCAGTCCGCCGACGCCAACGGCTCCACCTTCCTGGTTCCGCCGCTCGACGCCATCGGCAACTCCCTGCGGTACGCCATGGTGGCGACGCTCATCGCCCTGGTGATCGGTGGCCTCGCGGCGGCGGCCCTGACGCGGCGGGCAGGCCGGCTGGTCCGCGGCTTCGACGCACTGCTGATGCTGCCGCTGGGGGTGTCCGCCGTCACCGTCGGCTTCGGCTTCCTGATCACCCTCGACGAGCCGCCGCTCGACCTCCGTACGTCCTGGATCCTCGTGCCGCTCGCCCAGGCGCTGGTGGGCGTCCCCTTCGTCGTACGGACGATGCTGCCGGTCCTGCGTGCCGTCGACGACCGGCTCAGGGAGGCCGCCGCGGTGCTGGGGGCCTCGCCGCTGCGGGCCTGGCGGGAGGTGGACCTGCCGCTGGTGCGGCGCGCCGTACTCGTCGCCGCCGGTTTCGCCTTCGCGGTGTCGCTCGGCGAGTTCGGCGCGACCGTGTTCATCGCCCGCCCCGACAACCCCACCCTGCCGGTAGCCGTCGCCAGGCTGCTGGGGCGCTCCGGGGAGCTCAACTACGGGCAGGCGATGGCCCTGAGCACGATCCTCATGCTCGTCTGCGCCGCCTCGCTCCTGCTGCTCGAACGTATCCGCACCGACCGATCCGGGGAGTTCTAGAAATGCTGGCAGTGGAGTCGGCCACGGTCCGGTTCGGGAAGCGGACCGCGCTGGACGCGGTGGACCTGGACGTCGCCGACCACGAGATCGTGTGTGTGCTGGGCCCCAGCGGCAGCGGCAAGTCCACCCTGCTGCGGGCCGTCGCCGGGCTGCGCCCACCGGACGGCGGCCGGGTGCTGCTGGACGGGGTGGACCAGGCTCCGCTGCCCGTGCACCGGCGCGGGCTCGGCCTGATGTTCCAGGACCACCAGCTCTTCCCGCACCGGGATGTCGGCGCCAACGTCGCCTTCGGTCTGCGGATGCACGGCGTCCCCCGCGCAGAGCGCGAGAGCAGGACGGAGGAACTGCTGGAGCTGGTCGGGCTCCCCGGGGCGGCCCGGCGGGCCGTCGCCGCGCTGTCCGGCGGCGAGCAGCAGCGGGTGGCGCTCGCGCGTGCCCTCGCCCCCCGCCCCAGGCTGCTGATGCTCGACGAACCCCTGGGGCAGCTCGACCGGGGGCTGCGCGAACGGCTCGTCGTCGAGCTGCGGACCCTCTTCGGCCGGCTCGGCACGACGGTGCTCGCCGTCACCCACGACCAGGGTGAGGCATTCGCGCTCGCCGACCGGGTCGTCGTCATGCGGGACGGCCGGATCGCCCAGGACGGCAGCCCCCTGGAGGTGTGGCAGCGGCCGGCGTCCGCGTTCGTCGCGCGCTTCCTCGGCTTCGACAACCTGGTGGAGGCCACGGTCACCGGAGCGGCCGCGGACACCGTCTGGGGCAAGGTCCCGGTGCCGGGGAAGTCGCCGCAGGGCCGGTGCGAGGTGCTCGTGCGGCCCGCCGGGGTCCTGCTGGGCGACGCCGCCGACGGCCTGCGCTGCACCGTGGGCGTGCGGACCTTCCGGGGCCACCACGTCACCGTCGCCCTGCACCCCGCGGACGGGCCGGCCCTGGAGGCGGAGTGCGACCTGCGGGACACACCCGACGAGGGTGCCGTGGTCGGGGTGACCTTCGACCCCGCGGAGACGGTGGTCCTTCCGCGGGGCTGACGCCCCGCGCCCCGGCCCGCGTCGCGCCTCCGCCCGGTTCAGCCCGTCAGCCGGGCGAGCGCCGGGGCGGCCTCCTCGACGGTGTCGACCAGGGCGATGCGGGACTCCATCGCCCGGTCCGCCGCGAGCGCGCTCAGCAGCGGCCAGGCGGGCAGCTTCTCCGTCCAGTGCGAGCGGTTCACCAGCACCATCGGCGTCGGGGCCGACCGCGACTCGTAGTAGTTCGGCGTCGCGTTGTCGAAGATCTCCTGGACGGTCCCGGCGGCACCCGGCAGGAAGATCACCCCGGCCGTCGAGCGGGCCAGCAGCCCGTCCTCACGCAGGGCGTTCGCGAAGTACTTGGCGATGTGGCCGGCGAAGGCGTTCGGCGGCTCGTGGCCGTAGAACCACGTCGGGACCGCCACGGAGGAGCCGCCGTCGGGCCAGCGCTCCCGTACGGCGAAGGCGGCCTTCGCCCACTCGGTGACGGAGTCGGTGAACGACGGTGCGGAGGCGAGCAGTTCGCACGCCTTGACCAGCATCGCGTCGGAGTGCGGAGCCGCGTAGGCGCCGAGGTTGGAGGCCTCCATCGCGCCCGGGCCGCCGCCCGTGGCCACGGTCAGACCGCCGCGGGCCAGCTCCCTGCCGAGCCGGGCGGCTCCTTCGTACTCCTTCGAGCCCCGGGCCATCGCGTGACCGCCCATCACGCCCACCACGTGGGCGCCCGCCAGGTGTTCGTCCAGTGCGTCGGAGACCGCGTCGTCGTGCAGGGCCCGGAGCATGGACGCGAAGACGTCGCCGTTCGCCTTGGTGTGCTGGAACCAGCCGTACGCCCTGGCGTCGGGCGTCGCCGGGTAACCGCCTTCGGACAGACCCTCGTACAGGGCCTCGGGGGTGTAGAGCAGTCCCCGGTAGGGGTCGAAGGGCAGGCCGGGGACCGGTGGGAACACGAAAGCCCCGTCGCCGCGGACCTCGGCCTCGGCGCGGGGCTCCATCCGGCAGCCGAGGAAGACGGCGCCGCGGGTGTCGGTGGTGAGGAGGGCGGTCGTCCGGTCCGTCAGGTCGACGGACTGGACGCGGTGACCGGCGAGGGTGCCGGCCCTGACCGCCTCGTCGAATGCGGTGAGCGTCTCTATCTCGACGCCGGGTTCACAGATGTTCTCGTCCGGTTTCTCCACGCCGCCATGCTACGGATCGCCCTCGCCGCCGCTGTCATCCCGTCAGGGGCAGCGCCGCGAGCTCCGCGATCACCCAGGTCAGAGGCACGAAGACGATCACCAGCACCAGGGCCCGCAGGGCCGCGGCGCCGCGCAGGGCGGAGGCCGGCGCACCCAGCCGCAGCAGGGTCCTGGCCGTACGTGCCCTCGACTGCCGGGCCTCGAGCGCGGTGGTCAGCAGCGTGGCCAGGGTGCAGCCGACGACGAGTACGGCGCCGAGCGCGGTGAGCGGACCGAAGGGGCGGGGCCCGTCCGTGTACAGCACGGAGGCCGCGATCACCCCCGACGCCACCGCGCAGACGATGCCCAGCGGCCGGCCGATGCGGGACGCCTCGTCCATCAGGACCCGGCCGGCCAGCAGCCGTACGGCCCCCGGGCGCACCGACTGCAGCAGCCGGCCGCACAGATGGGTCAGGCCGGGGCCCACCATGGCCAGGCCGATCGCGGTGAGGACCCACCCCACGAGGACGGCCGTGGGGGTGGAGTCCAGGCGGCCGGGCAGCGGAAGCGGACTGCCGCCCGAGTTCCGGCTCGTGTACGCCTCCACGGCGAGCCCAGCCGCGGTGAGCGCGACGCCCCAGGGGAGCCCCGTCGGCGCCGGGGACGGCGCGAGGTCCTCCTCGGCCGCCTGGGCCTCGGACGGCGCGACCGGCCTGGAGCGCAGGGCGAGGCCGGCGGCCACGGCCGAGGCCAGAGGCACCAGCGCCAGCAGCATCAGCGTCGCGGCGAGCGGCAGCGGTGTGCCCGCGCCCAGGAACTCGGACGCACCGCCGTCGAAGGGCATGCCGGTCAGGTCACCGCGCAGGTGCAGGAAGAACAGCAGCGCCACCACCGACCCCAGCGTGGTGGACACCGCCGCCGAGACCGCCGCCAGCACCGACAGGCGTGCCGGACCGATGCCCGCCGCGAAGAGGGAGGGCCGGGGGCGGGTGCTGGGATCCGTGCGTGCCATGGCCACGGCCAGCTGGACGGTCGCCGCCAGCGGAACGGCGCACCACAGCAGCCGCAGCACGGAGCTCGAAGCCTGTGCGGGGTGCCCGGAGGCGTATCCGAGGGTGCACAGGAGCAGGAAGCCGACCCCCGCGGACGCGGCGGCGAGGAACAGCCGCCGCATCAGGACCAGGGGGTGTGAACCACGGGTCAGACGGAGAGCGAGCACGCCGAGCGGCCTTCCGTATCGGACGCGGCGGGCAGGGAGACGTTGTTGACGCGGCGGCCGTCCAGCATGCCGACCACCCGGTCGGCGAGCGCGGCGACCTCGGCGTCGTGGGTGGCGAGCACCACGGTGATCCCGTGGGACCGCGCCGCGGTGGTGAGGGTGCGCAGGAGCTGCGAGCGCTCCGCCTGGTGCAGCGTCGCGGTCGGTTCGTCCGCGAAGATCACGGAGGGGGACGCGGCCAGCGCACGGGCCACGGAGACCCGCTGGCGCTGCGACTGGAGCAGTGCGTGCGGCCGCTTCCGTGCGAGCGGGCCGATGTCCAGGCGCTCCAGCCATTCGGTGGCGGCCTTCTTCGCCGCCCGGTGCGAGACGCCCCGTAGCAGCAGCGGCAGAGCGGCGTTCTCCCAGGTGCTCAGCTCGGGTACCAGCTGCGGTTCCGCCGCGATCCAGCCGAATCTGTCCCGGCGGAGCCGCTCCCTGAGCCGGGGGCCCATGGTGTGCACGGGCACGCTGTTGAACCAGACCTCGCCCTGTTCGGGGACCACCTGGCCGGAGAGGCAGTGCAGGAGTGTCGTCTTCCCGCACCCGCGGGGCCCCGCGACGGCGAGGATCTCGCCGTCGCGGACACCGAGGGAGACACCGCTCAGCCCCGGCGATCCGTTGTGGGAGTGGTGCAGGGAACGTGCCCAGATCACGTCGTTGTCGGGCGGGGCCACCATGGCGTACACCTCGGTTCGGATCAGATTTCCCATTCCCCGTCACGGGGAACGAATACAACGAGAACGCGGCCGATCGGTCACTCGGCACGCTAGGCAGCCGGACCGGGGTGTCGGGACAGTACGCGGCCCGGATGCCCCCCTTCTCACTCGAAAGGGTGCATCCGGGCCGTGTGGTCCGCGTGGGACGGCTGTCAGGGACGGCCGTCGGGGTAGGTCAGAGCTTCGTCCAGGCCTCCGTCAGGACGTGCCGCAGGATGCCCTCGATCTCGTCGAAGGTCGACTGGTCGGAGACCAGCGGCGGGGCGAGCTGGACGACCGGGTCGCCGCGGTCGTCGGCCCGGCAGTACAGGCCGTTCTCGTACAGCGCCTTGGAGAGGAAGCCGTACAGGACGCGCTCGGTCTCCTCGTCGGTGAAGGTCTCCTTGGTGGCCTTGTCCTTGACGAGCTCGATGCCGTAGAAGAAGCCGTTGCCGCGGACGTCACCGACGATCGGCAGGTCGTGCAGCTTCTGCAGCGTCTTCAGGAAGGCGCCCTCGTTGTCGAGGACGTGCTGGTTGAGGCCCTCGCGCTCGAAGATGTCGAGGTTGGCGAGACCGACCGCGGCGGAGACCGGGTGACCGCCGAAGGTGTAGCCGTGCAGGAAGGTGTTGTCGCCCTCGTAGAACGGCTCGGCCAGACGGTCGGAGACGATGCAGGCGCCGATCGGGGAGTAGCCCGAGGTCATGCCCTTGGCGCAGGTGATCATGTCCGGCACGTAGCCGAACTTGTCGCAGGCGAACATCGTGCCGAGACGGCCGAACGCGCAGATGACCTCGTCCGAGACGAGCAGCACGTCGTACCGGTCGCAGATCTCGCGGACCCGCTGGAAGTAGCCGGGCGGCGGCGGGAAGCAGCCGCCGGCGTTCTGCACGGGCTCCAGGAACACCGCGGCGACGGTGTCGGGGCCCTCGAAGAGGATCTGCTGCTCGATCTGGTCGGCGGCCCAGCGGCCGAATGCCTCCGGGTCGTCACCATGGATCGGCGCACGATAGATGTTGGTGTTGGGCACCTTGTGCGCGCCGGGGACCAGCGGCTCGAACGGCGCCTTCAGCGCGGGCAGTCCGGTGATGGACAGGGCGCCCTGCGGGGTGCCGTGGTAGGCGACCGCCCGTGAGATGACCTTGTACTTGGTCGGCTTGCCCTTGAGCTTGAAGTACTGCTTGGCCAGCTTCCAGGCCGTCTCGACCGCCTCGCCGCCGCCGGTGGTGAAGAAGACCTTGTTGAGATCGCCCGGAGCGTGGTGGGCCAGACGCTCCGCCAGCTCGACGGCCTTGGGGTGGGCGTAGGACCACACCGGGAAGAAGGCCAGCTCCTGGGCCTGCTTGAACGCGGTCTCGGCGAGTTCGCGGCGGCCGTGTCCGGCGTTGACGACGAACAGGCCCGAGAGGCCGTCGACGTAGCGCTTGCCCTTGTCGTCGAAGATGTAGGTGCCCTCGCCACGCACGATGGTGGGAACGGGCGCGTTCTCGTAGTCCGACATGCGGGTGAAGTGCATCCACAGGTGGTCGTACGCGGTTCGGCTGAGGTCCTTGCTCACGGCTATCGGGTTCCCCACATATAGGTCTGCTTCTTGAGCTTGAGGTAGACGAAGCTCTCGGTGGAGCGCACTCCGGCTATGGACCGGATGCGTTTGTTGATCGTTTCCAGAAGGTGGTCGTCGTCCTCGCAGACGATCTCCACCATGAGGTCGAAGGAGCCCGCGGTCATCACCACGTACTCGCACTCGGCCATGGCCGACAGGGCCTCGGCCACCGGGTCGAGGTCACCGTCGACGTTGATGCCGACCATCGCCTGACGCCGGAACCCGACGGTGAGCGGGTCCGTGACGGCGACGATCTGCATCACGCCCTGGTCGAGCAGCTTCTGGACGCGCTGGCGCACGGCGGCCTCGGACAGGCCCACGGCCTTGCCGATCGCGGCGTACGGACGGCGTCCGTCCTCCTGGAGCTGTTCGATGATTGCGAGGGACACGGCATCGACCGCTGGTGTCGATCCGCTCCCGTTCCTGGAGTCCGCGCTACGACTGGCCACGCCCCCACTCTGCACCGGGACTCATCTGTCTGGCAAGCCCGAATCGATGAAATTCGTCGTCTGAGTCTCCGAATCACACTGAATCCGAAGGAGACGGCGGGTGGGTATGTCGAAAGCGTCACCGAACGGTCTAGGGTGGAAGTCTCACCCATCGGACAGCCGACAGGAGGGGTGGTCGTGACCACCGAGGTGCGCCGCCTGCGCAACTACATCAACGGAGAATTCCGGGACGCCGCGGACGGGCGGACCATCGATGTGGTCAATCCCGTGACGGAAGAGGTCTACGCGACCTCTCCGCTCTCGGGACAGGCCGACGTCGATGCCGCCATGGACGCCGCGGCCGCCGCGTTCCCCGCCTGGCGGGACGTGACGCCCGCCGAACGCCAGAAGGCACTGCTGAAGATCGCGGACGCCTTCGAGGAGCGGGCCGAGGACCTCATCGCCGCGGAGTCGGAGAACACCGGCAAGCCGATCGGCCTCACCCGCACCGAAGAGATCCCGCCGATGGTGGACCAGATCCGCTTCTTCGCGGGTGCCGCCCGGCTGCTCGAGGGCCGCTCGGCGGGTGAGTACATGGAGGGCCTCACCTCGATCGTCCGCCGTGAGCCCGTGGGCGTCTGCGCCCAGGTGGCGCCCTGGAACTACCCGATGATGATGGCCGTCTGGAAGTTCGCCCCGGCGCTCGCCGCGGGCAACACCGTCGTGATCAAGCCGTCGGACACCACCCCGGCGTCGACCGTGCTGATCGCCGAGATCATCGGGCAGATCCTGCCCAAGGGCGTCTTCAACGTCATCTGCGGCGACCGGGACACCGGCCGGGCGATGGTCGAGCACCCGACGCCGGCCATGGCCTCCATCACCGGTTCGGTGCGCGCCGGCATGCAGGTCGCCGAATCCGCCGCCAAGGACGTCAAGAGGGTCCACCTGGAACTCGGCGGCAAGGCGCCGGTCGTCGTCTTCGAGGACACCGACATCGCCAAGGCGGTCGCCGGCATCTCGGAGGCCGGCTACTTCAACGCCGGTCAGGACTGCACCGCGGCCACCCGCGTCATGGTCCACGAGTCCATCCACGACGAGTTCGTCACCGCGCTCGCCAAGGCCGCGGCCGACACGAAGACCGGCCTGCCGGACGACGAGGACGTGCTCTACGGCCCGCTCAACAACGCCAACCAGCTGGCGCAGGTCAGCGGCTTCATCGAGCGCCTCCCCGCGCACGCCAAGGTCGAGGCCGGCGGTCACCGGGTCGGCGACAAGGGCTACTTCTACGCCCCCACCGTCGTCTCGGGCCTGCGCCAGGACGACGAGATCGTCCAGCACGAGGTCTTCGGGCCCGTCATCACCGTGCAGTCCTTCACGGACGAGGCCCAGGCCGTCGAGTACGCCAACGGCGTCGAGTACGCGCTGGCCTCCTCGGTGTGGACCAAGGACCACGCGCGCGCGATGCGGATGTCCAAGAACCTCGACTTCGGCTGCGTGTGGATCAACACCCACATCCCGCTGGTCGCGGAGATGCCGCACGGCGGGTTCAAGAAGTCCGGCTACGGCAAGGACCTCTCCGCCTACGGCTTCGAGGACTACACCCGGATCAAGCACGTCATGACGTCACTCGACGGCTGATTCCGTACGGCGTGCGCGTACAGCGGCCCCGGGCTCCACGCCCGGGGCCGTTCGCACGGGTCCTCCGCGGGCCGCGGAGGGCCCGGCGCATCGACAGGGTGTGCGCAACGGGGCGCTCCCGCTGGACGATCGGTCGATTGCCCGCCGCGCAGACCGAGGGGCATGCTGCGCGGGTGCGCTCGAATCCGCCCCACCTCATGTCCCGCCGTTCCCTTCTGCGCGCCCTCGGCGTGGGGTCGGCCGGAGCCGCCCTGGCCGCCTGCGGGGTGCCCGCCGCCTATGTGGAGCCGGGTGACCGCGCGGGCCACGACAGCTCGGCCACGGACCACACCCTGCACTTCGCGAACTGGCCGCTCTACATCGACACCGACGACGAGGACCTGTCGAAGCGGCCCACGCTCGACGGGTTCACGCGCCGGACGGGGATCTCCGTCACGTACACCGAGGAGATCAACGACAACGACGAGTTCTTCGGGAAGATCAGCCCCGCGCTGATGAACCACCAGTCGACCGGCCGGGACCTCGTCGTCATCAGCGACTGGATGGCCGCGCGCTTCGTACGCCTGGGCTGGGTGCAGGAGATGGACCGGTCCCGGCAGCCCAACGTCACCCGGTACCTGGACCCCCAACTGCGCGACCCCGCCTTCGACGAGGGGCGGCTGCACAGCGTGCCCTGGCAGTCCGGGATCACCGGGATCGCGTACAACCGGGCGAAGCTCGGCCGCGAGATCCGGCACACCGGTGAGCTCTGGGCGGACGACCTGCGGGGCAGGGTGACCCTGCTGTCCGGGCTCGACGAGGCCTTCGCCCTGCTGATGCAGGGCAACGGCGTGGACATCACCCGCTGGAACGCCGACGACTTCGACGCGATGTGCGAGCAGGTGGAGAAGCGCGTCCGCTCCCGGCACATCCGCCGCTTCACCGGCAACGACTACATCAAGGACCTGTCCAACGGCGATGTGCTCGCCTGCCAGGCCTACTCGGGGGACGTCCTCCAACTCCAGGCCGACAACCCGGACATCGAGTTCGTCGTGCCCGAGGAGGGCGCCGAACTCTGGTCGGAGTCCCTGATGATCCCCAACCTCGCGGCCCACAAGCGCAACGCGGAGAAACTGGTCGACCACTACTACGAGCCGGAGGTCGCGGCAGCCCTGGCCGCCTGGGTCAACTACGTCTGCCCGGTGCCGGCCGCCCGCGACGTCCTCGCCTCCGCCAAGGACGAGGAGACCGCGGCCCTCGCCGCCAACCCGCTGGTCTTCCCCGACGGTGCGATGCGGAAACGGCTGGCCATCGCGCGCGACATCACCTCCGAGGAACGCACGGACTACGCCAAGAGGTGGAACGCCATCGTCGGGCTGTGAGACAGGCGGCGCCGTCCGGTGCCGACGGGCGTGCCCGCCCCGCCCGGCCGTCCCCGCCGTCGGCGGGCCGGACACCCCCGCCGTGGCTCGGAGGGCGGCCGGGTGAACCGCCGACGGTGACTGCAGGCCCCGCTTTTTGAACGTGTTCATGATGAGCGTACGCTGCGGGGCATGAGCGAGCGAGCCCTCTTGCGGCGCATACGCGTGTGGTTGGTCGTCTTCATCCTCTGTCTGGTGCTCAGCGGGCTGACAGCCTTTCCGCTGATCACCGAACTCCGTTGGACGGAGGATCTGTTGAGCTCCTCCGCCTCACCCGTCCCCGAACACCTCCCGGGCCTGCTGGAGTGGATCACCAGGGTTCGCACCGGACTCGACGAGGCCGATTCGGCCTACCCGTTCCTGCTCTACGGCACCGACTGGCTGGCCTTCGCCCACCTCGTGATCGCGGTCGCGTTCTACGGGCCCTACCGCGACCCGGTCCGCAACATCTGGGTCGTCGAGTTCGGCATGATCGCCTGCGCCGGGATCGTCCCGCTCGCCCTGATCTGCGGACCGGTCCGGGACATCCCCTTCTGGTGGAGCGTGATCGACATGTCCTTCGGGGTCTTCGGGATCATCCCGCTGCTGGTCGTGCGGCGCATGATCAAGCAGCTCCCAGCCGAGGCCGCGGCCCCGGCCGCGGTGTGACGCGTCCTGGGCCGGGGGGCGTCAGGCCTTCCGGCCCACCGCCGCGAACTGGGCGACCTCGGGGGCCCGGCCGAAGGGGGCGGCGCGCCAGCGGGAGCAGGAGACGATGCCGGGGTCGAGGAGGACCAGGCCGTCGAGGAGCGAGGCGAACTCCGCGCGGCTGCGGGCGGTGATCGGAGGGGTCGCGTTCTCGTTCCAGAAGCGCATCGCGGCCGCGTTGCCCTCGCCGCCCAGCTCCAGCGTGGGGTGGGTGAGCACCAGATGGCTGCCCGGCGGCAGCGCGTCCATCAGCGTGGTGACGACGGACCGGGCCTCGTCCGTGTCCAGGACGAAGTTGAGGATGCCCAGCATCATCACCGCGACCGGGCGCCCGAGGTCCAGCGTCCGGCCGGCAGCCCGCAGGATCGTCTCGGGCTCCCGCGCGTCCGCCTCCACGTACTCGGTGGCGCCCTCCGGTGTGCTGGTGAGCAGGGAGCGCGAGTGGGCCAGCACGATCGGGTCGTTGTCGACGTAGACGACCCGCGCGTCGGGCGCGGTGTGCTGGGCGACCTCGTGGGTGTTGTCCGCCGTCGGCAGGCCGGTGCCTATGTCCAGGAACTGGCCGATCCCCACGTCACCGGCCAGATGGCGGACCACCCGCCCGAGGAACGCGCGGTCCGCCCGGGCCACCTCGCCGATGCTCGGGTACATGCCGGTCACCCGGTCACCCACCGCGCGGTCGACGGCATAGTGGTCGCCGCCGCCCAGCCAGTAGTTCCACACCCGGGCGTTGTGGGCGATGTCCGCGCGGACGCGGGTGGTTGCCGGACGGTGGCCTGACTCGGGCACAGCTGCTCCTGGGGTGATGGGGTGCGACCCGCCCATGATGCCGGATCGGTCAAACACCCTTTCCTGGGCCCGACTTGACCAGCTGGGAGCGCAGCGCGTCGATCCGGTTCGTGGTGATCGAGTCGACGCCGTACGAGATCAGCCGGCGCATCGTGCGCCGGGTGTCCGCCGTCCAGGCGGAGACGAGCAGCCCGTCGGAGTGCACACGGTCCGCCAGTGCGCGGCTCAGCAGGCCGAACCGGAAGTTGAGCCAGCGCGGCCGCACCGCTTCCAGCAGCACGGGACGCGGTGGTGCGAGCGTCGTCCAGGTCAGGGCGATCTCGGCGGACGGATCGGCCGCGCGCACCCGCAGCATCGCGTGCGTGTCGGCGCAGTAGTACGCGCGGTCCTGGGCCCCGCACTCCCGCACGGTCCCCACGACCTCGCGTACGGCGGACTCGGTCGCGCCGGGGAGGTCGATCATGACCCGGCGGTCCCCGGCCGCCGACAGCGCCTCGCGCAGGGTGGGGACCCCGCCGCCGGTCCTCCTCGTCAGCTCCTCGTGGTCCAGCCGGTCGAGGCGGACGTCATGGCCCCACAGGCGCTCCAGAGTGGAGTCGTGCAGCAGGACCGGGACCCGGTCACGGGTGACGCGTACGTCGATCTCGACCGCGTCCGCCCCCTGTTCCACGGCCGACAGGATCGAGGGCAGGGTGTTCTCGCGGGCCCGGTAGGGATCGCCGCGGTGCGCCACGGCGGTGACGGTGGTGGTCATGGGGCCATTGTGACCGCCGGGACTCACCGGCCGGACGTCCGGAGCCAGTTCGCCGTGTACGTGTCGATCTCGGCGGTCAGGGCCCGCTTGCCGGCAGGGTCCAGGAACGATGCCTCGACCGCGTTCCTCGCCAGCCCTGCCAGACCCTCTTCGTCCAGGCCGAGGAGCCGGGCCGCGACCGCGTACTCGGTGTTGAGGTCGGTGCCGAACATGGGCGGGTCGTCGCTGTTGACCGTGACGAGGACGCCGGCCTCGACCATCTCCCTGATCGGGTGCAGGTCGAGGTCGGCGACCGCCCGGGTGGCGATGTTCGAGGTCGGGCAGACCTCCAGCGCGATGCGGTGCTCGGCGAGGTGGGCGAGCAGCTCCGGGTCCTGGACGGAGCTCGTGCCGTGGCCGATGCGCTCCGCCCGCAGGGCGGTGAGCGCGTCCCATACGGTCCGCGGACCGGTGGTCTCCCCGGCGTGCGGCACGGAGTGCAGACCCTCGGCGATCGCCCGGTCGAAGTAGGGCTTGAACTGCGGCCGCTCCACGCCCACCTCGGGGCCGCCCAGGCCGAAGGAGACGAGCCCCTCGGGGCGCAGGTCCACCGCCAGCCGGGTCGTCTCCTCGGCGGCCTCGAGGCCCGCCTCGCCCGGGATGTCGAAGCACCAGCGCAGGACGACGCCGAGTTCCGCCTCGGCCGCCTTGCGCGCGTCCTCGATCGCCTCCATGAACCCCTGCTCCGGGATGCCCCGCCGGGTCGAGCTGAAGGGGGTGACGGTCAGCTCCGCGTACCGGATGTTCTGCCTCGCCATGTCACGGGCGACCTCGAAGGTCAGCAGCCGCACGTCCTCGGGTGTGCGGATCAGGTCGACCACCGAGAGGTAGACCTCGATGAAGTGCCCGAAGTCCGTGAAGGTGAAGAACTCCGACAGCGCCTCAGGGTCCGCGGGCACCTTGGAGTCGGGGTGGTGCGCGGCCAGTTCG
Source organism: Streptomyces sp. NPDC059166 (assembly GCF_042755185.1). NCBI lineage: Bacteria > Bacillati > Actinomycetota > Actinomycetes > Kitasatosporales > Streptomycetaceae > Streptomyces > Streptomyces sp. NPDC059166. The sequence goes on along the minus strand of NZ_JBHZCI010000030.1, from coordinate 84,611 downwards.
GCCACGATGCGGGGCGACGCGGACCCGACGTGGTGCACGTGGAGCTCGGCCTTGGGCAGCCCCGCGATGAAGGGGTGCGGATCGTTCATCGGATACTCCCGGATCTCTGTCATGGGCCGGGTACGCCGGCCGCACAGATCATCGTATGCGGGGTCCTGCGGCGTCCGGGCGAGCCGTAGCATGGCGGGACCACGATGGGGGAGGCACATGTCAGACAGCACACAGCGACCCGGGGGCGAGGGCGTTCCGCGCGACCCGTGGGCGCCGCCGGACAGCAGGGTCGAGCTGGGCAAGAAGCCCGCGGACACGGTTCCGCCCGCCGTGCACGACCAGCAGACGGTCACATCGATGCCGGGCGCCGACGGGGGCGCGCAACCTGTGCCCGGTCCGGACGGAGCCTTCGGCCCGCTGCCCGCGCCACCGGTCGGGCCCAACGGGCCGGGCGAGCCGGGCCCGTACGGCTACCCGGGCGCCCCTTCCTCCCCCTCGGCCGCGTACGGCTACCCGGCCGCGCCCTCCGCCGGCTACGGATACCCGGGCTACCCCGGATACGCCGGTCAGCAGCCCTGGGGCCCCGCGCCCGCGAACGGGCTGGGGATCGCGGCGATGGTGCTCGGGATCATCGCCGTCGTGGGCTTCTGCATGTGGGGGCTCGGGGTGATCCTGGGCATCCTCGCCCTGATCTTCGGGATCATCGGCCGCGGCCGGGCCAAGCGCGGCGAGGCGACCAACGGGGGCATGGCGCTCGCGGGGATCATCCTCGGGTCCGTCTCGATCGTCATCGGCGCGGTCTTCCTCGGATTCCTGATCTGGGCCGTGGCCAACGACGAGTCGAGCGGCGAGTACGACTACTACGACCCCTACGCCACGTCCCTGGTGGTCGACTCCTCCCGCTGACCTCCGCGCACGCGGGGTGACGGGCCGGGCCTCTGCCGCGGCCCCTCACCCCGCGCGCAGCAGCGTCCTCGCCTCCATCAGCGCGAAGCCCAGCAGATTCAGCCCGCGCCAGGAGGCGGGGTCCGCGGCCCGCGGATCGTCCGCGGCCAGTCCGATGCCCCATATCCGGTCCACCGGACTGGCCTCGACGAGCACCCGGTCCCCCGTGCCCAGCAGATACGCCCGCAGCGCGGGGTCCTGGCCGAACTTGTGGACGCTGCCCGTGACGACCAGGGCGAACCGCTCGCGCGCCCAGACCGCGTCGTCGAACCCCTTCACCAGGCGTCCCGCCTTCTTCGCGGCGGCCGGACTGCGCGCACCGAGAGCGAGTTCCTCCGTCTCGGCGTCCCCGAAGAGCCGCGCCTTCCCGGCCATCATCCAGTGCTCGGCCGAGGCGTAGGTCACCGCGTCGACGGTGAAGGGGGAGGGCCACCACTGGCTGAGGCAACTCTTCCCGAGGCTGCCGTCCGGCCGGGGCCGGTGTCCCCAGAACGGCAGGTACTTCACACGCTCACCGCGCGCCGTGCGCGCCAGCAGGCCGTCCATGTGTTCCTGTCCCATGTCAGCCGAGTCTGGCATCCGCCACGGACAGCGAGTCTGGGTATTTCCATGTTCACGCGACACATCGTCGACAGATTCCGTCGCGTAACCAAAAGGAAACAACGGAATCACTTGTTGGTGGAGGGTGCCTCTGCCAGGATCGGCACTCAATTCGTGAAGAAGCTACGCCGCCCCTGATCAGGGGCAGGCGGAGGAGAGCGTCATGGGCAACGAATTCCAGGTGCGGGAACGCTTCGCGGCGGGTGCGCAGTACATCGGCGGTCAGCTGCGCCGCGGCACGTCGGGACGCGACCAGGAGGTGGTGAACCCGGCGACGGGCGAGACGGTCCTGCGCTACGAACTGGCGAGCACCGACGACGTCGACGCCGCCGTGGCCGCCGCCCGCCAGGCGTTCCCCGGCTGGTCGGGGCTCACCCCCGCCGAACGCTCCGACGCGCTGCACCGCCTCGCCGCCGTACTCGCGGACCGGGCCGACGACTTCGCGGCGGCCGAGTCGCTGCAGTGCGGCAAGCCGGTCAAGCTTTCGACCGAGTTCGACGTCCCGGGCACGGTGGACAACGCCGCGTTCTTCGCGGGCGCCGCCCGGCACCTCGAAGGGAAGTCGGCCGCCGAGTACAGCGGGGACCACACCTCCTACGTGCGCCGCGAGCCCATCGGGGTCGTCGGTTCGATCGCGCCGTGGAACTACCCGCTCCAGATGGCCGCCTGGAAGATCCTCCCTGCCGTCGCCGCCGGTAACACGATCGTGCTCAAGCCCGCCGAGATCACCCCGGTGACCTCGCTGATGTTCGCGCAGGCCGCCACCGAGGCCGGCATCCCCGACGGCGTGATCAACATCGTCTCCGGGGCGGGCCAGGACGCGGGCGAGCACCTGGTGGGCCATCCGGACGTCGTGATGACCTCCTTCACCGGGTCCACAGCCGTGGGCAGGAGGGTCGCCGAGATCGCCACCTCCACCGTGAAGCGCCTGCACCTGGAACTGGGAGGCAAGGCACCCTTCCTCGTCTTCGACGACGCCGATCTCGACGCCGCGGTGAACGGCGCGGTCGCCGCCTCCCTCATCAACACCGGCCAGGACTGCACGGCCGCCACCCGCGCCTACGTCCAGCGCCCCCTGTACGACGCGTTCGTGGAGGGCGTCGCCGCGCTGATGGAGAGTGTCCGCCTCGGCGACCCCTTCGACCCGTCGACCGACCTCGGCCCGCTGATCAGCCACCAGCAGCGCGACCGGGTGGCCGGCTTCGTCGAGCGGGCACGTGCCTACGCCACGGTCGTCACCGGAGGTGAGGCACCCGGCGGTGAGCTCGCCGAGGGCGCCTACTACCGGCCGACGCTCATCGCCGGTGCCGCCCAGGACAGCGAGGTCGTCCGCTCGGAGATCTTCGGGCCGGTGCTCGTGGTGCTGCCCTTCGACACGGACGACGAGGGGATCGCCCTGGCCAACGACACCCCGTACGGGCTCGCCGCCTCGGCCTGGAGCCGCGACGTCTACCGGGCCAACCGCGCCACTCGCGAGATCGCGGCGGGCTGCGTGTGGATCAACGACCACATCCCGATCATCAGCGAGATGCCGCACGGCGGGTACAAGGCCAGCGGCTTCGGCAAGGACATGTCGTCGTACTCCTTCGAGGAGTACACACAGGTCAAGCACGTCATGTACGACACCACCGCGGTGGCCAGGAAGGACTGGCACCGCACCGTCTTCGGGGACCGATAGCAAGCGGCCGCCGCCCGGCGGCCCCTCCCACCCGGAAGGGCAACGCGTATGGAGCAGTACGAGCCGGAGCACCTCTCCGCGCCGCAGCTGGCGGCCATGAGGCGCAGCCTCACCCACGGCCGCGGCGCGCTCACCCGCCGTTCACTCCTGAGGGCGTCCGGCATGGGCGCGCTCGCGCTCGGCGGCCTCGGCACGCTCAGCGCCTGCGGCATCCCTCCCGCGGCGAGTGAGGGGGACGCGGCGGCGTCCGACGACCACTCCGAGTCGGAGAAGCTGATCAACTTCTCCAACTGGACCGAGTACATGGACGTCAGCGACGACGAGAAGAGCCGTCCGACGCTGGACGCGTTCACGAAACGCACCGGGATCAAGGTCAAGTACACGGAGGACATCAACGACAACGTCGAGTTCTTCGGGAAGATAAAGCCGCAGCTCGCGGCCGGCCAGGACACCGGCCGCGACATCGTCATCGTGACCGACTGGCTCGCCGCCCGCATCATCCGGCTCGGCTGGGCGCAGCGGCTCGACCCGGCGAACCTGCCGCACGCCTTCGCGAACCTGTCGCCCCAGTTCCGCAGCCCCGACTGGGATCCCGGGCGCGCGTACTCCTATCCCTGGACGGGCATCCCGACCGTCATCGCCTACAACCAGAAGGCGACCGGCGGCCGGAAGGTCGACTCCGTCAGCCAGCTGCTCGACGACCCCGCGCTCAAGGGGAAGGTCTCCTTCCTCTCCGAGATGCGCGACTCGGTCGGCATGACGCTCCTGGACATGGGCAAGGACCCGGGATCCTTCACGGACGCCGACTACGACGCGGCGATCGGCCGGCTCCAGAAGGGCGTCGACAGGAAGCAGATACGCCGCTTCACCGGCAACGACTACACCGCGGACCTCAGCAAGGGCGACATAGCGGCGTGCGTGGCCTGGGCCGGCGACATCATCCAGCTCCAGGCCGACAACCCGGACATCAAGTTCACGATCCCCGCCGCCGGTTACATCACCTCCAGCGACAACATGCTGGTCCCCGCCAGGGCGCGGCACAAGACCAACGCCGAGAAGCTCATGGACTACTACTACGAGCCCCCGGTGGCGGCCCAGCTCGCCGCGTACATCAACTACGTCTGTCCGGTGGACGGGGTCCGCGAGGAACTCGCGAAGATCGACGAGTCGATGGCGTCCAACACGCTGATCCTCCCGGACAAGGAGATGGCCTCGAAGTCCAGGGCCTTCCGCTCCCTCAGCTCCGAGGAGGAGACGGCGTACGAGGAGAAGTTCGCCAAGCTCATCGGCGCCTGACCGGCCAGACCTCCCGATCTCCCCCGACACCACTGGGACCGCGACCCATGACACAGCAGCAGACGGCGGGCGGCGACGTCCGCCTCACCGGGATCAGCAAGACCTACGGCTCCTTCACCGCCGTGCACCCCCTCGACCTGACCGTGCCGCAGGGCTCCTTCTTCGCCCTGCTCGGCGCCTCCGGCTGCGGCAAGACCACCACCCTGCGGATGATCGCCGGGCTGGAGGAGGCCACCACCGGCACGGTGTGGCTGGGCGACCGCGACATCACGGACCTGCCCCCGCACAAGCGGCCGGTCAACACCGTCTTCCAGAGCTACGCGCTCTTTCCCCACCTCGACGTCAGCGAGAACGTCGCCTTCGGGCTGCGCCGCCGAGGCGTCAAGTCCGTGAAGAAGCAGGTCGACGAGATGCTGGAGCTCGTCCAGCTGGGCGACTTCGCCCACCGCAAGCCCCACCAGCTCTCCGGCGGCCAGCAGCAGCGCGTCGCCGTGGCGCGCGCCCTGATCAACCACCCCCAGGTCCTGCTGCTCGACGAGCCGCTGGGCGCCCTCGACCTCAAGCTGCGACGCCGGATGCAGCTCGAACTGAAGCGGATCCAGACCGAGGTCGGCATCACCTTCGTCCACGTCACCCACGACCAGGAGGAAGCCATGACCATGGCCGACACCGTCGCGGTGATGAACGGCGGCCGGGTCGAGCAGCTCGGCGCCCCCGCCGACCTCTACGAGAACCCGCGCACCACCTTCGTGGCCAACTTCCTCGGCACCTCCAACCTCATCGGCGGCGAGATCGTCTCTACCGGGACGGACGTCGTCGTCGCGGCCGGCGGAGGCAGGCTCACCCTGCCCCGTGAGCGCTGTCAGGCACCCCTCACGTCCGGCGGACGCCTCCTCCTCGGCGTCCGGCCCGAGAAGATGTCCCTGGCCCGCAGCGACGACGCCGACGCGATAGCCGCCGGCCGCAACCGGGTCACCGGCCGGATCGTCGACTCCAGCTTCATCGGCGTCTCCACCCAGTACGTGGTGGAGAGCCCGGCGGGGAAGGCCCTCCAGGTCTACGAGCAGAACGTCGACAGGCGCGAGGGACTCCTCCCCGGCTCCGAGGTCGTCCTGCACTGGGACCCGGCCCACACCTTCGGACTCGACGCCGACCAGGACATCGACGCCGGTGCGGCGAGCGTGGAGGACGCGGCGTGAGCCTCACCGAGGCGCCGCCCGCGCCGCCCTCCGGATCCGGGGCCCCCGTGCTCCGCAAGCCCTCCACCCGCAAGCGTCTCGTGCCCTACTGGCTGCTGCTCCCCGGCATCCTGTGGCTGGTCGTCTTCTTCGCGCTGCCGCTCGTCTACCAGGCATCGACCTCGGTGCAGACCGGCTCGCTGGAGAAGGGCTTCGAGGTCACCTGGCACTTCCGGACGTACGCCGACGCGCTGCGCGACTACTACCCGCAGTTCATCCGGTCCCTGCTGTACGCGGGCACCGCGACGATCCTCTGCCTGCTGCTCGGGTACCCGCTGGCCTATCTGATCGCCTTCAAGGCGGGCCGCTGGCGCAACCTCGTGCTGGTCCTGGTCATCGCGCCGTTCTTCACCAGCTTCCTGATCCGCACGCTCGCCTGGAAGACGATCCTCGCCGACGGCGGCGCGGTCGTGGGAGCGCTGGACACCCTGCACGTCCTGGACGTCACGAGCTGGCTCGGCTGGACGGAGAACAACCGCGTCCTCGCCACCCCGATGGCCGTCGTCTGCGGTCTCACCTACAACTTCCTGCCGTTCATGATCCTTCCGCTGTACACCTCGCTCGACCGGATCGACGGCCGGCTGCACGAGGCCGCGGGCGATCTCTACGCCACCCCGGCGACCACCTTCCGGAAGGTGACGTTCCCGCTCTCCATGCCGGGCGTCGTCTCCGGCACGCTGCTGACCTTCATCCCGGCCAGCGGTGACTACGTCAACGCGGAACTCCTCGGCTCCACCGACACCAAGATGGTCGGCAGCGTCATCCAGAGCCAGTTCCTGCGGGTCCTGGACTACCCGACGGCGGCCGCGCTCTCCTTCATCCTCATGGCGGTCGTCCTCCTGATGGTCACCGTCTACATCCGCCGCTCCGGTACGGAGGACCTGGTCTGATGCCCGTACTCCGATGGATACGCCGGAACCTGGTCGTGCTCGCCGGCCTGCTGACCCTCGCGTACATGATCCTGCCCAACGTGATCGTGATGGTGTTCTCCTTCAACAAGCCGAAGGGACGCTTCAACTACGCCTGGCAGGACTTCTCCCTGGACGCCTGGAAGGACCCCTGCGGGGTGGCCGACCTCTGCGGCTCGCTCTCCCTCTCGCTCCAGATCGCGTTCTGGGCGACGCTCGGAGCCACCGTGCTCGGCACCATGATCGCGTTCGCGCTGGTCCGCTACCGGTTCCGGGCCCGGGGCACCGTCAACTCGCTGATCTTCCTGCCGATGGCCATGCCCGAGGTCGTCATGGCGGCCTCGCTCCTGACGCTCTTCCTCAACATGGGGGCCCAGCTGGGCTTCTGGACGATCCTGATCGCCCACATCATGTTCTGTCTCAGCTTCGTGGTGACCGCGGTCAAGGCGCGCGTCATGTCGATGGACCCGAGGCTCGAGGAGGCCGCCCGCGACCTCTACGCGGGTCCTGTCCAGACATTCGTCCGGGTGACCCTGCCGATCGCGGCTCCGGGAATCGCCGCCGGGGCGCTGCTCGCCTTCGCGCTCTCCTTCGACGACTTCATCATCACCAACTTCAACGCGGGATCCACGGTCACCTTCCCCATGTTCGTCTGGGGATCGGCCCAGCGTGGAACACCTGTGCAGATCAACGTCATCGGCACGGCCATGTTCGCCATCGCCGTACTGATGGTTCTCGCCGGTCAGCTCGTATCGAGCCGCCGGAAGAGCAATGCGGGAAAATAGCACCAGAAGGAGTTGGAAACCATGGCCCCGGATGCCATGCGTACCGCCGCAGAATCGCTTCGCCACGCACGCCCCGTGTCCTACTGGCTCGACGACCCCGGGAAGCCGCAGGCCCAGCCGGCCCTGACCGGGGACGAGCACTGCGACCTCCTGGTCGTCGGTGGCGGGTACAGCGGACTGTGGACCGCGCTGCTCGCCAAGGAGCGCGACCCCGGCCGCGACGTCGTCCTGATCGAGGGCGGCGAGGTGGGCTGGGCGGCCTCGGGCCGCAACGGCGGGTTCTGCGCCGCCTCCCTGACCCACGGCCTGGCCAACGGTCTGGAGCGCTGGCCCGACGAGATCGGCACCCTGGAGGAGCTCGGCGCACGGAACCTCGACGCCATCGAGGAGGCCGTCACCCGCTACGGCATCGACTGCGAGTTCGAGCGGACCGGTGAGATCGACGTCGCCACCGAGCCCCATCAGCTTCAGGAACTGCGGGAACGGCACCAGGAGATCCAGCGGCTCGGCATCACCGGTGTGGACTTCCTGGACCGCGACGCCGTACGTGCCGAGGTCGACTCACCCGCCTTCCTCGGCGGGCTCCTGGACCGGCGCGGCGTCGCGATGCTGCACCCGGCCAAACTCGCCTGGGGCCTCAAGCGGGTCTGCCTGGAGCTGGGTGTCAGGATCCACGAACACACCCGGGGCCTGGACCTCGTCCGCTCCGGTCCCGGTATGGCGGTCCGTACGCCCTACGGGCGGGTCTTCGCCCGGAAGGTCGCGCTCGGGACCAACATCTTCCCCTCGCTGGTCAGGCGGGTCCGCCCCTACACCGTGCCGGTCTACGACTACGCGCTGATGACCGAGCCGCTCACCGCGGGCCAGCTCGCCTCCATCGGCTGGAAGGGCCGTCAGGGGCTCGGTGACAGCGCCAATCAGTTCCACTACTTCCGGCTCTCCGCCGACAACCGGATCCTGTGGGGCGGATACGACGCGGTCTATCCGTTCGGAGGCAGGCTCGACCCCGGTCTGGACCAGCGGCCGGAGACGTTCCTGAAACTGGCCGGGCAGTTCTTCGAGTACTTCCCGCAGCTCTCCGGAGTGCGTTTCACCCATGCCTGGGGAGGCGCGATCGACACCTGCTCCCGGTTCACCGCGTTCTTCGGAACCGCCCACCGGGGACGCGTCGCCTACGCCGCCGGATACACGGGTCTGGGCGTCGGGTCCACCCGGTTCGGCGCGGACGTGATGCTCGATCTGCTCTCCGGCGAGGAGACCGGGCGGACCCGTCTGGAGATGGTCCGCTCGAAGCCCGTGCCGTTCCCGCCGGAACCCTTCGCCTGGGCCGGTATCGAGATCACCAAGCGGTCCCTCGCCCGCGCGGACGGCAACGGCGGACGCCGCAACCTGTGGCTGAAGGCCATGGACCGGCTGGGGCTGGGCTTCGACAGCTGACACACCCGGGTGACGCAGGTCACCAGGATCGGCCGCCGGACCCGCGTCATGATCCGGCGTCGACGCTCTCTCTCCCGTGTACGCGCCGGCGGAACCCCGTCGGCGACCACGGGAGAGGGAGACATGTCATGACTCGCACGGGGGCGAAGGCCGCGATCGCGTGGCTCGCGTCGGTGGCGCCGGATCCCGCCGCCTGCAGGGCGGAATGGGAGCGCGACCCCAGGGGGATCGCGCTCCTTCCCGCGGGCCGGCTCTGGGACGTGCTGATCGTCCCGGAGGGCCTGGGTCATCCGACGCTCGATGTGCTCACCCGCCTGATCGGCCGGCCGGGACCGGTCCTCGCCGGCTTCGGGGAGGCGCGGATGGGGTACTTCGTCCCCCCGGGGACGGCCGCGCGCTGGCTCGGGACGGGGATCCGCGGTGTCGGCGGCGGGGCGTGGATCGCCGTCCCGCGGCCGGGCGTGACGGTCGGCGGCATGCGCTGGATCGTCCCGCCCGACGGATCGGGCGCGCTCACCGACGCGACCCTGCTGGAACTCGCCCTGCACGAGGCGGCCGCCTCGGCACGCGGCGGGCCTGCCGATGTGCGGTGACGGGCCGCCAGAGGTCTTGACAACCTGATTGGTCTGGACCATCTTGTGCGCGGACGGCTCAATTCCCCCCTGCACGGAGGCTGTTGTGGAACGTAGTGGACCACCCGTGAGACCTTCCGGACTTCTCGCCGCGTTCTCGGCGGTCCTCCTCGCCGCCGGCGCCCTCGTGGCGACCGCGCCCGCGGCAGGAGCCGCCGACTCCGAACTCGCCCGCAACGGCGGCTTCGAGTCCGGACTGACCGGCTGGACCTGCTCCGGAGGCAGCGGAGCCGTCGTCAGCACCCCGGTGCACGGCGGGACATCGGCCCTCAAGGCGACCCCGGCGGGCAGCGACAACGCGCGCTGCTCGCAGACCGTGACCGTGAAGCCCGGCTCCGCCTACACCCTGAGCGCCTGGGTGCAGGGCAGCTACGTGTACCTCGGCGCCTCCGGCACCGGCACCACCGACGTGTCCACCTGGACCCAGTCGGCCGGCGCGTACCAGAAGCTCACCACCACCTTCACGACCGGTCCCTCCACGACCTCCGTGACCCTTTACACCCACGGCTGGTACGGCACCCCCGCCTACTACGCCGACGACGTCTCCCTGACAGGCCCCGGCGGGGACCCCGTCGCCCTGCCCGCGGTGCCCTCCGGGCTGAAGGCCGGCACCGCCACCGCCGGCTCCGTCCCGCTGTCCTGGAACGCCTCCTCCGGGGCGACCGGCTACCGCGTCTACCGGTCCGGCACGAAGGTCCTCGACACCACCGGGACCTCGGCCACCGTGACCGGGCTGACAGCCTCGACCGCGTACACGTTCCAGGTCTCCGCGGTCAACGCCGCGGGCGAGTCGGCGAAGTCGGCGGCCGTGAACGTCACCACGGCCACGGGCGGTGGCGGGGGAGGGACCGACGCCGGGCTCCCGGCCCACGCGCTGGTCGGCTACCTCCACTCCAGCTTCGCCAACGGCTCGGGTTACACCCGGATGGCGGACGTGCCCGACTCGTGGGACGTCATCAACCTCGCCTTCGGCGAGCCGACCTCCGTCACCTCCGGGGACATCCGCTTCTCGCTCTGCCCCGTCACCGAGTGCCCGAACGTGGAGAGCGAGGCGGAGTTCAAGGCCGCCATCAAGGCCAAGCAGGCGGCCGGCAAGAAGGTGCTGATCTCGATCGGCGGCCAGAACGGCCAGGTGCAGCTCGCCACGACCGCCGCGCGCGACGCCTTCGTCACCTCGGTCGGCAAGATCATCGACACCTACGGCCTCGACGGCCTGGACATCGACTTCGAGGGCCACTCGCTCTCGCTGGCCACCGGTGACACCGACTTCCGCAGCCCCAAGACCCCGGTCATCGTGAACCTGATCTCCGCGGTGAAGTCCCTCAAGGCCAAGTACGGTGACGACTTCGTGCTCACCATGGCCCCGGAGACCTTCTTCGTCCAGCTCGGCTACCAGTACTACGGCTCCGGCCCCTGGGGCGGCCAGGACCCGCGCGCGGGCGCCTACCTGCCGGTCATCCACGCCCTGCGTGACGACCTCACCCTGCTGCACGTCCAGGACTACAACTCGGGCTCGATCATGGGCCTCGACAACCAGTACCACTCCATGGGCGGCGCCGACTTCCACATCGCCATGACCGACATGCTGCTCACCGGGTTCCCGGTGGCGGGCGACCAGTCGAAGGTCTTCCCCGCGCTCCGCCCCGAGCAGGTCGCCTTCGGTCTCCCCGCGTCCACCCAGGCGGGCAACGGCCACACCTCACCGGCCGAGGTCACCAAGGCGCTGAACTGCCTCACCAAGAAGACCGACTGCGGCAGCTACCAGACCCACGGGACCTGGAGCGGGCTGCGCGGTCTGATGACCTGGTCCATCAACTGGGACCGCTTCAACAACTGGGAGTTCTCGAAGAACTTCGACGCCTACTTCGGCGGCTGACCGGCCCCCGCGCCCGCCCGCAGGGCGAGCAGCAGGACGCCGCTCAGGCACCAGGCGGCCACCACGTCCAGCGGCCAGTGGTAGCCGCGCAGCACCAGACCGACGCTCGTCGCCGCCGTCAGCGCCACGGCGGCGGCGGGCGTCACCCATGTCCGCCTCGTGTACGGGGCGAGCAGCAGCGCGGTGGCCCCGTAGGCCACCATCGCCGTCGTCGTGTGACCGGAGGGGAAGTAGCCCGTGGCCTCGGTCAGCGGCCCCTGACGGTCCGTCCACAGCTTGAGCGGGATCACCAGCGCCGGTACGGCGGCCATGGCGGCGACGGCGCACACGGCCGCCCGCCGGGCGCGGCGCAGCCAGGCGACCAGCACCGCGCAGGCCAGTACCGGGACGGCGACCTGCATGTTGCCCAGGTCGGCGAAGAGATCCGCGAGCGGGGCGGGGCCGCGGCCGGCAAGCTCCAGCCCGAGGCGCTCGTCGGGTCCCAGCAGCGGCCCGTCCACCAGCACCTGCCAGGTGATCACGGCGAAGAGGACCGGCAGGGCGACCGCCGACGCAACGAGAAGAACCGGCCACCAGGGAACAGGGGGGATTGTTCCGGGGTGGCCGGTCGGACCGGTTTGCCGCGCGCCCCGGGGGGTGTGGGGCGGGCGGCCATCCGATCGGTGAGGAGTCCTGGATCCCGAAGGTCCAGTGTGCGCGATGGCACGGCCGGTACGGCGCTGGGGGAGCCCCGGCCCGGCATCGCCCGCAGTCCCCTGCGAGCGGGGTGTTTCTCTCATCTGGGAAGACCGTACGTCAGGGGAGTGGGCACCGGAAGCGGCAACCGTAACCCGCCATGGGCCCCGCACACCTTCTTCACACGCCCGCACGCCGACGCCGGCCGTCACGTTCGCGCGTGACGGCCGGCGCCGGGGGTTCCGTACGGATCAGAGCTTCGAGAACGCCTGCTCGATGACGTCCAGGCCCTCGTTCAGCAGGTCCTCACCGATGACGAGCGGCGGCAGGAAGCGCAGGACGTTGCCGTAGGTCCCGCAGGTCAGCACGAGCACACCCTCGGCGTGGCAGGCCTTGGCCAGCGTCGCCGCGGCGGCCGCGTCGGGCTCCTTGGAGCCGGACTTCACCAGCTCGATCGCGATCATGGCGCCGCGCCCGCGGATGTCCCCGATGATGTCGCCGTTCGGGAGCTTGGCCCGCATCTCGCCGAGGCGGCCCTTCATGACCTCCTCGATGCGCTTGGCCTTGCCGTTCAGGTCCAGCTCGCGCATCGTCTCGATGGCGCCGAGCGCGCCCGCGCAGGCCACCGGGTTGCCGCCGTAGGTGCCGCCGAGGCCGCCGGCGTGGGCGGCGTCCATGATCTCGGCGCGGCCGGTCACCGCGGACAGCGGCAGGCCGCCGGCGATGCCCTTGGCCGTGGTGATCAGGTCGGGGACGATGCCCTCGTCCTCACAGGCGAACCACTGGCCGGTACGGCAGAAGCCGGACTGGATCTCGTCCGCCACGAAGACGATGCCGTTGTCCTTCGCGAACCGCGCGATCGCCGGGAGGAAGCCCTTGGCCGGCTCGATGAAGCCGCCCTCGCCCAGCACCGGCTCGATGATGATCGCGGCGACGTTGTCCGCGCCGATCTGCTTGGTGATCTCGTCGATGGCCTGCGCGGACGCCTCGGCGCCGGCGTTCTCCGCGCCGGTCGGCCAGCGGTAGCCGTATGCCACGGGCACGCGGTAGACCTCGGGCGCGAACGGGCCGAAGCCGTGCTTGTACGGCATGTTCTTCGCCGTCATGCCCATGGTGAGGTTGGTGCGGCCGTGGTAGCCGTGGTCGAAGACGACCACCGCGGTGCGCTTGGTGTAGGCGCGGGCGATCTTCACGGCGTTCTCGACGGCCTCGGCGCCCGAGTTGAAGAGCGCGGACTTCTTGGCGTGGTCGCCCGGGGTGAGCTCCGCGAGCTGCTCGCAGACCTCGACGTACCCCTCGTACGGCGTGACCATGAAGCAGGTGTGGGTGAAGTCGGCCAGCTGCGCGGACGCCCGGCGCACGACCGCCTCGGCGGAGGCTCCCACGGACGTCACGGCGATGCCCGAACCGAAGTCGATCAGGCGGTTGCCGTCCACGTCCTCGATGATTCCGCCGCCCGCGCGCGCGGTGAAGACCGGCAGCGTGGAGCCCACGCCCGCGGCGACCGCCGCGACACGGCGGGCCTGCAGCTCCGCCGACTTCGGGCCGGGGATGGCGGTGACGACGCGGCGCTCCTGCGGGATGTCGGACATGCGGGGCTCCTGGGGGTGTTTCGGACGCTTCTGTTCCTGCAGGCTAGGGGCGGTCGGGGGCGGCGGTCATGCTCCGTTCGGGAGTGGTGGGGACGTGTCCTTGTCCGCCACGGACAGATGGCATCCGGCACCCGCCGCCGGTGCCCCGGCGCCGGGCCGTGGGGCCGCATGGCTGAACTCCTGGTGCCCGGGCACTAGATTGGCCGGTGCAGAAGGCGGACCTGGCTGGTCAGGGGGCAGCGGTTCATGGACACCGAAGGCACGTACGACGCACGGGGCACGGGAGCGGACCGGGTGCCCCGCCCCGCCGGGCCACCGCCCGCGGCGCCACCACCGCCCCCCACGTACGCCCCGAACCCCCGGCGCCCGTCGCCCGAGGAGCCCGCGGGCGTCGGGGAATGGCTGCGCACCCCCCGGCCGGTACGGGAACCGGGCGTCTGGCGCTACGGGCACGTCCCGCGCCCGCCGGAGCGGCCCGAGGGCGTCTCCGACCGCTCGCTCCTCGTCGGAGTGCTGATCTCCGCGCTCAGCGGACTGCTGCTGTGGTCCCTGTGGCGCAACGGCTACATCCCCTACCGGCTCGTCCCGCTGAAGCTCTTCACACCGGCCGACTGGTGGTACGCGGGGACCTTCGGCGGTCCCCGCACGATCGAGGGGGCCGACGCCCTCACCGTCTACGAGGCAGTCCTCTTCGGACTCCTCGTCTACGGCTGCGGACGCCTGGGCAACTGGTCCGAGGTGTTCCGCCGCCATGTCGCCGGCCGGGGGCAGCCCTTCCTCGCACTGGCCACCGCCGCCGCGGCCGCCCTGGCGCAGCTCCTCGTGTGGAAGGACGCCGTGCCGGTGGTGAGGCCGGTCCTCATCCTCGTCGCCTCCGTCGCGGGAGGTGAGATCTACCAGAGCCAGACCGTCGTCAACGTCCTCTACGCCCTGATCACCCTCGGCGTGCTCTGGCCCTTCGCCCGGCTCGGCCGGTGGCGGGGCCTGCTCGCGGAGCGCCGGGCGAAGACCGGGGCCGCGGCCCCCCGGGCGCCGTCGGCGCCTCCGGACGCCCCCACCCCCGACCAGTGGCCCGAACTGCGGGCGGCGGGGCGGACCGACGCCGCCGACGCCCTCACCGCCGCGGTGCGCACAGGCCGGATGAACGACGTCGACGTCGCCCGCCTGCGCCACGCCTGGGCCGTGGGCCGAGGCGACCCGCGACGCCTCGACGCGCTGGACGAGGCCGTACTGCGTGCCGGGGGCTCCGCCGCCCTCCACCCCTCGGGGGCCAGGGACCTGCCACGCCGCACCGTCCGCCACGACCTGCTCACCGGGCAGGTCCGGATCGGGTCGTGCGCCGACGACCCGCACAACCCGTACGACCGCAGGGGGTCGGGTATCGCCCTCGAACCCGCGCTGCTCGGCACCTCCCTGCTCGCCGTCGGCCCGCCCGGCTCGGGCAAGTCCGCCCGCCTGGTGCGGCCGGTCGTCGAGTCGCTCGCCCTGCAGGCCCTCGCCGGACGCGCGGCGGTCCTCGCCGTCGGCGGCGCGGGGGAGGAACCCGGACCGGACGACTCCTTCGACGTCGTGGTCCGGATCGGCGACCCCGCCTCCGAGCACGACTTCGACCTGTACGGCGGCACGACCGACCCGGACGAGGCGGCACGCGTGCTCGCGGAGGGGCTCGTCGGTGACGTACCGGACCTGGACAGCCGGCGGGCCGCCACCACGCTCGCCCAGCTGCTCGGTCCCTACCAGGCCGTCCACGGCCACTTCCCAGGGGTACCCGCGCTCCGCGGACTCCTGGACGGAGACCTCACCGCAGTCGAGGCGCTGCGCGACGCGCTCACCGCCGGCGGGCACGGTGCGATGCTGCGCGAACTGGAGGCCCGCGCCCGGCAGCGGAGCGGCGCCGGCGACCCGGGGCCGGTGCTCGCCGACCGGATCGCGCTGCTCGACCGGCCCGCCTTCGCGCCGTTCTTCGCCACCGGCGCGGGCGCCCGGCCCTTCTCGCTGCGGTCGCTGGAGCATCTGCCGCTCCGGGTCAGGATCGACCTCCCCGAGCGGGCGCACGCCGAGGCGTCGCGGCTGCTCACCAGGCTCGTCCTCGCCCAGTTCACCGCGATCGCCGCCGCCCGGACCGACCGCTCGCTCTTCACCTGCCTCGTCCTGGACGACGCCACCCACGCCGTCACCGCGGAGACCGTCCGGGGCATCCGGCGGCTGCGGTCGGTCAACGCGGGCGTGGTGCTGAGCCTGCGGACCGTCGACGACGTGCCCGAAGGGCTGGACACCGCGCTGCTCGGCGCGGTCGGCTGCCGCATGGCGTTCAGCGGTGTCACGACCTGGGACGGCAGACGGTTCTCCGAGGTGTGGGGCAAGGAGTGGGTGGAGACCCGGGAGGTCGCCCAGCACGCGGTCTTCGCCGACCAGCCCTTCACCCGCGCCCTGCACGCCCTGCGCAAGCTCGTCACCGGCAAGGCCGTGACCAGGGACGCCGTGACCGTGCGGCGGGTGGAGAGGGAGCGCTGGTCCGCGTCCGAGCTCGCCTACCAGCTGCCTCCGGGGCACGCCGTCCTCTCCCTGGCCACGGTGGAGGGCGAGCACGTGTCCCCGTTGCTGGTCGAGCTCGGCGGCTGAGAGGCGAGGTCACGGGAACCCTGCCGCCCTGGCAGAATTGAGTGCGGCCGTCTGTACGGGGCGGCGCATTCGGCCCCCGTGCCCCCGGGCGGTCCCATCGAGCCGTCCGCACGGGCGGTCCCATCGACTCCCACAGGTCCGGCGGTTTCTCCCATGCCCCCCACGCTCGCCTCGCTCGTCCAGCACTCGGCGCTCAAGCTCACCGTCCGGGCGGGTGCCGACCGGCTCTCCACGCCGGTGCGCTGGGCGCACGCCAGCGAGCTGGCCGACCCGGTCCCGTACATGGACGGGGGCGAGCTGCTCCTGGTCACGGCGACCAACCTCGACGCGCGGGACCCCGCCACGATGCTCCGCTACGTCCAGCGGCTCGTCGGCGCGGGGGTCGCGGGCATCGGCTTCGGCGTGGGCGTCACCTACGACGAGATCCCGCACGCACTCGTGGACGCGGCGGAGGAGGCGGGACTGCCGCTCCTGGAGGTGCCCAGACGCACCCCGTTCCTCGCCATCAGCAAGGCGGTGTCGGCGGCGATCGCCGCCGACCAGTACCGATCCGTCACGGCCGGCTTCGAGGCCCAGCGCGAACTGACCCGGGCGGCCGTCGCAGGGGACGGCCCCGCCGAACTGCTCACCCGGCTCGCCGCGAACGTGGACGGCTGGGCCGCCCTCTACGACTCCTCCGGAGCGGTCGTGGCCGCCGCCCCGGACTGGGCGCAGCGCCGGGCCGCCCGGCTCACGCCCGAGGTCGAGCGCCTTCGCGAGCGGCCGGGCCCGGCCAGCGTCGTGGTCGGCGACAGCGACGGCGACGACCGGGTCGAGCTCCAGTCCCTGGGCACCGGCCGCCGGAGCCGCGGGGCGCTGGCCGTCGGCACGGGGGCGGCGCTCGGCACCGCCGAGCGGTACGCGGTGCACTCCGCGGTCGCGCTGCTCACGCTCACCACCGCCCGCTCGCGCGCCCTCCAGGGCGCCGAGCAGCGCCTGGGCACCGCCGTGCTGAGGATGCTCCTGGCAGGCGAGTCCGACCACGCCCGCGCCGTCGCCGGCGATCTGTACGGCGGGCTGCTCGACGCGCCCTTCCGCCTCCTGATCGCCGAGTCCCCGGCGCGGGCGAGGGCGGACGCGCTGGCCGAGGCGATGGAGTCCGCCGCCTCCCGGTCCGGCGAGACCCTGCTGACGGTGCCCGAGGGGGAGCGCCTGGTGATGCTCGCCGTGGACGGCGGGGCGGCCGTCGCGGCCTGCGCCGTCCACGCCGGGGAGGCGGACGACCTGCCGGTGCGCGAGCAGGGCGACGACACCGGTGTGGTCGTCGGCATGTCCGCACCCTCCGGGCCGATCGCCGTGTCCGCCGCGTACAAGCAGGCCGAGCAGGCCCTCTCGGTCGCCCGCCGCCGGGGCAGGACACTGGTCGAGCACGAGGAACTCGCGGCGGGCTCCGTCCTGCCGCTCCTCGCCGACGACGCCGTACGGGCCTTCGCCGACGGGATGCTGCGGCCGTTGCGGGAGCACGACGCCAAGGGCCGCGGTGACCTCGTCGACTCGCTGCGCGCCTGGCTCTCCCGGCACGGCCAGTGGGACGCCGCCGCCGCCGACCTGGGCGTGCACCGGCACACCCTGCGCTACCGGATGCGCCGGGTCGAGGAGATCCTGGGCCGTTCCCTGGACGATCCGGACGTCCGGATGGAGCTGTGGCTGGCCCTCAAGACGAACGCCGCCTCGTCCGGTACGCAGTAGACCTGCCGCCCGAGACGGCCGGCCCGGCCGCACACGAGCGCCGGTGCGCGCAGCCGATCGCCCGCGGCAGCCGGCGGGGGACGGCGGAACGTGCCGCCGGGACAGCCGGTGCGCGGCTTCCCGGGCCGTTCACGCCGGCCGGCGGCCGGCCGAGTGGGCCGCCTACGACAAAGCGGCGCACAGGGGGCGGGCTCCACTCCACACAGGACAAACCTCAAGGGTGCCCGCTCGCCCTACGGTGGGCCCGGAGGGCGCCCCAGGGGCGCCCGCGATCGTGTCCACCACCTCCGAAGGGCCGGAAACGCCATGACTTCCACCCACGCCTTCTGGCTCGCCGGCCGCCAGGCCACCGGCGAGGACAGCTTCGACGTCACCAACTCCTACGACGGACGCCTCGTCGGCACGGTCTCCGTGCCCACCGACGCCCAGGTCGAGGAGGCCGTCGCCGCCGCGTACGCCGTCCGCGAGGAGTTCGCCGCGACCCCCGCGCACGTACGGGCCGCCGCCCTCGACCACGTCGTACGCCGCCTCACCGAGCGCACCGAGGAGATCGCCCAGATCATCTCCGCGGAGAACGGCAAGCCGGTCAAGTGGGCCCGCGGCGAGGTCGGCCGCGCCGTCTCCGTCTTCCGGTTCGCCGCCGAGGAGGCCCGCCGCTTCAACGGCGGCGACGCCCAGCGCCTGGACACCGACGCCGGCGGGACCGGCCGCCTCGGCCTGACCCGGCGCTTCCCGCGCGGCCCCGTCCTCGGCATCGCGCCCTTCAACTTCCCGCTCAACCTGAGCGCCCACAAGGTGGCCCCCGCCATCGCCGTCGGCGCGCCGATCATCCTGAAGCCCGCTCCGGCCACCCCGATCTCGTCCCTGATCCTGGGCGAGCTGCTGGCCGAGACGGACCTTCCGGCCGGCTCCTGGTCCGTGCTGACCGTGCCCAACGACAAGATGCCGGCCCTCGTCCAGGACGAGCGGCTCCCCGTGATCTCCTTCACCGGCTCCGGCCCGGTCGGCTACTCGATCATGGAGTCGGTGCCGCGCAAGCACTGCACCCTGGAGCTCGGCGGAAACGGCGCCGCCGTCGTCCTCGGCGACTACTCCTCCGAGGAGGACCTGGACTGGGCCGCGACCCGCATCGCGACCTTCTCCAACTACCAGGGCGGCCAGTCCTGCATCTCGGTGCAGCGCGTCATCGCCGACACCTCCGTGTACGACCGGCTCGTCCCGAAGATCGTCGCCGCCGTCGAGGCACTCGTGACCGGTGACCCCGCCGACGCGGCCACCGACGTCGGCCCGCTGGTCAGCGAGGACGCCGCCCGCCGCGTCGAGTCCTGGGTCGACGAGGCCGTCACCGCCGGCGCCACCCTGCTCACCGGCGGCAAGCGCGACGGTGCCACCTACGCCCCGACCGTCCTCACCGGCCTCCCGGACACCACCACCCTCGCCCAGGAGGAGGTCTTCGGTCCGGTCCTGTACATCTCCAGGACGGACGGCGAGGCCGAGGCCTTCGCGGCCGTCAACGCCTCGAAGTACGGCCTGCAGGCGGGCGTCTTCACCCACGACCTCCAGACCGCCTTCCGCGCCCACCGCGCCCTGGAGGTGGGCGGCGTCGTCATCGGCGACGTGCCCTCCTACCGCGCCGACCAGATGCCCTACGGCGGTGCCAAGCAGTCCGGCGTCGGCCGCGAGGGCGTCCGCTACGCCATGGACGACTACACCTACGAGCGGGTGCTCGTCCTCACCGGCCTGGCCCTGTAGCCGGCAGCGGGGAACGGAGAGGCCTGAGCCCGCTGTGCGGGGGCTCAGGCCTCTTCCGCGTGCCCGCGGGGGGACGCCGCACGTGTGGTGGGGGTGCCGGGGATCGGGTAGATACGGACAAGTGACACCGATCGGCACGCGTACGGCCCCACCCATATCCCGACTCGCGGCGAGGTGAGCTCCTCATGTCCGCCCCATCCGACACCCCCCAGGCCCCCAAAGTCACCGAGCGCGAAGCACGGCAGGTGGCCGAGGCCGCCCGTGAACAGGACTGGCGCAAGCCCAGCTTCGCCAAGGAACTCTTCCTCGGACGCTTCCGGCTGGACCTGATCCACCCCCACCCCCAGCCCGCCCCGGACGACGTACGGCGCGGCGAGGCCTTCCTCGCCCGGCTGCGCGAGTTCTGCGAGACCAAGGTGGACGGCGCCCTCATCGAGCGCGAGGCCCGCATCCCCGACGAGGTCATCGACGGCCTCAAGGAGCTCGGCGCCCTCGGCATGAAGATCGAGACCAAATACGGCGGTCTCGGCCTGACCCAGGTCTACTACAACAAGGCCCTGGCACTGGCCGGTTCGGCCAACCCCTCGATCGGCGCGCTGCTCTCCGCCCACCAGTCCATCGGCGTACCGCAGCCGCTGAAGATGTTCGGCACCCAGGAGCAGAAGGACGCCTTCCTGCCCCGGCTCGCCCGGACCGACATCTCCGCCTTCCTGCTCACCGAACCCGACGTGGGCTCCGACCCGGCCCGGCTCGCCACCACGGCCGTCCCGGACGGCGACCACTACGTACTGGACGGCGTGAAGCTCTGGACGACCAACGGCGTCGTCGCCGACCTGCTCGTCGTCATGGCCCGGGTCCCCGAGTCCGAAGGCCACAAGGGCGGGATCACCGCCTTCGTCGTCGAGGCGGACTCCCCGGGGATCACCGTCGAGCACCGCAACGCCTTCATGGGCCTGCGGGGCATCGAGAACGGCGTCACCCGCTTCCACCAGGTACGGGTCCCCGCGGCCAACCGCATCGGCCCCGAGGGCGCGGGGCTCAAGATCGCCCTCACCACCCTGAACACCGGGCGCCTCTCGCTGCCCGCCATGTGCGTGGGCGTCGGGAAGTGGTCTCTCAAGATCGCCCGCGAGTGGTCGGCGGCCCGCGAGCAGTGGGGGAGGGCGGTCGCCCGCCACGAGGCCGTCGGAGCGAAGATCTCCTTCATCGCCGCGACCACCTTCGCCCTCGAAGCCGTCGTGGACCTCTCCTCGCAGATGGCCGACGAGAGCCGCAACGACATCCGTATCGAGGCCGCACTCGCCAAGCTCTACGGCTCCGAGATGGGCTGGCTGATCTCCGACGAACTCGTCCAGATCCGCGGCGGCCGCGGCTTCGAGACCGCCGCCTCGCTCGCCGCCCGCGGCGAACGGGCCGTCCCCGCCGAGCAGATGCTCCGGGACATGCGGATCAACCGGATCTTCGAGGGATCCACGGAGATCATGCACCTGCTGATCGCCCGCGAGGCCGTCGACGCCCACCTCAAGGTCGCCGGCGACATCATCGACCCCGACAAGCAGCTGTCCGACAAGGCGAGGGCCGGAGCCAACGCCGCCGGCTTCTACGCGCGCTGGCTCCCGAAGCTGGTCAGCGGACCGGGGCAACTGCCGAACTCCTACGGCGAGTTCCGGGTGCCCGGGCACCCCGACCTGTCCGTGCACCTGCGGTACGTCGAGCGTGCCGCCCGCAAGCTGGCCCGCTCCACCTTCTACGCGATGTCCCGCTGGCAGGGCCGCATGGAGACCAAGCAGGGCTTCCTCGGCCGGATCGTCGACATCGGCGCCGAACTCTTCGCGATGAGCGCCGCCTGCGTCCGCGCCGAACACCTGCGGGCCGACGACGACCACGGTCGCGAGGCGTACCAGCTCGCCGACGCCTTCTGCCGGCAGTCCCGGATCCGGGTGGAGGAGCTCTTCGGGCGCCTCTGGTCCAACACCGACGACATCGACAGGCGTGTCGTCGACGGCGTCCTGTCCGGGACGTACACCTGGCTGGAGGAGGGCGTCCTCGACCCCAGCGGCGACGGCCCCTGGATCGCCGACGCCACCCCGGGCCCCTCCTCCGGGGAGGACGTCCACCGCACCATCCGCTGAACCCGGCCGCCCCGCGGGACGCGTCCACAGCCTGGACCCGCCCCGCGGGGCACGCCCGCCGCAGGGCAGGATGGACGACCGTGACCGTCATCCACATCCCCGGCTCCAAGTCCGTCACCGCCCGCGCCCTGTTCCTCGCGGCCGCCGCGGACGGCACCACCACCCTCCTGCGGCCCCTCGACTCGGACGACACCGAGGGGTTCACCGAGGGGCTGACCCGCCTCGGATACGGGGTGAGGCGCGAGCCGGACCGGTGGGAGATCGACGGCCGCCCCTCGGGACCCGCCGTCACCGACGCCGAGGTCCACTGCCGTGACGGCGCGACCACCGCCCGGTTCCTGCCGACCCTCGCCGCGGCCGCGGCGAGCGGCACGTACCGGTTCGACGCCTCCGCGCAGATGCGCCGCCGGCCCCTGGCGCCGCTCACCCAGGCCCTGCGCACCCTCGGCGTCGGCCTGCGGCACGAGGGAGCCGAAGGACACCACCCGCTGACCATCGAGGCGTCGGGCGTCAAGGGCGGCGAACTCACCCTCGACGCCGGGGAGTCGTCCCAGTACCTCACCGCACTGCTGATGCTCGGCCCGCTGACCGCCGAGGGCCTGCGGATCGAGGTCACCGAACTCGTCTCGGCGCCGTACGTCGAGATCACCCTCGCCATGATGCGCGCCTTCGGGGTCACGGTCGGGCGCGAGGGGAACACCTTCAGCGTGCCGCCCGGCGGCTACCGCGCCACGACGTACGCCGTCGAACCCGACGCCTCCACAGCGAGCTACTTCTTCGCCGCGGCCGCGCTCACCGGCGGTGAGGTGACCGTCCCCGGCCTGGGCACCGACGCCCTCCAGGGCGACCTCCGCTTCACCGACGTGCTCAGGCGCATGGGCGCCGAGGTGCGCACCACGGCGGACGCCACGACCGTCCGCTCCTCCGGGCGGCTGGGCGGTTTGACCGTCAACATGCGCGACATCTCCGACACCATGCCCACCCTCGCCGCGATCGCCCCCTTCGCCACCTCACCCGTGCGCATCGAGGACGTCGCCAACACCCGGGTGAAGGAGTGCGACCGGCTGGAGGCCTGCGCGGAGAACCTCCGCGCCATGGGCATCACCGTGCACACCGGACCCGACTGGATCGAGATCCACCCCGGAACCCCGCGCCCCACCGAGATCACCACGCACGGCGACCACCGCATCGTCATGTCGTTCGCCGTCGCCGGACTGCGCACCCCCGGCATCACCTACGACGACCCCGGCTGCGTACGCAAGACCTTCCCCCGGTTCCACGAGGAGTTCGCCTCGTTCGTCGCGGGGAGCGCGGCACGGAAATGAGCTGCGGCCGGCACGAGGGCGGACTACGGTCACCGGCATGATGCCCAGGGACGACGTACTGTCCGTCCTCGCCCTGCTCCGGGAGGCGGGCACCGACGTGGTGATCGCCGGGGGCTGGGGCGTCGACGCGCTGCTCGGTGAGGAGACCCGCCCGCACCGCGATCTCGACCTGCTGCACCGCGCCGGGGAGGAACGGACCGTCGTGGCCGCCCTGGAGGCGGCCGGATACACCGAGACCCTGGACCGGCGCCCCGTACGCTTCGTGCTCAGCCACCCCTCCGGGGCCGAGATCGACCTGCACCCGCTGGAGTTCGCCGCCGACGGTTCGGCCCTCCAGGCGTCCTTCGACCCCGCCGAGCCCTTCCGCTACCCGGCCGCCTGTTTCGTCACCGGCACCATCGGCACGACCACGGTGCGCTGCATCTCCGCCGAGCAGCAGTTCCTGTTCCACCGGGGATACGAACCCACCGGACGCGACGTGGCGGACATGGGACGGCTGGGCGAGAAGTTCGGGATCGACACCCGGCCCTGACCCCGCATGCCGCACAATCGAGCGGCAGCCGGGACACCGACCCGGCGCGTCGGCGGAAGAACGGGGCAGGGATGTTCGGGGTGGGCGGGGCGGGACACCGGCGAGGTGCCGTGGCGGTGACGGGGGCGGCGCTCGCCCTGGCCGCCCTCACCGGATGCGGCGGCGGGAGCGACGGGGACACGGACGAGGCCGGCGGCGGGAGCGCGCCCACACGTCCGGCGGCGCCCGCCGCGCTCACCGAGGCCCAGCTCACCGCCCTCGCCCTCGCCGACGGGGAACGGGCCGGGGAGCTCACCGCCTCCGAGTACGCCCTCGACGGACCTCTCGGGGACGCCTACACCGCGGCCCCGGCCGTCTGCCAGCCGTTCGTCAGCCTCGCCGGCGACGTCAGTGACCACGCCCCCGCCGCCCAGGTGCAGCGCAAGGCCGAGAAGCCGGGGGAGCTGCTGGGCGTGACCGTCGACATCACCCTGCGCTCCTACGCTGGCGACGGGGCTGCCGAGGTCATGGCCTCCCTGGACCGGGCGGGCCGCGCGTGCGCGGACGGCTTCACCGAGGAGAGGGCCGTCGCGCGCGCCACCTACGCGAAGGCGGAACCGGCACGGCTGCCCTCCTTCGCGGGGGAGGCCGACGAGGCGAAGGCCTACCGCTTCACCGTCCTCGACGTGAAGGGGAAGCTGAAGCTGTACGAATACCTCACAGTCCTGCGGTCCGGCTCCACCACCCTCGCGTTCCGGGCGGAGATCCTGGGCACGAAGGACATCGGCGGGGTTCCGGACGACGTCACGGCCGCCCAGTGGAGGAAATTCCGTGCCGGGAGGGCCTGAGGCGGGTGCCGACGGGGGCGCCCTGTCGGTGCGCACAGCGGATGCGGCAACAATGGGGGTCATGAGCGACAGCCCCGCACCCCTCGCCGATCCGCATCGTGTCTTCGACGCAGCGGAAGGCCGCCGCGATCTGGTGATCCTCGGCTCCACCGGGTCCATCGGCACCCAGGCCATCGACCTGGTCCTGCGCAACCCCGCCCGCTTCCGCGTCACCGCGCTCTCCGCCGCGGGCGGCCGGGTCCGGCTCCTCGCCGAACAGGCGAGCCGGCTGCGCGTGCGCACGGTCGCCGTCGCCGACGCGAGCGCCGTGCCGGCGCTCCGCGAGGCGCTCGGCGAGGCCTACGGCGCGGGCGAGACGCTCCCCGAGATCCTGGCGGGCCCCGACGCGGCCGCCGAACTGGCCGCGAGTGACTGCCACACCGTGCTCAACGGCATCACCGGGTCGATCGGCCTCGCCCCCACCCTCGCCGCGCTGAAGGCGGGCCGCACCCTCGCCCTGGCCAACAAGGAGTCGCTGATCGTCGGCGGCCCCCTGGTGAAGGAGCTGGCGGCCCCCGGGCAGATCATCCCCGTCGACTCCGAGCACGCCGCCCTCTTCCAGGCGCTCGCCGCGGGCAAGCGCTCCGACGTCAGCAAGCTCGTCGTGACCGCGTCCGGCGGCCCGTTCCGCGGCCGCACCCGTGCCGAGCTGGCCGGGGTGACGCGCGAGCAGGCCCTCGCGCACCCGACCTGGGCGATGGGCCCGGTCATCACCGTCAACTCCGCGACACTGGTCAACAAGGGGCTGGAGGTCATCGAGGCACACCTGCTCTACGACATCCCCTTCGACCGCATCGAGGTCGTCGTCCACCCCCAGTCGTACGTCCACTCGATGGTGGAGTTCACCGACGGCTCCACCCTCGCCCAGGCCACCCCGCCCGACATGCGGGGCCCGATCGCCATCGGTCTCGGCTGGCCCGAGCGCGTCCCGGACGCCGCCCCGGCCTTCGACTGGACCAAGGCCTCCAGCTGGGAGTTCTTCCCGCTCGACACCGAGGCCTTCCCGTCGGTCGGGCTCGCCCGGCACGTCGGCACCCTCGGCGGCACGGCGCCCGCGGTGTTCAACGCGGCGAACGAGGAGTGCGTCGACGCGTTCCTGTCCGGACGGCTGCCCTTCAACGGCATCATGGACACGGTCACGGCGGTGGTGGACGAACACGGCACCCCCGCCGCGGGAACTTCACTGACGGTCGCGGACGTCCTCGAAGCGGAGGCCTGGGCCCGGTCCAGGGCCCGCGAACTCTCGGCGGCAGCGACAGCGGAGGCGCACGTATGAGCATGACGACGATCCTGATGACGATCCTCGGGATCGCCATCTTCGCCGTGGGTCTGCTGTTCTCGATCGCCTGGCACGAACTCGGCCACCTCTCGACGGCCAAGCTCTTCGGCATCAGGGTCCCGCAGTACATGGTCGGCTTCGGGCCGACGGTCTGGTCCCGGAAGAAGGGCGACACCGAGTACGGCATCAAGGCCATCCCCGCGGGCGGCTACATCCGCATGATCGGCATGTTCCCCCCCGGCCCCGACGGCCGTCTGGAGGCCCGCTCCACCTCGCCGTGGCGCGGGATGATCGAGGACGCCAGGTCCGCCGCGTTCGAGGAGCTGGAACCGGGCGACGAGACGCGCCTCTTCTACACGCGCAAGCCGTGGAAGCGCGTGATCGTGATGTTCGCCGGCCCCTTCATGAACCTGGTCCTCGCCGTCGCGATCTTCATGGGCGTGGCCATGACCTTCGGGTTCCAGACCCAGACCACCGAGGTCGCCGGCGTCCAGCAGTGCGTGATCGCGCAGAGCGAGAACCGCGACACCTGCAAGGCGTCCGACCCGGTGTCCCCGGCCAAGGCCGCCGGGCTGAAGGAGGGCGACACCATCGTCGCCTTCGACGGACAGCGGATCGACGACTGGGCCACCCTCTCGGACCGGATCCGGCGGACCATCGGCCCGGCCACCATCACCGTGGAGCGCGACGGCCGGGAACAGACCCTGAACGCCGTGCTGAGGAAGAACGCGGTCGCCGAGAAGGACGCGGACGGCGAGGTCGTCCCGGACAAGTACGTCACCGCCGGCTACCTCGGCTTCGCGGCCAGGACCGAGATCCTGCCGCTCACCTTCGGGGAGTCGGTCGTCCGCATGGGCGACATGATCGAGAACGGCGTCGACTCGATCATCGCTCTCCCCTCCAAGATCCCCGACCTGTGGAGCGCGGCCCTCGGCGACGGCGAACGGGCCGAGGACTCGCCGGTCGGTGTGGTCGGCGCGGCCCGGATCGGCGGAGAGGTGATGAACCTCGACGTCCCGGCACAGAACCAGATCGCGATGATGCTGTTCCTGCTGGCGGGCTTCAACCTCTCGCTGTTCCTCTTCAACATGCTCCCGCTGCTCCCGCTGGACGGCGGGCACATCGCCGGTGCGCTGTGGGAGGCCCTGCGCCGCAACCTCGCCAAGGTCTTCAGGCGGCCCGACCCCGGGCCCTTCGACGTGGCCAAACTCATGCCCGTCGCCTACGTGGTCGCCGGGATCTTCATCTGCTTCACCCTGCTGGTGCTCGTGGCCGACATCGTCAACCCGGTCAAGATCACCTGACGTCCCACGCGCCCCACGGACTGCGGGTGGCCCCACGCGTCCCGCCGGGCCGCCCGCGGTGCGGCGGTTCGGCGACACGGATGCATCCCGCTCCGCCCGGGTGCCGTAACCTCGGAGCCCGGAGCCCGCCGTGCTCGGGACCTGATCCACACTGATCCACACCTTGGGGATGCTCAGCGCATGACTGCGATTTCTCTCGGAATGCCGGACGTTCCGACCAAGCTCGCCGACCGACGGGTCAGCCGCCAGATCCAGGTCGGCTCGGTGGCGGTCGGCGGTAACGCACCCGTGTCGGTGCAGTCGATGACCACGACCCGTACCTCCGACATCGGCGCCACGCTGCAGCAGATCGCCGAGCTGACGGCCTCGGGCTGTCAGATCGTGCGCGTGGCGTGCCCGACCCAGGACGACGCCGACGCCTTGGCCACGATCGCGAGGAAGTCGCAGATCCCGGTCATCGCCGACATCCACTTCCAGCCGAAGTACGTGTTCGCCGCCATCGACGCGGGCTGCGCCGCGGTCCGGGTCAACCCGGGCAACATCAAGCAGTTCGACGACAAGGTCAAGGAGATCGCCAAGGCGGCCGGCGACACCGGCACCCCGATCCGCATCGGTGTCAACGCCGGATCGCTGGACGCGCGCCTCCTCAAGAAGTACGGCAAGGCGACCCCCGAAGCCCTCGTCGAGTCCGCGCTCTGGGAGGCGTCCCTCTTCGAGGAGCACGGCTTCCGGGACATCAAGATCTCGGTGAAGCACAACGACCCGGTCGTCATGGTGAACGCCTACCGCCAGCTGGCCGCGCAGAGCGACTACCCGCTGCACCTCGGCGTCACGGAGGCCGGTCCCGCGTTCCAGGGCACCATCAAGTCCGCCGTGGCGTTCGGCGCGCTGCTCTCCGAGGGCATCGGCGACACGATCCGCGTCTCGCTCTCGGCCCCTCCGGTCGAGGAGGTCAAGGTCGGCATCCAGATCCTCGAGTCGCTCAACCTGAGGCCCCGCCGCCTGGAGATCGTGTCCTGCCCCTCCTGCGGGCGCGCACAGGTCGACGTCTACAAGCTCGCCGACGAGGTCACCGCGGGCCTGGAGGGCATGGAGGTCCCGCTGCGCGTCGCGGTCATGGGCTGCGTCGTGAACGGCCCGGGTGAGGCCCGTGAGGCCGACCTCGGCGTCGCCTCGGGCAACGGCAAGGGACAGATCTTCGTGAAGGGCGAGGTCATCAAGACCGTCCCCGAGTCCAAGATCGTGGAGACCCTCATCGAGGAAGCGATGAAGATCGCCGAGCAGATGGAGAAGGACGGCATCGCCTCGGGCGAGCCGCAGGTCTCCATCGCGGGCTGACCGCAGGGCCGAGGCGGCCCCGGGCGGAGCCGGTGCCCCGCAGGACGGCGTCCTGCGGGGCACCGGCACGTCCGCCCTCCCCGGGCCTTCCCCCGCGGGGGCGGCACCCCACAGCCTTCTTGGGTACAGTGCGGACATCAGCAGACCGTTCGGTGAGGCCCCAGTGTTGACGCAGACCACTACCCGGGTCCTCGACCCCGGCGAGCTCCCCGCCGCGCTCGCCCTCCTTGAGAGCGCACCCGTCGAGAACGCCTTCGTGACCTCCCGCGTCCAGGTCGCCGGGCTCGACCCCTGGCGCCTCGGCGGGGAGATGTGGGGCTGGTACGAGAGCGGCCGGCTGCGCTCGCTCTGCTACTCCGGGGCCAACCTCGTGCCCATCTGCGCCACGCCCGAGGCCGTCAGGGCCTTCGCCGACCGCGCCCGCAGGGCCGGCCGCCGCTGTTCCTCGATCGTCGGCCCCGCGGGTCCCACGGCCCAGCTGTGGCGGCTGCTCGAACCGAGCTGGGGCCCCGCCCGGGAGGTCAGGGCCAACCAGCCGCTCATGGTGACCGAACACCCCTCCGCCCAGGTGGCGCCCGACCCGCTGGTACGCAGGGTCCGCAAGGACGAGATGGACGTCCTCATGCCGGCCTGCGTGGCCATGTTCACCGAGGAGGTCGGCGTCTCACCGCTGGCCGGCGACGGCGGCCTGCTCTACCAGGCCCGTGTCGCCGAGCTGATCACCACCGGACGCTCCTTCGCGCGGATAGAGGACGGCCGAGTCCTCTTCAAGGCGGAGATCGGCGCCGCGACCTCCCGCGCCTGCCAGATCCAGGGCGTCTGGGTCGCCCCCGAGGCCCGGGGGCGCGGCCTGTCCGAGACCGGGATGGCCGCCGTCCTGAACCACGCGCTCAGCGACGTGGCCCCGGTCGTCAGCCTCTACGTGAACGACTACAACACCCCCGCGCGCAGGGCGTACAGCAGGGTCGGCTTCCGTGAGACGGGCGCGTTCATGAGCGTGCTGTTCTGACCAGGGGGCGCGGCCAGTAGGGTTCCCGCATGGCAGCCGCAACCCCCACGTCCCCCCAGGACCCCGGGTCCCCCGACCTCGTGGTCGGACCGATCGACCTCGCCGCCCGCGTCGACGAGG
This sequence comes from Streptomyces sp. NPDC059166, assembly GCF_042755185.1. Lineage (NCBI taxonomy): Bacteria > Bacillati > Actinomycetota > Actinomycetes > Kitasatosporales > Streptomycetaceae > Streptomyces > Streptomyces sp. NPDC059166. Next base: position 54,951 of record NZ_JBHZCI010000030.1, on the reverse strand, counting down.
CACTGGCTGTGCAGGCCCTCGCCTTCGGGCTCAGCCAGGAAGAGATCGACGTACGCCGCCACATCGTGCTGCGCCACCTCGAGAACCCGCAGGCCAGGGCCCTGGGAGCCACCACCGCCGAGGGCCGGCTGGTGGGCTTCGTCTACGGCCTGCCCAACTCCCGGACCCACTGGTGGTCCACGGTCGTCGAGCCGTACCTGCGCGCCACCGGAACCGACGCCTGGCTCGACGACTCGTTCGTGATCACCGAACTGCACGTCCACCCCGACTTCCAGCAGCGGGGTCTCGGCCGCGGCCTCATCACCACCATCACGGACTCGGCCGGCCTGCCCCGGTCCATCCTCTCCGCGATCGACACCGAGAGCCCCGCCCGGGGCCTCTACCGTTCCCTCGGCTATCAGGACCTGGCCCGCCAGGTGCTCTTCCCGAGCGCTCCCAGGCCCTACGCCGTGATGGGCGCGCCGCTCCCGCTGCGCCGCCGCTGACAATTGGATTTCCGCCCGCGCGGGCCCCCCGGCTAACCTCGGGCTCACCACCCTTCCGAGCAGGAGTTCACCATGGCCCAGGTCCAGCGCATGTCCCGATTGATGATCAAGACACTGCGCGACGACCCGGCGGACGCCGAGACGCTCAACCACAAGCTCCTCGTCCGCGCCGGTTACGTACGCCGCACCGCGGCCGGCATCTGGTCCTGGCTGCCGCTCGGCAAGAAGGTCCTGGAGAACATCACCCGCGTCGTCCGCGAGGAGATGGACGCCATCGGCGGCCAGGAGGTCCTGCTCCCCGCGCTGCTCCCCAAGGACGCCTACGAGGCGAGCGGACGGTACGACGAGTACGGCGACCTGCTGTTCCGCCTCAAGGACCGCAAGGGCGCCGACTACCTCCTCGGCCCCACCCACGAGGAGATCTTCACCCAGGTCGTCAAGGACATGTGCTCGTCCTACAAGGACCTGCCCGTCATCCTCTACCAGATCCAGACGAAGTACCGGGACGAGGCCCGCCCCCGTGCCGGCGTGCTGCGCGGCCGCGAGTTCCAGATGAAGGACTCGTACTCCTTCGACACCACGGACGAGGGGCTGGCCGAGGCGTACCGGCTGCACCGCGCCGCCTACATCCGGATCTTCGACCGCCTCGGCCTCGACCACCGCATCGTCTCCGCGGTCTCCGGCGCCATGGGCGGCTCCGCGTCCGAGGAGTTCCTCGCCCCCGCCCCGGCCGGCGAGGACACCTTCGTCGACTGCCCCAACTGCGACTACGCGGCGAACACCGAGGCCGTGACCTACAAGGTCACGACCGTCGCGGACGCCTCCGCGACCGGCCCCGTCGAGGAGCTGGACACCCCCGACACCCCGACGATCGAGACCCTCGCCGCCCACCTCGGCGTCCCGGCCTCCGCCACGCTGAAGAACCTCCTGGTCAAGGTCGACGGCGAGATCACCGCCGTCGGCGTACCCGGTGACCGCGAGGTCGACCTGGGCAAGCTGGGTGAGCACCTGGCCCCCGCCGTCGTGGAGCTCGTCACCGCCGAGGACTTCGTGGACCGTCCCGACCTGGTGCGCGGTTACGTCGGCCCGCAGGGCCTGGAGAAGGTCCGCTACATCGCCGACCCGCGGGTCGCCGCCGGCACCGCCTGGATCACGGGGGCCAACAAGGAGGGCAAGCACGCGAAGAACGTCGTCGCGGGCCGCGACTTCGAGGTCGACGAGTACCTCGACGTCGTCGTCGTCGAGGCGGGCGACCCCTGCCCGAAGTGCGGCACCGGCCTCCAGGTGGACCGCGCCATCGAGATCGGCCACATCTTCCAGCTCGGCCGCAAGTACGCCGACATCTTCTCCCTCGACGTCCTCGGCCAGCAGGGCAAGCCGGTCCGCGTCACGATGGGCTCCTACGGCATCGGCGTGTCCCGCGCCGTGGCCGCGCTCGCCGAGCAGACCGCCGACGACAAGGGCCTGTGCTGGCCCCGCGAGATCGCCCCGGCCGACGTGCACGTCGTCGCCGCCGGCAAGGCGCTCCAGACCGAGCTCGCCCTCGACGTCTCGGAGAAGCTGAACGCCGCCGGTCTGCGCGTCCTCGTGGACGACCGCGCCGGTGTCTCCCCCGGGGTCAAGTTCACCGACTCCGAGCTCATCGGCGTCCCGAAGATCCTCGTCGCCGGCCGTCGCGCGGCCGAGGGCGTCCTGGAGCTGAAGGACCGCCGCACCGGTGAGCGCGAGGAGCTCACCGTCGACGAGGCGATCGCACGCCTGACCCAGCAGGACTGACGACCGAACCCCGGCACGGGAAGGGCCCCGCGCGACGCGCGGGGCCCTTCCCGCTCGTGCCTACAGCCAGCCGGCGAACTCCAGGGACAGCTCCCCGTCCTGCGTCCGCCCCGCCGTCAGGGCCCGCGTGCCGGACTCGACGGCTCGGAACAGCGTCCAGCCGCGCAGCCTCGCCTGGTCCACCTCCAGCGAGTCGGCGAGCTTCCTGACCCGGCGACGGGCCGTCGCCGCGCCACCGGGTGACGCGACCAGGTCCTCCACCCGGTCGCGTGCCAGGCGTGCCAGGTCGTACGCACGCTCGCCGGTCAGCGGTTCCGGGCCGACCGCGAGCCACGGGGCACGCTCGCCCGACAGGACCTTGCTCTGCCGGAAGTTGCCGTGCAGCAGGAGGTCCTCGGGGGACTCCAGGACCAGTTCGTCCCGCGCTTCGACGGCCGCCCGTACGAGCGGTTCGAGTGCGGGGTCCCGTACCGCGGCCGCCCGCATCGGCTCCGCCTGGCGGCCCGTGCGTTCCGCGACGGTCTCGAAGGCGTGCCCGGCCGGCGGTTCCACCCACAGGCGCCGTACCGTGCCGGCGGCCTCCAGAAGGGCCTTGGCCTCGGGCAGCGAGCGCAGGGACACCTCGTGGTGGAGACGCTCCAGCAGCAGCGCGTCACCTGGGGCCCCGCCCTCCGGCGCGCCGAGGAGCCCGACGGCGCCCCAGCCGCCCCAGTGCGCGAGCGCCGCTCCTTCGAGCGCCGGTTCGGCGCCCGCCGGAGCGACCTTCAGTGCCGCGGGTGTGCCGTCCGCCCGGTGCACCAGGAGCACGAGGCTCGTGCGCCCGCCGGGAGCACACACCCGGTCCGGCGAGACCGAGAGCGCGGACAGCGCGTCGTCGGCGAGTGCGGGGAGCCGGTCGAGCCACGCGGCCGCGGCCGCGTCCCCGTACGTCTCGCCGAGCGCCCGCACCAGACGCTGCGGCGGTTCGAAACCCATACGTGCCTTGTTCCCTTTCAGAGCGTGCTCAGTGCGTTCTACCCGTGGCCCCGGCCTCCGCCGTGTTGTCCGGCGGATCGGCCCTCTCGGTGAGACCGGGAAAGGCTACGCCGGTGCCGCGCCAGCGCACCGCGCGTACCGCGGCCTCCCGGAGCGCCCCCGCGGCGTCCTGCCGCAACGGCCCCTCGGCGGCCCGGACGAGGTCGGAGTACACGCCCGCGACCCGGTCCTCCAGGAGGGCGGCGAGCCGCATGGCGCTCGCGGGATCCCGCACCGCGAAGGGCAGAGCGTACGCCGCGCGGGCGGCGACCGGCGCACCGCCCAGGTCGCGCACGGTCCGCGACAGCGCGTCCCGCCGCGACCGGTGGGCGTCGACCGAGGCCGTGGCGTCGGAGCGGCGGTCCCCGTCCAGCCGGCCTCCCAGGACCCCGTATCCGTAGACCGCGGCGTGCTCGGCGGCGAGCGCGGCCTGCGCGGCGCGCAGCGGTTCCTCGGAGCCGGTGTCCGGCTCCGCCGTCCGGGACGATCGGGTCATGCCGGGGTCTCCTTGGCCAGTTCGCTGAGCAGATAGGCGTGGGCCGCGCCCGCGGCGGCCACCGAGGCGAGCAGCCTGGCCAGCTCCGGGTCGGCGGTCAGCAGGGCCGCCGCCCGGGCGTCCGCCACCCGGCGTTCCTCGCCCGCCAGTTCCCGCAGGGCGCCCCGCGGGTCGGGGGCCGGCGCGGACGCGGCGGGGGAGGCCGCGGGAGGCTTCACCGTGCCTCCCAGGGCCTTCAGATGCTCGCGTACGGCATCGCGCATCGGTGCGAGCCCCGCCTCCGTGGCCGGGTGGGCGGCCGAGACCTGGTCGTACCGGGTGAGCAGGGCGGCGCTGTCACGGGCCGCCGCCGCCCGCAGGGCCTTGCCGGCGCGGAGCGAGGCGGCCCGCGCGTCCGCCGCCCCGGAGGCCTTCGGCCGCTCGGGGCCGTCCCCGCAGCCCGTCAGCACCGCACCCAGGGCGAATGCGCCCGTAGCGGTGAGCGCACTCCTGCGCGTCGTCCCCGTGCGGCGCACTTGTCTCCTTCAGCCTGGTTTCTGACAGTTTCTGACTCGAAGTGATCACCGAAGGTGAGCGTACCCGCGGCGGGGCGGGAGGCGGACGGCAACACCCCTGAGGACCGGATACCCTTTGATCTGACGCACGACGTTCCCCACAACAGCACACGCGGCCGAGGAGTCACCCGGATGAGCACCACCCAGAGCGACAGGCTGCGCGAACTGCTGGAGCCGCTCGTCAGCGCCAAGGACCTCGACCTCGAGGAGATCGAGGTGTCCAGGGCGGGCCGCCGGCGGGTGCTGAGAGTCGTCGTGGACTCCGAGGACGGCGTGGAGCTCGACGCCTGCGCGGAGCTCAGCCGCGGCATCTCCGAGACGCTGGACGAGACCGACGCCATGGGCGAGGGCGAGTACGTACTCGAGGTGAGCTCGCCGGGCGCCGACCGCCCGTTGACGGAGCACCGCCACTACGTACGCGCCACCGGCCGGCTGGCCCGGCTCACCCTGGGTGAGGGCGGCGAGCTGGTGGCCCGCATCCTCGAGGTGGACGACGAGGGCCTCGACCTGGAAGTGCCGGGTGTGAAGGGGCGCAAGCCCACCGCGCGCAGGGTCGCCTTCGACGAGATCGTCAAGGCGCGCGTCGAGATCGAATTCAACCGCAAGGACAAGAAGGAAGAGGAGGCGTAGCCGTGGACATCGATGTGAAGCTTCTGAAGGGCTTGGCGCAGGACAAGGAGATCCCCTTCGACGTGCTCGTCGGGGCGATCGAGTCGGCCCTCCTCATCGCGTACCACCGCACCGACGGCAGTCACCGCCGGGCGCGCGTCGAGCTGGACGCCGCGGGACACGTCACGGTCTGGGCGAAGGACGACCCCGCCGAGCTCGAGGAGGGCCAGGAGCCCAAGGAGTTCGACGACACGCCCTCCGGCTTCGGCCGCATCGCCGCCACCACCGCCAAGCAGGTCATCCTGCAGCGGCTGCGCGACGCCGAGGACGACCGGACGTTCGGCGAGTACGCGGGACACGAGGGTGACGTCGTCACCGGCCTGGTCCAGCAGGGCAAGGACCCGAAGAACGTCCTCGTCGACATCGGCAAGCTGGAAGCGATCCTGCCCGTGCAGGAACAGGTTCCGGGCGAGGAGTACACCCACGGGCTGCGTCTGCGGACGTACGTCGTCCGCGTGGCCAAGGGTGTCCGCGGTCCGTCGGTGACCCTCTCGCGTACCCACCCGAACCTCGTGAAGAAGCTCTTCGCGCTGGAGGTCCCGGAGATCGCCGACGGATCGGTCGTCATCGAGGCCATCGCCCGCGAGGCCGGGCACCGCACCAAGATCGCCGTACGCTCCACCAGGGCCGGTCTGAACCCCAAGGGCGCCTGCATCGGCCCGATGGGCAGCCGCGTGCGCAACGTCATGGCCGAGCTGCACGGCGAGAAGATCGACATCGTCGACTGGTCGGACGACCCCGCTGAGATGGTGGCCAACGCGCTGTCACCCGCTCGGGTGAGCAAGGTCGAGGTCGTCGACCTCGGCGCGCGCTCCGCACGGGTGACCGTGCCCGACTACCAGCTGTCGCTGGCGATCGGCAAGGAGGGGCAGAACGCCCGTCTCGCCGCCCGTCTCACCGGCTGGCGCATCGACATCCGCCCGGACACCGAGACCGACGCCGAGCGTGACGTCGCCGACCGTGAGCGCGCCGAGCGGGCCCGGGAGCGGTCCGAGCGGGGCTGACCCCCGGGCAGGTCAGGGGAACCGCGCCGGCCTGGAGCGGTTCCCGGGAATATTCCTCGGCGTCCCGGCGCTGAGATCACGACAACATCCGTTCGATTTTTGCCCCAAAGGGGTGAGGTCGGTGCGGGGAGGTAGACTTAGCCGTGTCTGGCCGGACGCAAGCCCGTGCTTACCCCGAGCGAACCTGTGTGGGATGCCGGGAGCGAGCGGCCAAGAGCGAACTGCTGCGCATCGTGGTGGGCGAGGGAGAGGTTGTCCCTGATCCACGCGGTACGCTGCCCGGCCGGGGTGCGTATGTGCACCCCGCCTCTGTCTGTCTCGGCCTGGCGGTCCGCCGCAGGGCCTTCCCCCGGGCCTTCAAGGCCAAGGGGCCGTTCGACTCCGCGGCACTGCAGCGGTTCGTCGAGCGGGTGACACCGTAGGAAAAGTGAACGGCACGGGTCCCCGTGCGGTCAGGTACCTCGCGAGTTGGAAGTAGGTCGAGATTGCGATGAGCACTCGATGAGTACGCGATGAGTACGCCCATGAAGTAGCGACGGTCCGGCGGTAACCCGGACCTAAAAGGAGCGAAGTGGCTAAGGTCCGGGTATACGAACTCGCCAAGGAGTTCGGCGTGGAGAGCAAGGTCGTCATGGCCAAGCTCCAAGAACTCGGTGAATTCGTCCGTTCGGCGTCCTCGACGATCGAGGCGCCGGTTGTACGCAAACTGACTGACGCACTGCAGGGTCCCGGCGGCAACGCCGGCAAGACCGCTGCGAAGCCTGGCGCGCCTCGCAAGGCCGCCCCCGCGAAGCCCGCGGCGCCGTCCCCGGCGTCCGCGGCACGTCCCGCTGCCCCGAAGCCCGGCGCCCCGGCCCCCAAGCCGGCCGCCGCGGAGACCCCGGCGAGCAGCACCCCCGCGGCACCCTCCGCGCCCTCGGCGCCGTCGGCGGGTCCCCGTCCGGGCCCCCGGCCCGCGCCGAGGCCCGCACCGGCCAACCCGGTGCCCGCGGCGGAGTTCTCCGCCCCGGCCCCGGCCCAGCAGCCGGCCGCGCCGCAGCAGGCCCCGCGTCCCAGCGGTGCCACCCCCGGCCCCCGTCCCGCCCGTCCGGCCCCGGCCGGCGGTCAGCGTGACGGCGGTCAGCGTGACGGCGGCCGTGGCGGCGAGCGCGGCGGAGACCGTCCCGCACGTCCGGCCGGCCAGGGCGCACCCCGCCCCGGCGGCGCACGTCCGGCCGGTCCCCGTCCGGGCAACAACCCCTTCACCTCCGGCGGCTCCACCGGCATGGCGCGCCCCCAGGCGCCCCGTCCCGGCGGTGCCCCGCGCCCCGGCGGCGGCCAGGAGCGCCCCGGCGCCCCGCGTCCGCAGGGTGGTCCCGGTGGCGCTCCGCGTCCCCAGGGCGGCCAGGGCGGTGCCCGTCCGACTCCGGGCGGCATGCCCCGTCCGCAGGCTCCCCGTCCGGGCGGCGCGCCCTCGGGCAACCGTCCGAACCCCGGCATGATGCCGCAGCGTCCCGCTGCGGGCCCCCGCCCCGGCGGTGGCCCCGGTGGCGGTGGCCGTGGTCCCGGTGGCGGCGGCGGTCGTCCCGGTGGCGGCGGTCGTCCCGGCGGCGGCTTCGCGGGCCGTCCGGCCGGTCCCGGTGGCGGTGGCGGCGGCTTCGCCGGCCGTCCCGGTGGTCCCGGTGGCGGTGGCGGCGCAGGCCGTCCCGGTGGTGGCGGCGGCTTCGGCGGTCGTCCCGGCTTCGGTGGCCGTCCCGGCGGCCCGGGTGCCCGTGGTGGCACGCAGGGTGCCTTCGGCCGTCCCGGTGGTCCCGCGCGTCGTGGCCGCAAGTCGAAGCGTCAGAGGCGCCAGGAGTACGAGGCCATGCAGGCCCCGTCGGTGGGCGGCGTCATGCTGCCTCGCGGCAACGGGCAGGCTGTCCGGCTGTCGCGCGGCGCGTCCCTGACCGACTTCGCGGAGAAGATCAACGCCAACCCGGCGTCGCTCGTCGCCGTGATGATGAACCTCGGCGAGATGGTCACCGCCACGCAGTCCGTCTCCGACGACACGCTCAGGCTCCTCGCCGAGGAGATGAACTACGTCCTGGAGATCGTCAGCCCGGAGGAGGAGGACCGCGAGCTTCTCGAGTCCTTCGACATCGAGTTCGGCGAGGACGAGGGCGGCGAAGAGGCCCTGGTCTCGCGTCCGCCGGTCGTGACCGTCATGGGTCACGTCGACCACGGTAAGACGCGACTCCTGGACGCGATCCGCAAGACGAACGTCGTCGCGGGCGAGGCCGGCGGCATCACCCAGCACATCGGTGCCTACCAGGTCTCCTCCGAGGTCAACGGCGAGGACCGGAAGATCACCTTCATCGACACCCCGGGTCACGAGGCGTTCACCGCCATGCGTGCCCGTGGTGCGAAGTCCACCGACATCGCGATCCTCGTGGTGGCGGCGAACGACGGTGTGATGCCCCAGACGATCGAGGCGCTGAACCACGCCAAGGCGGCCGAGGTGCCGATCGTGGTCGCGGTCAACAAGATCGACGTCGAGGGCGCCGACCCGACCAAGGTGCGCGGTCAGCTCACCGAGTTCGGTCTGGTGGCCGAGGAGTACGGCGGCGACACGATGTTCGTCGACATCTCCGCCAAGCAGGGCCTCAACATCGAGGCGCTGCTGGAGGCAGTCGTCCTCACCGCCGACGCCTCGCTCGACCTGCGGGCCAACCCGGAGCAGGACGCTCAGGGTATTGCGATCGAGTCCCACCTCGACCGCGGTCGCGGTGCCGTCTCCACCGTCCTCGTCCAGCGCGGAACGCTGCGCATCGGCGACACGATGGTCGTCGGCGACGCGTACGGCCGTGTCCGGGCGATGCTCGACGACAACGGCCAGAACGTCGAGGAAGCGGGTCCGTCGACCCCCGTCCTGGTCCTGGGTCTCACCAACGTCCCGGGTGCCGGCGACAACTTCCTGGTCGTCGACGAGGACCGTACGGCCCGTCAGATCGCCGAGAAGCGTGCCGCCCGCGAGCGCAACGCCAACTTCGCCCGCAAGGGTGTCCGGTTCTCCCTGGAGAACCTGGACGAGGCGCTCAAGGCCGGTCTGGTCCAGGAACTCAACCTCATCATCAAGGGCGACGCGTCCGGTTCGGTGGAGGCTCTCGAGTCCTCGCTGCTCCAGCTCGACGTCGGTGAAGAGGTCGACATCCGGGTCCTGCACCGCGGTGTGGGTGCGGTCACCGAGTCGGACATCGACCTGGCGACCGGCTCCGACGCCATCGTCATCGGCTTCAACGTGCGCGCCGCCGGGCGTGCGCAGCAGATGGCCGAGCGCGAAGGCGTGGACGTCCGGTACTACTCGGTCATCTACCAGGCGATCGAAGAGATCGAAGCGGCCCTCAAGGGCATGCTCAAGCCGGAGTACGAAGAGGTCGAGCTCGGCACGGCGGAGATCCGCGAGATCTTCCGCTCGTCCAAGCTGGGCAACATCGCCGGTGTGCTGGTCCGCTCCGGCGAGGTCAAGCGCAACACCAAGGCGCGCCTGCTGCGCGATGGCAAGGTCATCGCGGAGAACCTCAACATCTCCGGTCTGCGTCGCTTCAAGGACGACGTCACCGAGATCCGCGAAGGCTTCGAGGGCGGTATCAACCTCGGAAACTTCAACGACATCAAGATCGACGACGTCATCGCGACGTACGAGATGCGCGAGAAGCCGCGAGGCTGATCAACGGGGATCCCGGGGGGACCACCCCGGGATCCCCACCACAGTCGGGGCCGGTCGACGGGTCGAATTTCCGTCGATCGGCCCCGGCCGTTCCGTGTACGGTTCTGGTGTCCCCGCCAAGCGATGGCGGGGCGCGAACCCGAACCGGCGGGACATCCGGACACACATGTATGTGGGGACTCTGTCCTTCGACCTGCTCCTCGGCGACGTACGGTCGTTGAAGGAGAAGCGTTCCGTCGTCCGGCCGATCGTGGCCGAACTCCACCGCAGATTCGCGGTGAGCGTCGCGGAGACGGGCGACCAGGATCTCTACCGCAGGGCCGAGATCGGCCTTGCCGCGGTCTCCGGGGACACCGGACACCTCACAGACGTACTCGACCGGTGCGAACGCATGATCGCGAGCCGGCCGGAGGTGGAGCTGCTGTCCGTACGGCGGCGGCTGCACAGCGACGAAGACGATTGAGCAAGGCTTGAGAAGGAGACGGACCAGTGGCCGACAACGCGCGGGCGAAGAAGCTGGCGGACCTCATCCAGGTGGTGGTCGCCGAGAAACTGCAGCGCGGTATCAAGGACCCGCGTCTGGGTACGCACGTGACCATCACGGACACCCGGGTCACCGGCGACCTGCGGGAGGCCACGGTCTTCTACACGGTCTACGGCGACGACGAGGAGCGGGCCAGCGCGGCCGCCGGCCTGGAGAGCGCCAAGGGCATCCTGCGCTCGGCGGTCGGCGCGGCGGCGGGGACCAAGTTCACCCCGACGCTGGCCTTCGTGGCGGACGCCCTGCCGGACAACGCCAGGGCGATCGAGGACCTGCTCGACCGGGCACGCGCCTCGGACGCGAAGGTCCGTGAGGCGTCGTCGGGCGCCACCTACGCCGGTGACGCGGACCCGTACCGCAAGCCGGAGGACGAGTCCGCCGAGAACGACGAGGACTCGCCTTCCGCATGACGCAGAACAAGCAGGGCAAGCAGGACAGGACGCCGGACGGACTTGTCATCGTCGACAAGCCGTCCGGCTTCACCTCGCACGACGTCGTGGCCAAGATGCGGGGTATCGCCCGCACGAGACGGGTCGGCCATGCCGGCACGCTGGACCCGATGGCGACCGGTGTCCTCGTCCTCGGTGTCGAGCGGGCGACCAAGCTCCTCGGCCACCTGGCGCTGACCGAGAAGGAGTACCTCGGGACGATCCGGCTCGGCCAGGACACCGTCACCGACGACGCCGAGGGCGAGATCACCTCGTCCACCGACGCCTCGGGGGTGACCCGGGAGGCCGTCGACGCAGGCGTCGCGGCCCTGACCGGGGCGATCATGCAGGTCCCGTCGAAGGTCAGCGCCATCAAGATCGACGGCAAGCGGTCCTACGCCCGCGTGCGGGGCGGAGAGGAGTTCGAGATCCCGGCCCGCCCGGTGACCGTCTCGTCCTTCCGCGTCTACGACGTCCGCGAGGGGGTCGCCGAGGACGGCACACCGGTCGTCGACCTCGTCGTCTCCGTGGTGTGTTCCTCGGGCACCTACATCCGGGCCCTGGCCCGTGACCTCGGCGCCGGGCTCGGCGTCGGCGGTCACCTGACGGCCCTCAGGCGCACCCGCGTCGGACCGTACGGCCTGGACGCGGCCCGTACGCTCGACGCGCACCAGGAGGAGCTCACCGTGATGCCGGTGGCCGAGGCGGCCGCGTCGGCCTTCCCCCGGTGGGACGTCGACGAGAAGCGCGCCAAGCTCCTGCTCAACGGTGTGCGGCTGGACATGCCGTCCTACCCGCCCGGGCCCGTCGGCGTCTACGGGCCCGACGGGGAGTTCCTGGTGCTCGTCGAGGAGCAGAAGGGCAAGGCCAGGAGCCTCGCCGTCTTCGCCTGACGAGGCCCGGAACGACGGGCGCCCCGGGGCGGCCGCGACACGTACCGGCGCTCAGGCGCTACACCGTCGACGGCACCAGAACCGGTCCCGTCGTGGAGCGGGCACCCCCCTGGTGTCTGCCCGCTCCACGATTCCCCTCCCGCGACCATCCCTGTCCACCGGATCGCTCCGATTCACCCCTATGGAGGGGCGCTCGGAGTGGCTGGGGGGTGTGAGGGGGGCGCTTTCGGCTCGTGGGTTTCCCGTGCCGATCGGCCTGGACCTACGGTCGGATCCATGGGCAGCGGGGACCGGTCGACACTTGTGAGAATCTGCGATCAGGCCGGCCGGCCGCGGGGGACCGGCTTCGTCGCGGACGACCGGGGAACCGTCGTCACCGGGCACCAGGCCGTCGCGCGCCCGGGAGCTCTCACCCTGCACGGCGCCGACGGCCGTAGCCGCACCGTCACCGGCGACGACATCGTCGCGCTGCCCGCCCAGGGGCTCGCACTGCTGCGCACCGGAGACCCGGACGCGCTGGGCGCGGAACCGCTCCCCATCGCCGTACGCGAGGAGATCGGCACGGGCACCTATGTGAGGATCGCCGCCCACGGCTGGCGGGAGGCCCGGGTGCTCGGGACCACTCCGGCGACCTACCGCGAGGGCGGACGCGAGCACCCGGTCGCCCACGCGCTGGAACTCGCCCTCGGCACCGACGGGAGGGACGCGCTGCGCTCCGGCGGCGCCGCAGTCGGAGGACCGGTGACCGACCCCCGCACCGGAGCGGTCCTGGGGGTGCTCTCGACCGCCCTGAGCGCCGGACACGAGACCGCCGGACTCGCCCTGCCGCTGACCGGAGAGGACGTCCCCGGCCCGCTCGCCGAGGTGCTACGCCGTAACGCGAGCGGCGTCCCCGGATACGGCAGCGACCTCAACCTCGCCGGTGCGCTGCAGCTGACCGCGATGTCGCTCGGCCATGCCGGCACCGGGCCCGGACACCCCGAGACCGTCGAACGGCCCAGGACCAGCGCCGAGTTCACCGCCTTCGAGACCGGCACAGGACCGGTGCTCGCCCTGGTCGGCGCACCGGGGACCGGCCGCACCACCGAACTTGCCGCGCTGGCCCACCGCCGGACCCGCGGCCCCGTGCCGGCTCTGACCCTCTGGCTGCGCGGAGCCGACCTGCTGGCCGACGACGCCTCGGTCGCGGACGCCATGGCCCGCGCCCTGTCACGCTCCGGGAGGATCATCACGGCGGCCGGGGCACCCGGCGACATGAGGGCCGCCACCCCGGAGAGGGTCGCCGCGCTCGCCGCCGCCTCCGGCAACCCGCTGCTCGTCGTCGTGGACGGCCCCGAGGAGATGCCCCCGCTGCTCGCCCACCGGCTCGCCCGGTACACCGGCGCGACCACCGAATGGCTCCTCGCCCACGACGTGCGCATGGTCGTCGCGTGCCGCCCCGAGCACTGGGAGACCGCCGGAGCGCTCTACCCGCCGGCCGCGCTGCACCGGCCGGAACGGCCGGCCGGGGGACTTCCGCCCTCGGTCAGGCTCACCGACCTCACGGCCGAACAGGCCGAGCGGGCGAGGGAACGGTACGCGGTCCCGCCCGGGTCGATCGCCCCCGGCGCCGACCGGCACCCCCTCACCCTGCGGCTCCTCGCCGAGGTACGGGCCGCGCTGCCGCCCGACGTGGAGGGCAGGCCCGGCACCGAGGAGGTCTTCGCCGCCCACCTGGACCTCAGCTGTGTCCGGATCGCCGTACGGATCGGGGCCGAGGCCGAACCCCCGCTGCGCGGCACGGCGGTCCGCAGACTGGCGGCCAAGGTCTCCGGGCAGGTCCACGAGGCCGCCAGGCGCTGCCTCGGCCCAGGCCAGGGCGAGCTGGACCGGGAGGCCTTCGAGGAGCTCTTCCCCTGGCGTACGGGCTGGGCCTCCGCGGTCCTCACCGAGGGCCTGCTGGTCCCGGCGGGAGCGGGGTACCGCTTCGCGCACGAGGAGGTGGGCGACTGGGTGCAGGGCGCCCACCTCGACCTGGACGCCGCCCTGCACGCCCTGGTCCACCGCTGGCACGCGGGGGAGACGCCCGCCGAGCCCGATCCGGCCCAGGACCCGGCGGAGCCCCGCAACCTGCCCGTCCCCCGCCACCGCATCGGCCCGGTGCTCCAGGCGATGCTCCTGCTGGAGCGCAGGCAGGGGGCCGCCGCGCTGGCCCACCGCATGGCGGACCTGATCGAGGCGATGGACCGCCTGCCCTCCGGTCCCGGCTCGCCCGAGCGGCTCACCGACGCCGCGTGGTGGGCTGCCCGGCTGCTGAGGGAGAGCCTGCTCAGGGTGGCCGACGCCCGTCCCTGCCTCGGTGTGCTGCGGGTCCTGGCGGGGCGGATCACCCGGCGCTCCCAGGCAGGCGGCGGCCGGGCGGCCCTCGGCCCCTACGCGGAGTTCGGCCCGTGGTTCTGGTGCCGGATCCGGCTGACGGAGACCGACCGCGTCGACCTCCTGCGCCGGCTCCTGCCCGCCGACGCCACCGTCCGGCCGGAGGGCGGCGAACGCTATCTCGACGCGGTGTCCCGGCGCCTGGCGGCCCACCCCAGGACCGTCCAGAAGCTGCTCTGCGGCTGGTTCGGCGACGAGAGCCCGCTGCCGGCCGAGGAGGGTGTGCCGATGCGGCTCACCGTGGCCTCGGCCGCGCAGGCGCTCCTGTACGCGCGCCGGGACCTCGCCGTCGACGACCTGACCGAGGCCCTCGCCGACACCCGCCACGCCCGTGCCGCCGAACTCCTCGTCACCCTCGCCGAGGACGAGCCGGGTGCGCTCTGCAGGGCCGTCGACCGCTGGGCGCGCGACGACGAGCGGCCCGGCCGCCGCGCCGCCGCCGCCTTCCACGCCACGCTCGTCGCCGCCTCCGCCTCCGCCCTCTCCGAGACCGACCGCGCGCTGCTGCGGGGCGCCGCGCTCACCCTGCTGGCCCGGCCGGACGACGCCGTCCTGCACGCGCAGGCGCTCACCGTCCTCGTACGGGACCCGAGGACGGGCGGCCGCTACCTGCCCCAGGCTCTGCGGGTGTTCGCCGCCGGTGACCCACGGCTTCCGGTCTCCCTGCTGACCGAGGTCTTCCCGAAGCACCCGGAACCCGTACTCGCCGCGCTCGGGGCCCGGCTCTCGCTGCCCGGCGAGGCGGCCGACACCGTGCTCCGGGAGCTGGCCGCCCTGGACACCCCCGCCCTCGCCCTGCACGCACCCGGACTCGTACGCCGCTTCATCGACAGCCGTCCGGGGCGGGACGCCGGGGCGCAGGCGGCCGAGTACGTCGATCTCCGGCTGGAGCACAGCCCCGCGGCCCGGGCGCTGCTCCTGCCCCTGATGACGGGCCTGCTGCGGGACCGCCCCGCCCCGCCGCCCGTGCGCGCCGCACTGGCCCGGGTCCTCGCCGCCCCGGGCACACCCGCGTCCGGCCCTCTGCGGGCGGAGCTGCTGGAGGTGCTGCTGGGGTTCGAGCAGGACACCGGGCGGGACCCGGAGGTCCTCGACGCACTCCTGCGGGCGGCCGCGGCCGGCGCGGCGGGGCGTCCCGAGGCGCGCACGCGCGCACTGGTGCACCGCACCGCGATGCTCCTCGTGCGGACGCCCGAGGGCGCCGCCCGCTTCGACCGCGCTCTGGTGGAGATCGCGGGGGAGGTACCCGGATTCGCGGCCCTCGTCGTCCGCTGGCTGGCCGACGCTCCGCAGGAATGGGCCGCCGTCGTGAGCCCCGGCGCCCGCCGGACGGTGGCGGCCCTGGACGGGGCTCGAACCGGGATCCCGATGCCGATGCAGGCCGCAGGGCGTGCGCATGGCAGTCTTAGACCTGCGTAATGGACATACACACGTACACAGGTTCGGGCGAGGAGCGGTCACAGTGCACTGCTGGCGTGGCTTGGAGGACATCCCCGAGGGCTGGGGACGCAGCGTCGTCACCATCGGCTCCTACGACGGGGTGCACCGCGGGCACCAGCTGATCATCGGACGTGCCGTCGAGCGGGCACGCGAGCTGGGCGTCCCCTCCGTCGTCGTCACGTTCGACCCGCACCCCAGCGAGGTCGTCCGTCCGGGTACCCACCCGCCGCTGCTCGCCCCGCACCACCGGCGGGCCGAGCTCATGGCCGGGCTCGGCGTGGACGCGGTGCTGATCCTTCCGTTCACCACGGAGTTCTCGCAGCTCTCGCCCGCGGACTTCGTCGCGAAGGTCCTCGTCGACCGACTGCACGCGAAGCTCGTCATCGAGGGCCCCAACTTCCGCTTCGGCCACCGGGCGGCGGGGAACGTCGCCTACCTCGCCGAGCTCGGACCGGAGTACGGCTTCGAGGTCGAGGTCATCGATCTCCACGTCAGCGGCGAGGCCGGCGGAGGCGAGCCGTTCTCCTCCACCCTCACCCGGCGGCTGGTCGCCGAGGGCGACGTCGAGGGGGCGGCGGAGATCCTCGGGCGCCCGCACCGCGTCGAGGGCGTCGTCGTGCGCGGCGCCCAGCGTGGCCGCGCGCTCGGCTTCCCCACGGCCAACGTGGAGACCCTCCCGCACACCGCGATCCCCGCCGACGGCGTCTACGCGGGCTGGCTGAACGCCCAGGGAGAGACCATGCCCGCCGCGATCTCGGTGGGCACCAACCCCCAGTTCGACGGCGTGGAGCGCACCGTCGAGGCGTACGCGATCGACCGGATCGGCCTCGACCTCTACGGCCTGCACGTCTCCGTCGACTTCCTCGCCTACGTACGCGGCATGCTGAAGTTCGACACCGTCGACGACCTCCTCGTCGCGATGGCCGCCGATGTGAAGCGGTGCGGCGAACTGACCGAGGCGTACGGGCGCGGCTGACGCCCTCCCGTGGTGCGCGCGCCGTCACCGGTGCATCGTCGGTTGCGGGGGCCGTCGAACGGTGAGGACGTGCGCACGTGCGTGAACTGCTGTCGGACCTGCGTGACCGGCTCGACGCCGGCACTCCCTTCGCCCTGGCCACGGTCGTCGCCGTACGCGGCAGCGCGCCGCGGGCCCCCGGGGCGACCATGGCGGTGACCGCCGCCGGCACGGTCCTCGGCAGCGTCTCCGGCGGGTGCGTGGAGAGCGACGTGCACGAGGTCGCCACCGAGGTCATCGGCTCGGGCCGGGCAGCCCTGCGGACGTACAGCATCAGCGACGACGAGGCCTTCGGCGTCGGGCTGACCTGCGGCGGAACGATCGACGTCCTGGTGCGGCCGTACGTCACGGCGGACGCCCGGGAGCCGCTTCGCGAGCTGGTCGGCCTGATCGCGGCGGGGGAGCCCGTGGCGCTGGCCACCGTGGTGTCCGGTGCGGGCGCGCAGGGGGCCGGCCGGGTGGTGACTTCCGGGGGCGCCACCGGTTCGCTGGGCGCCGGGGGGCTCGACGCGGCCGTCACCGACGACGCGCGCGGAATGCTCGCGCAGGGAGCCACCGGCGTGATCCGCTACGGGGCGCACGGCGAACGCAGGATGCAGGACGTCACCGTCTTCGTCCAGACCTTCGCCCCCGCACCCCGGATGCTGGTCTTCGGGGCCATCGACCACGCGGCGGCCACCGCACGCATCGGATCCTTCCTCGGCTACCGGGTGACGGTCTGCGACGCCCGCCCGGCCTTCGCGACCCGGGAGCGCTTCCCCACGGCCGACGAGGTCGTACGGGAGTGGCCGCACACCTACCTGGAGTCGACGGACGTCGACGGGCGCACGGTCGTCTGCGTGCTGACGCACGACCCGAAGTTCGACGTGCCCCTGCTCGCCGCCGCACTGCGCACACCCGCCGCCTACATCGGCGTGATGGGAAGCCGCCGCACCCACGCCGACCGCATCGCCCGGCTCCGGGAGGCCGGCGTGGGCGAGGCGGACCTGGCCCGCCTCGCCTCCCCCGTCGGCCTCGACCTCGGGGCGCGTACGCCGGAGGAGACCGCGGTGTCCATCGCCGCCGAGATCATCCAGCACCGCTGGGGCGGCACCGGGCGGCCTCTGCGGGAGCTCAGCGGGGCGATCCACCATCCCCAGGAGCCGGGACACGGCTGAGGACGGTCCTCAGGAGGACACCGGCTCCGCCGCCGCGGCCCAGTGGCAGGCCACCTGGGTGGTGCCGTTCCCCTCGAGCACCGGCAGGTCCTTCGTACGGCAGGCGTCGGCGACGCCCGCGCGCTCCGCCTCGCCCGAGGCGAGGATCTGGCAGCGGGCGTGGAACCGGCAGCCTGCCGGGACCTTCGAGGGGTCCGGCGGTTCGCCCGTGAGGATCACCGGCTCGCCGTCCGCCTCGGGCAGCACCGACAGCAGCGCCTGGGTGTACGGGTGCCGGGGGGCCGTCAGGATCTGCTCGACGTCACCCGTCTCCACGATCCGGCCCAGGTACATCACCGCAACCCGGTCCGCGATGTTCCACGCCAGCCCCAGGTCGTGCGTCACCACCAGCGCCGACAGACCCAGTTCGTCGCGCAGCCGCAGCAGCAGCGCCAGGATCTCCCCGCGGACCGACGCGTCGAGCGAGGCGACCGGCTCGTCGGCGACGATGAGCTCCGGCTCCAGGACCAGGGCGCCCGCGATCACCACACGCTGCCGCTGCCCGCCGGAGAGCTCGTGCGGATAGCGCAGGAAGAACCGCTCCGGTGGCCGCAGCCCCGCGCGGGCCAGGGCCTCGGACACCGCCGCGTGCTCGTCGCCCGTGTACCCGTGGATGCGCAGTCCCTCCGCCACCGCGTCGTAGACCGTGTGGCGCGGGTTGAGGGAGCCGCTCGGGTCCTGGAGCACCAGCTGCACCCGCTTGCGGTACGCCTTCAGCGCCCGCCCCGCGTAGTCCAGGGGCTCCCCGGCGAAGGTGACCCGGCCTTCCGTCGGCGGGACCAGGCCCAGCAGGGACCGGGCCAGAGTCGTCTTGCCGCAGCCCGATTCACCGACCAGGGCGACGATCTCACCGGGGCGGATGTCGAGGTCGACCCCGTCGACGGCGCGTGCGGTCGCCGCTCCGCGCCGGCCCGGGAAGGCGACCTTCAGCGCCTGCGCGCTGAGCAGCGGTGCCGGGGGAGTGGTGGTCATGAGGTGCTCCTTGCTTCCTCGGCCCCGCCGAGCGGGCCGGATGCCGCGCCCGTACCGGGCTCCACCAGCACGCACGCCGCGCGCCGGGACGGTCCGGCGATCCGCAGCTCCTGGTCCTCGGTCGCGCAGGAGTCCAGCGCGGAGGGGCAGCGGGGGTGGAACGTACAGCCGGAGGGCAGGTCCGACGGGTCCGGGGGGTCGCCCGGGAGGCCTCGGGGGGCGTGCCGCGAGGCGAGGTCGCCGATGCGCGGGAAGGCGGCCGACAGGGCGGCCGCGTACGGGTGCCGGGCGTTCTCGTGGACCTGCTTCGCCGGTCCCTCCTCGACGATCCGCCCGGCGTACATCACCGAGAGCCGGTCGCACGTCTCGGAGAGCACCGCCAGGTCGTGGCTGATCATGATCAGGCCGAGGTCCTGGTCGCTGACGAGCTGTTCGATCAGCCGCAAGATCTGCGCCTGGATCATCACGTCGAGCGCGGTCGTCGGCTCGTCGGCGATGATCAGCCGGGGATCGCAGGCCAGCGCCATGGCGATCATCACGCGCTGGCGCTGGCCCCCGGACAGCTCGTGCGGATAGGCGTCCACACGCGCGGCCGGGAGACCGACCTGCTCCAGCAGTTCACCCGCCCGCCTGCGGGCCTCGGCCGGTGTGGCCGAGCGGTGCAGCAGGATCGGTTCGGCGATCTGGTCCCCGATGCGGTGCACGGCGTTCAGGGAGTGCATCGCGCCCTGGAACACGATCGACGCCCCTGCCCAGCGCACCGCCCGAAGCCGTCCCCACTTCATGGTGAGGACGTCCTCGCCGTCCAGCAGGATCTCGCCGCTCAGGGTCGCGGACGCGGGCAGCAGCCGCAGCAGGGCGAGCGCCAGCGTGGACTTGCCGCAGCCGGACTCCCCGGCGATGCCCAGCTTCTGGCCCGCCTCGACCCGCAGGTCGACACCGCGTACGGCCGGGACGGCGGATGCCCCCGAACCGTAGGTGATCCGCAGGTCGCGGACCTCCAGCAAGGGCTGACCGGTCTCCGGCTTCGGCGCGTTCTCGGTCTTCACAGCGGTCAACGGGAGACCCCCAGCTTGGGGTTGAGCACGGTCTCGACGGTGCGGCCGCACAGCGTGAACGCGAGGGCGACGACCGCGATGGCGAGTCCGGGCGGAGCGAGGTACCACCAGTTGCCGGAGCTGACCGCTCCGGCCTCACGGGCGTCCTGGAGCAGGCCGCCCCACGAGACGATCGTGGGATCGCCCAGCCCGAGGAAGGCGAGGGTCGCCTCCGTGAGGATGGCGGTGGAGATGACCAGGGTGGTCTGCGCGAGCACCAGCGGCATGACGTTGGGCAGCACATGGCGGGACATGATGTGACCGTGACCGCCGCCGAGCGCCTTGGACCGCTCGATGTACGGACGCGACTCCACCGACAGGGTCTGCGCGCGCACGAGGCGCGCGGTCGTCGGCCAGGTCGTCACCCCGATGGCGAGCACCGTCGTCCAGAGCGACCGTGAGAGCACGGTGGCCAGGGCGATGGCGAGCACCAGCGTCGGCATCACCAGGAACCAGTCGGTGATCCGCATGATGACGTTGCCGTACCAGCCCTTGAAGTGACCGGCGGTGATGCCCACCAGGGTCCCGATGGCCACCGAGAGGAAGGCGGCGAGCAGGCCCACGGTCAGCGACACCCGGGTGCCCCACACGAGGAGCGCCAGGAGGCTGCGGCCGAACTGGTCGGTGCCGAGGGGGAACTCCGCGCTGGGCGACTCCAGCGGTCCGCCGGGGGCGTCGGTGACGCTCTGCGAGTCCGCACCCACCAGCCAGGGTGCCGCCAGCGCCGCGAGGGCGATCAGAGCGAGCACGGCGAGGCCGGCCAGCCCCGCCCGGTGGGTGCGGTACTGCTGCCAGAAGCGGGCGGCCGCCCGGCGCCGGCGGGCCCAGGTCAGCGCGCGGGGGCCGGAGGCCGGGGTGGTGTCGGTCGTGGTCGTCGTCATCGGCCCACCCGGGGATCGAGGAGCGGATAGATCACGTCGGCGAGCGTGTTCATCAGGATCACCGCGGCGGCGAAGATGAAGAACAGCGCCTGCACGAGTGGCAGGTCGGGAACGCTCAGCGCCTGGTAGAACAGCCCGCCCAGCCCCGGCCAGGAGAACACCGTCTCCACCAGGATGGCGCCCGCCACCGTGTTGCCGAGGTTGACGAAGAGCAGGGTCACCGTCGGCAGCATCGCGTTGGGAACCGCGTGGCGGCGGCGTACGAGGTCGTCGCGCAGGCCCTTGGCGCGGGCCGTGGTCAGGTAGTCGCTGCCCATCTCGTCGAGCAGCGAGGACCGCATCACCAGCAGCGTGCGCGCGTACTCGACGGCGACGAGTGTGATGACCGGCAGGACCAGGTGGTGGGCCACGTCGAGGACGTGACCGAAACCGCTCGAGTTCCCGGACTCCATGCCGCCGGTCGGGAACATACCGGGGATCGGCCCGATGCCCACCGAAAGGGTGATGATCAGGAGCAGGCCGAGCCAGAAGGAGGGCACGGAGTACAGGGTCAGCGCGAAGGCCGTGTGGAAGCGGTCACCGGCCGATCCGTTGCGCCAGGCGGACCGGGAGCCCAGCCAGATGCCGATCACGGTGTAGATCACGAACGCCGTGCCGGTCAGCAGCAGCGTCGCGGGGAGCGCCTCGGTGATCTTGTCCATGACCGGGGCGCGGAACTGGTACGACGTGCCGAAGTCCCCGGTCAGGGCCTTGCCGCAGTACTGCGTGAACTGCTGCCAGAGCGGCAGGTCCAGGCCGAATTCCTTGCGCATCGCGGCGATCTGCTCGGTCGACACCTGACGGCCGCCGGTCATCTGCTTGACGGGATCGCCGGGGATCAGGCGGAACAGGAAGAAGCTGGTGACGAGCACGGCGAACAACGAGACGGCGGCGCCGCCCAGTTTGCCCGCCGTGTACCGGAGATAGGCGGTCGTGCTGCGGGCGCGTGGACTGCGGGCCGACGGCCCGGCCGGAGCCGGACCGCCGGTCTGCACAGCGTCCACGCCCGCCGCGCCCTTGACGAGCGCGGGAGTGCTTTCTGTGCTCATGGACTATTCACGGTCTTCCGCGGTGGAACGGCGACGCATGGCGAACAGCAGCCCGCCACCGACGAGGACGACTACGGAGACACCGACACCGATGAGGACTCCGGTGGAGCTGCCGCTGTCGCCGGACGAACCGCCCGACGCACCGGCGGCCGGGACCGCCGACCACCAGCTCCAGTAACCGTCCTGACCGTAGATGTTGCCCGCGTCCGACGGCATCGTCGTGATGGACTTGATCTGGTCGGTGCGGTAGGCCTCGACGGCATTCGGGTACGCCATGACGTTCATGTATCCCGTGTCGTACAGCCGCGACTCCATCTGCTTGACGAGGTCGGCCCGTTTGGCGGGGTCGTATTCCGCCGCCTGCTTCGCGTACAGCTCGTCGTACTGCCTGTCGCAGATGAAGTTGTCGGTGGCTGCCGACGCCTTCGCCTTGGCCGGCAGAGCGGCGCAGGTGTGGATGGACAGCACGAAGTCGGGGTCCGGGTTTACGGACCAGCCGTCGAAGGCGAGGTCGTACTCACCGGCGTACCAGGGGTCGGAGACGTTGTCGAGGCAGTCGACCTTCAGGCCGACTCCGAGGCCGCCCCACCACTCCTGGAGGTACTTGCCGATCGCCTTGTCGTTCGGGTCGGTGGCGTGGCACAGGATGCGGAAGTCGAGCGGCTTGCCGTCCTTGCCGACGCGCTTGCCGTCGCTGTTCTTCTTGTAGCCCGCCTCGTCGAGGAGGGCGCCGGCCTTCGCGGGATCGTAGGCGAGCTTCTGCGCGCCCCCGGGCTTCCAGAAGTACGAGCCGTAGCGCGGCGGGATGTAGCCCTCGCCCTCCACGGCGTGGCCCTGGAACACCTTGTCGATGATGGTCGAGCGGTCCACACCCATGAAGAGCGCCTGGCGGACCTTCTGGTCCAGCAGGGCCTTGTGCCCGTCGCCGAACTTCTTGCCGTCCTTGGTCCGGGCGCCAGGGTTGACGGCCAGGGCGTAGAAGCGCCGGCCGGGGGCGTCGTTCACCTTGATGTCGGGGGCGTTCTTCAGCGACGCGGACTGGGCCGGGGTGAGGCTGGGGCTGCCGGCGACGAAGGAGACCTCACCCTTTCGGAGGGCGGCGACCGCGGCGTCCTGGTCCTTGTAGTAGCGGAAGACGATCTCGTCGAACTTGGGCGCGCCGCGCCAGAAGTCCTTGTTGGCCTTCAGCTTCACGTAGCTGTCGACCTTGTAGTCCGTCAGGATGAAGGGCCCGTTGCCGACGATCGGGAACTTCGTGTCGTTGTTGAACTTGGAGAAGTCACCGACCTTCTCCCAGACGTGCTCGGGGACGATCGGCACGTCCAGCGCCGTCATCGTGGCCTGAGGCTTCTTCAGCTCGATGACCAGCTTGTCCGGGCTCGGAGCGGTCACCTTCTCGAAGTTGCTGACGAAGCTGCCGTTCGAGGTGGCCGCGCCCTCGTCGGTCATCATCTTGTTGAAGGTCCAGGCCGCGTCCTCGGCGGTGGCCTTCTCCCCGTCCGACCACTTCGAGTCGGAGCGGATGGTGTACGTCCACGTCAGCTTGTCCGCCGAGGACTCCCACTTGGTCGCGAGACCGGGGATCGTGTGGGAGTCCTTGGCGTCGTAGTTGGTGAGGTAGTCGTACATCAGGCGGTGGATGCTCGTGGAGACCAGCCGCTGCGCGAGGAACGGACTCAAGGAGTCGACGCTCTGCGCGACCGCGACCGTGAGGGTCGACTTGCCGTCAGCGGCCTGTGCCTGCTGCGGAGCGGGGGCGAGCGGGTTTCCGGGGACGACCGAACCGGCGGCCAGCGCCAGTGCGGCGGCTCCGGAGGCGAGAAGGATACGCAGGCGGCCGCGTGGGTGAGTGGAGCGTGGAGGGAATCTTGTGACCATGGACGTGGACCTCGCGTCATGTCTCGCATGGTGAAGGCGGGAAGATCTCTGGTTCGCCAGCTGGTGATGCGAAGGTTTATCAGCGGCGGTCGAGTCGCGTCAACGGTCGGCCAAACCGCGTGTGGTCTGCGGGAATGCGATGAGGGCCCGCACCGTGTCGACGGTGCGAGCCCTCATTGGTTTAGACCTCTGTCGCCTTACTGTTGAGGGGCGGACGGCGGCTGCGGAGGGTGCTGCTGCCGGCCCGCCGGCGGTACAGGACCCTGCAGTTCGGGCTGTCCGGACGGATGTGCCTGGCCATCGGGGTGCGGCTGCTGAGGAGGCGTCACGGCCGGACCCCCTCCGGGCTGCGGCTGGGGCGGCTGCTGCTGCCAGCCTGTGCTCTGCGCGCCCGGACCGGAGTACGGCGGATAGGGCTGCTGCGGTGCGGGCGGCTGTGCGGGCTGCTGCCCCCCGTAGGGCTGCTGTCCCCCGTACGGCTGCTGGGGCGGATACGGCTGACCGGGGTACGGCTGCTGGCCGCCGTACGGCTGCCCGGGGTAGGGCTGTCCTGGCTGCGGCTGGGGTGCGTACGGCTGCTGTCCTGGCTGTGGCTGGGGCGTGTACGGCTGCTGTCCGGGCTGCGGCGCGTACTGCTGACCGGGCGTCTGCAGGCCCGGCATCGGCGGGGCGAACTGCGGGGGCGGGTTGCCGTCCGCCGTCCACAGCCCCTGCTGCTGCTGGGCTCGCTGGAAGTCCTCCGCGACGAGCGCGGAGAGGTTGAAGTACGCCTCCCGGGTCTTCGGCCTCATCATGTCGAGGTCGACCTCGGCGCCCGCCGCCAGGTGCTCGTCGAAGGGGACTACCACCACGCCGCGGCAACGGGTCTCGAAGTGCTGCACGATGTCGTCGACCTTGATCATCTTCCCGGTCTCGCGGACACCGGAGATCACGGTCAGGGAGCGCTGCACGAGCTCCGCGTAGCCGTGCGCGGAGAGCCAGTCCAGCGTGGTCGACGCGCTGGAGGCGCCGTCCACGGAAGGGGTCGAGATGATGATCAGCTGGTCCGCGAGATCCAGCACCCCGCGCATCGCGCTGTAGAGCAGCCCGGTGCCCGAGTCGGTGAGGATGATCGGGTACTGCTTGCCGAGGACGTCGATCGCCCGGCGGTAGTCCTCGTCGTTGAACGTCGTGGACACCGCCGGGTCCACGTCGTTGGCGAGGATCTCCAGACCCGAGGGCGCCTGCGAGGTGAAGCGGCGGATGTCCATGTACGAGTTGAGGTACGGGATGGCGCCCACCAGGTCGCGGATGGTCGCGCCGGTCTCACGGCGCACCCTCCGGCCGAGGGTCCCGGCGTCCGGGTTCGCGTCGATGGCGAGGATCTTGTCCTGCCGCTCGGTCGCCAGCGTCGACCCGAGGGCGGTGGTGGTCGTCGTCTTGCCGACACCGCCCTTGAGACTGATGACGGCGATCCGGTAGCAGGACAGCACCGGCGTACGGATCAGATCCAGCTTGCGCTGCCGCTCGATCTCCTCCTTCTTGCCGCCGAGCTTGAAGCGTGAGGCGGCCGAGGGAGTACGGCTGCTCTTCGCCTTCTGCTTACCGCGCACCAGCCGGTCCGAGGACAGTTCGACGGCCGCGGTGTAACCCAGCGGCGCTCCCGGCACGGAACGCTCGCGCTGGTCATGCGTGACGGGGGTCGGCCAGGCGGACCCGGCGCGCGGGTCCACAGGCTGTCCCTGAGGGGCGGGCTGCTGGGGCCGGTACGCCTCCGGCTGCTGCTGAGCGGGCAGGTTCGGGGCGCCGGGGCCCTGTTGCGCCGCGGGCAGGGCCGGGGTGCCCTGACCTTGCTGCTGCGGGATCTGCGGAGGCAGGGGCGCGCTCTGCCCGGGCGGCTGCGGCTGCGGGGCGGGGAAGCCGTAGCCGCCGGGCTGCGCGTCCTGGGGTGCTCGGGGCGCCTGCGGCGCGCCACCCTGCGCGGGCAGCTGCGGCTGCTGCGGGAAGCCGTAACCGCTCGGCTGGGGAGCCTGCGGGAAGCCGTAACCGCCCTGGGGCGCCTGCGCGTCGGGCCGTGCCGGCGGCAGGGGGACCTGTGCCGCGGGAGGGACCGGCGGCAGGGGGGCCTGCGCCGCGGGAGGGACCGGCGGCAGGGGGACCTGTGCCGCGGGAGGGGCCGGGGGCGCGGGTGGCTGGGGGGCGGGCGCGGGAGGGGACTGCGGGAAGCCGTAACCGCTCTGAGCGGTGGAGGCCGGAACGGCTCCCGGCTGCTGCGCGGGCCACTGCGGCGCGGACGGGGGAGCGGCCGGCTGCGGTGCGGCGGGCTGGAAGGCCGGCGGCAGCGGGGGAAGCGCACCCTGCGCGGGCGGCGCCGGGGCCCAGGGAGCCGGCGCGTTCGCAGGGGCGGTGTCCTCGGGCGTGACGGCCGGAGCCGTGGCGGAGGGCAGCGCGTCCGAGGGGGTGTCAGCGGGGGTGCCTTCGGGGGACACGTCAGGCGCGGAGTCCGTCGACGGGGCCGTCTCGGTGCCGTCGGGCTCACCGGGCGCCTCCGGGCCGGCACCGGATGCCGGGTCCTCCGCGGCGGAGCCGTCCGGGGCCGCGGTCGCGTCCCCCTCCTCATCCGCCCCCTCGGGGGCCGCGCCGTCCGCGTCACCGGCTTCGGGCTGCCCGCCCTCCGCTCCCACGTGCACCCGGCCCTCGTCCTCCGGTGCCATGGGGGACGAGGAATCCGCGGGCTCGTCCGCCGAACCGGCCCGCTCCTCCTCGGCCTTGGCCGCCTCGCGCTCGGCGATCTCCCGCTGCAGCGCTCCGGGCGAGAACCGCATCGTGGCCCCGCTCTCCACGTCGCCCCCGCCGAACGGCCGGTCCGCCGGGTCCTGGCCGGCCGAGGCCGTGACGGGCGCCGGGGCGGTGGGCGCGGGCGGTGGGGAGGGGACCGACGGCGTGGGCTCCGCCGGTGCCACCGGCGGGCCCCCGGGCTCGAATCCACCGTGCACCCCAGGAGCCGGTACGGACAGGGGAGACCCCTGCGGCGGCGGAGGCGGAGCGAGGTGCGTACCCGCCCCACCCGACGAATCACCCGGTGCGTTCTGCGTGTACCAGGCGGGAGGGGTGTAGTCGATGGTGAACTCACCCGTCATCTCGGCGGGATCCGCGTCGGACGACTCGTCGACGGGCGTGTTCCATCCCCCGCTGATCTCGTCCCGATCGCCGTTCACTTTGCCTCCTGGTGTGGTCGAGCACCCTTGTGCCGTGGTGGGTGGGGGCGACCGATCCCGTCGTCCGGAGCGCCCGGCTCTCCCCCCTTGCGACGCGCGGTGCCTGTCCGCAGGTTCCTCCGACGCGTCCCCCGCCCACCCTAATCGCCATGCGGCGCACAAGGGCAGGGCGTATCGCCCAGCGGCGACTGTCCCGTGGGTCACGTCGGACCGCGCCGCGCCGGGCCGCACCGCACACGAGCGGCCCGGCACGGGACGGGCGGGGCCGGCCAGCAGCCGTTGTCCCGGAGCCCGGAGGAAGGGCCGAGGCGCCCGTCGCCGCGTGTGCCCGCAGGTGGGCGGTGTGCAGCGGCGACCCGGTGGTGTCCGGCGACCGCGCAGCCCTCAGTCGAGGTCGAACTCGCCGTCCCGCGCACCCAGGACGAACGCCCGCCACTCCGCCTCCGTGTAGCGCAGCACGGTCTCCGGGTCCAGCGACGAGCGCATGGCGACCGCGCCCCCCGGGAGATGGGCGATCTCGACCCGCTCCTCCACGTCCTCGGTCCCGGGGGCACTCAGCCACCGCACATCGGAGATGTCGAGAGCGTAGAGCTCGTCCTTTTCCTGCTGGGTGCCCATCGCGCACGCCCTTCCGTCGAACCGGTTCGTTCCCCCGACATGATCCTGAAAAGCGGGGCCCCAAGGGCCGGAACAGCGAGGAATCAGTCCATCCTGCGTGCTGTGCCCAGCAGTCCGGTCTCGACATCGGTCGCGCTCGTCATCACCCAGTGGCGGTCGCGGCCCGCCACCCAGAGCGTGACACCGTCCGCCAGGGTGGGCAGCGCCTCGCTCTCGGCCCGCGCCAGCCCCAGGATGCGGCCGATCTGTTCCGCCTCCGCGGGGGAGACCCGCTGGACGCCCACCAGGGTCGCCGCCCGCAGCAACCGGGGCGCCACCGGACTCAGGTAGGGCAACAGCGTCAGCACCGACTGCCAGGGTGACGACACCACGCGCCCGCGCGGAGGACGCATGCCGCAGTCGCGCACCACCACTACCGGGCTGCTGACGGTCGCACCCGTCGGCGGCACCCTGCCCACGTCGTGCAGGGAGACGCACTCCAGCCCCGCACCGGCGGCCTGCGCCAGGGTCGTCCAGGCCTGGGTGCGCCCCGTCTCCACGGCGACCCGCGCACCGGTCGCCGCCGCCCGCAGCGCCAGCACCTGAGCGGTCCACAGGCCCCCGATCAGCACCACGTCGTACGGCGTCGGCCGATGGAACCCGATCATCTGCGGCCTGCCCTCGGCGTCGTCGCCGATGATGACGCCGTCGTCCCCCACGGGGAGCGACAGCGCACCCAGATGATCGGCGGCCAGGGTGTGGCCCGCGTGACGCGGGCCCAGCAGGCCCCGCCTCGGGGCGAGTCGCCGGGTCACTGCGCGCCTCCCAGCGGGAGAGTGGCCAGCACGCCCGGGAACTGCTCCCGGTCGAGCCGGACGAGACCGACCCCGGCGTGCCGTGCGGCCTGTTCCAACGTCCTTCGCACCCCGACCAGTTCGGTGTCCGAGCCCCCGGTGATCCGTACGTGCCCGCGTACCGCCGCATGGCCCTGGTGCGCACCTCGGCGCACCGTCAGGCTGAACGTCGTCGCGTACGCGGGCACCGAGGTCAGCAGCGCGACGAGCCTCGGCAGCGGTGTGGCCTCCCGTCCCAGTTCGGGCCAGCGGTCCACGGCGTAACTGGTGTGCCAGCGGTCGTCGCAGCGCCAGACCCGGGCCGTCTCGGCCGTCCGCCGCTGCGGGGCGGCATCTCCACGTCCGGCACGCGCCGACAGGATGGCGTTGGCGCACGCGGACGTGGCCAGAGCGGAGTTCACCTCGTCCTGGTCCAGCACCGACGCACGGAACCCGGCGCCGCTGATCCGGCTCGCCACGTGGTCCGCGACCCGCACCAGGCAGCGCTGGGCTCCCGCGATCCCGCCACCGCGCGCCTCGACGGCCTCCCGGCAGAGCTCCGGATCCAGCTTCAGGGCCACCCAGGTCATCCGTAGCGCCGGCGCACCGGTCCGGTCCTGCAGCGGGCCGTAGGACAGCCGGGCGACCGAACGCTCCGGCAGATGCGGAGCGGGCGCGGGCCGTACCTGCTGCACCAGTTGCGCCGACTCCAGCGCGATGTCGTCCACCGTGAGCGCCTCGCCCAGGAGGGACAGCGGGAGCGAACGGGCACCCATCGCCGGGCGCAGCGTCTCACCACTCGCCTCGACCCGGACGACCGCCGTCAGGAACGTGCCGTCACCCACCATGCCCACCGTGCGGCGGGCACCGTCCACGTAGATGTACGGGGCGAACCCGGGCACGCCCTCGGCCACCGGGGCGAGTTGCGGCTCCGACTCGGCCGGAGCCGCCGTGGTGGTGCGCCGGCGGTGGCGGAGGGAGAGGACGGTCGACAACCAGTCCTGCACGGCCCGGCCCCGTCGGCGTACCACCGCGAGCAGGACCAGAAGACAGGCGATCACGCCGGCGGGGATCATCCAGACGCCCCCGAGCACCGCTCCCACGGCGGCGACCGCCAGGGCCGCCTCGACCAGCACCATCTGACGCAGCGCGGGGCCGACCCGGCCGCTCCTGGAGATCGAGCGGAGCGTGGTCGCCGCGGGGGCGTCCGACGACGGATGGGGAGGCAGGGCCGCAGGCGCGTTGCTGCGTTGCCGTCGGGAAGGGCCGGGCGTCCGGCGGGCCGACCGCCTCGTGCGCTCCCCCGTCGCTGCACCCATCGCCGCGTTGCCCCCTCGTGTCCGTAATCACCGTTTTTTGCACGGGCGTTGATCGGGCGATCACCCTACCTGAGCGGTGAGGGCCAAGTGCCAACAGGCATAGTAGGGGTCCCGCGCGGCGGCGGCGGCCCGCCGAGGGTGTGGGAACCTGGTCGCCCACTGGGGAGAAGGGGCAGCGCGCACATGGCATCACGGCGGGATGAACTCAATGCCTACACCTTCGCGAAGCGGAGGTTGGTCGCACAGTTCCTGCAGCCCCACCCGTCAGGCTCGGAAGAGGGTGCTCCGCGTCCGCTTCGAGCGGTGGTGCCCGGTGTGATCGTGGGAGCCGTCACGCTCGCCGTGTTCGGAGCCTGGGGAATGTTCAAGCCCGTCGCGCCGCAGAAGTGGGACACCCCGTACGAGAACGTCATCATCGCCAGCAAGTCGACCACGCGCTATGTGGTGTTGAAGACCGACGGCAAGACGCAACTCCACCCGGTGCTCAACATGTCCAGCGCCAAGCTCCTCCTCGCCCCCGACAAGGGCACCGTCGTCAAGGTCGACGAATCGGTGCTGGACAGCGGGAAGATCCCCCACGGTGCGACGCTGGGCATCCCCTACGCGCCGGACCGCCTGCCCGACGGGGCCGAGGCCGGCTCCGCGAAACGCTGGGCGGTCTGCGAAAGGCCCGGCGAGGGCGGCAGGGCCATCCAGAAGGCGGCTTTCGTCCTCGCGGAACGCGAGAAGGGCAGGACCGAAGGGGCGGGCAGGCTGCGCGGCGGCGAGCTCATGTACGTCGAGGGCCCCGGACCCGACCGCACCCGCTACATCGTCGACGCCGGCGGCAAGGCGTACAGCCTGGAGAAGAGCGAACTCCTCCAGCGCACGCTCGTCGGCCACGGCCGCGCCCCCCAGCGGGTGTCGGCCGACTGGCTCGACACCCTCCACACCGGGGACCCGGTCACCTTCCCCGCCATCGAGGGAAACCCGGGCAGCGACGCGGGGGTTCCGGGCGAACTCCGGCCCCAGGACAACAGGGTCGGCATGGTCCTCGCGGCGACCTCCGGCACCACCACCCAGCACTACGTGGTGCTGCCCGGAAGGGTCGCACCGGTCTCGGACTTCGTCGCCAAGCTCCTCCTCAGCAGCCGCAGCCTGGTCGGGCTCGACCAGGACGGCAAGGCCGAGCAGGTCAGCGCCGGCGCCTTCGAGCCCGGTGAGGCCTTCGGGCAGGAGCGGGACTGGCCCACGAGCGAGCCCACCCCCGTCAACTCGGCGAGCACCGCCGACGGAAGCCGCAACACCGTCTGCAACGTCCTGCGCGGCGTCTCCGGCAAGAGCGGCTCCGCCACGCTCAGCACCTGGGCCGGGAAGGCGTTCCCCGCCACCCTCCCGACGGGCTCCAGCAGCGCCTACGTCACCCCCGGATCAGGCCAGCTGTTCCGTCAGTTCAAGGGATCCAGTCCCGAGTCGGGCCCGCTGTTCCTGGTCACGGACACCGGCCTGCGCTACGCCATGCAGTCCAACGGCGACAGCGCGCGGGACGACTCCGGCATCGGTGAGTCCGGTACCGCGGAGGAGCGGGAGCAGCGTCGGCAGGAGGCACAGCAGGCGCAGAACCGGCTCGGCTACAAGGACGTCGACCCCGCCCCCGTACCCGCGGCCTGGTCCGCGTTCCTGCCGACCGGCCCCCGGCTGTCGACCGGGGCCGCCCGCCAGCCGCAGGGTTCGTGAGGAGCGACGACGTGACCACGCACTCCTCGTACCGCCGACGGCTGCTCACCGCCGCGGGCGCCACCGCCGTCCTGCTCGTCACCCTGCCGGTGGTGCCCGCGGCCGCGGAGGACTCCACCCAGTGCACCTTCCCCGCCAAGCCGTACACCGGCCGGCCCTGGGCGCTCCAGCGCGTACTGATGGACGAACTCTGGGACCAGTCCACGGGCAAGGGCGTACGGGTGGCCGTCATCGACACCGGCGTCGACGTCAAGAACCCCCAGCTCGCGAAGGCGGTCGACGCGGGGAGCGGCAGCAACCTCCTGCCGAAGGGGCTCAAGGACGACAACGGCTCCCCGATCGAACGCGGCAAGGAGAACGGCACCACCGACGTGGTCGGCCACGGCACCAAGGTCGCCGGCATCATCGCCGCGCGTGAGGCCAAGGGCACCGGCTTCACGGGGCTGGCCCCGGACGCCACTATCATCCCGATCCAGCAGAACGACGCCGAGGGCCACGGAACGGCGGAGACGCTGGCGGCCGCGATCGGCCACGCCGTCCGGGAGGGCGCGGACGTCATCAACATCTCCCAGGACACCGCGAACGCCGTGGAGCCCGCGCCCGCGCTGAGGCAGGCGGTGGACGCGGCGCTGGCCAAGGAGGTCGTGGTCGTCGCCTCGGCAGGCAACGACGGGCTGGACGGCACCCTCAAGGAGACCTATCCGGCGTCGTTCCCCGGGGTCCTCGCGGTGGCCGCGTCGGACCGGAACAACGAACGCGCGGCCTTCTCCCAGTCCGGCGAGTTCGTCGGAGTCGCCGCCCCGGGTGTGGACATGATCTCGACGGTCCCCGGTGGAGGCCACTGCGCCGACAACGGAACCAGCTTCTCCGCCCCGTACGTCTCCGGGGTCGCGGCCCTCATCAAGGCCAAGCACGAGGACTGGACGCAGGAGCAAATCGTCGCCCAGATCGAGCAGACGGCGGAGCGCTCGGTCGCGGGCCACGACCCTCTGGTCGGCTGGGGCGTCGTCGATCCCGTCCGCGCACTGACCGAGGACGACAAGCCCATCGAGCGTCCCGTCGCGCGTGAGGGCGTGAGCAAGGGCGAGGCGCCGGTACCCGCCGCGCTCCATCTGGGTGAGAGCCCGGATGAGCGCAACGCGCGGCTCGCGACCTACGTGGTGGTCGGCGGAGCCGTGCTGGTCGCGGCCATCGCGGGCACGGCGGTGACGCTGCGGGACCGGAAGCGGAGGCAGGGGCGTCCGGACGGCGCCTGAGGTGGTGGCCGAAACGCGGATGCGGGGAAGTTACGTCATGGACAAGACAGTTGGTCCTGTCAGTGGCATTGGCTAGAGTGATCTGATGTGGCCAGAGGTGTTCCCGTGGATGCGATAGCAACGTAGAACACTCTGTGCAAACGGGGCACACGGGGAACGGGGAAGGGCAGCGACGTGGCCGAAGGAAACGGGGATCTCCGCAAAGGCGTAGGGGCTCTGGAGAAGTTCCAGAGGAGCGTCAACGCCCTGCTGGCAGAACTGGAGAGCTCGCCGGCCGGCAAGTCGGAGGTGGCGGCGCAGACGGTCTCGCGCTCCGCACTGAGCGGCGGCAACGCGTGCTTCGCCGAGGCCGACGGCCTCTACACCCAGTACAACAGGGTCCACGAGTCGCTCGTCTCGCTCTCCAAGTCCCTGGGGGACCAGATCGAGTACCTGAGCCTCGGCGTGCACGCGGCGGCGGTCGGCTTCGACAACGTCGACGATGACACCAGGCGGCGGTTCTACGAGATCCAGGCGCACCTGGACGAGGAACGCGAGAAGGCCCAGGCGGAGCGGGAGAAGGCGCAGAAGCCTGAGCAGCCGCGTACGGACAGAAAGACCGGCTCCGCCTACGACGACTTGGGTGATCACTGATGAGCGATCCGAAGCAGCCGGAACAGGGCACCGAGGTTCCCCAGGAGTTGACCCCCGCGGAGCAACGGGAGCAGGACCAGGAGCGGGTCCAGGGGCAGATCGTCGTCACCGATGTCACCCGCCAGATGCAAGCCGTGATGGAGACGTTCGGCTTCGGGGGCTCCGGATCCTCGGGGCGTACCTCCTTCGAGGGACACGAACTCAACGCGATGATCGACCTCATCGAGAACTCCAGTCCGGAGCACCTCGAAGAGGCAGGCCAAGCGCTTCTGAAGGCGCGGACCTCGCTGAACGACGCGGCGAAGGAACTCGGCGACTTCATCGGGCAGGTCGACTGGGAGGGCGAGTCCGGTTCGGCCTTCCGTGACTGGGGCAACGGCCTGGTCGCCCACGCCTACAAGCTGGGCGAGTACGCGCAGACCGCCGGCACCCAGATCACGGTCGCGGGCACGGGCCTTGCCTCGGTACGGAGCTCCCTGCCGCCTCGCGACACCCGCCTCGTCCGCAAGTCGCCGGAGGACATCGAGTCACCGGCCCGCATCGAGGGCAACCCGGAGTACGCGGCGGCGGTCAAGGTCGAGAAGGACCGCCAGGAGGCCATCAACCAGGCGAACCGGCTGGCTTCGTACTACGCGGTCTCGGAGGAGACCCTGGCGGCGCAGGAGCCGCCGCGGTTCGACAAGAAGCTCGATGTGGCGATGCCGCGGCCGGGTGGGTATGTCAATCCCACGTCCGAGGACGGGGGCTCATCAGCGCCGTCTGCTTCGTCGGACAGGGCGAGTTCCGGAACCGTAGCAGCGCATGCGACCACCGACGGGCCCGGAGCTGAGGGCAGCGTTGCCGGCTTCGAGACGCCCGTGGCAGTGGCTCCCGTCCCGGAAAGGGGCGTCTCGACGGAGATCGACAGCGTCGCCACCGCCCCGCCCCCGGTGACCTCTCCCGTCAGCGCGCCTCCCATGGCTCCGACGACGGGAGTTCCGACAACTGGGACAGGTCCACACATGCCTGTGCCGACCAGTTTCGTGAACCCTGTGACCAACAGCCCGCGAGGTCCCCAGGCGCCTGCTGGTGCGCCCAGGGCGGTGGGTCAACCAGCAGGAGGGACTCGCCCGGGTGGCGGCCCGACGTCCGGCAGTCGCACCACCGGGCCTCAGGTCGGGCGGCCCGCTCCCATGAACGGAGGAACTTCCTCCGGACGTGGGGGTGCCGGTTCGCAGTCCCCGACTGCAGGTCGGTCGGGCGTTACCGGTGGCAGGCCGACTTCGGTAGGCCGTGCGGGCACACCCGGAACAACCGCCCCGCGTGGCGGCCGAAGCGGCATCGTCGGGGGTACGCCCCAGCGCTCCATCCCCGGTGCGACCGGAGGTACGCGAGGTACCCCACGGGGCACGGTCATCGGAGCCGGCGGAGCGGCACGGCCAGGAAGTTCGGTCGGCGCGGCTGGGCAGCATGGCGTCGTCGGCAGCGGAAGCGGTAACAGCCCGCGCCCTGCGGGGCGAGGTACCCCCAGCACCAACGGAGTGGTCGGCACACCCCGCGGCGGTCCCGCACGGCCAGGAGTGGGCGCGAAGGGCTTCACCGCAGGCGGCGCGGGTCTCGTGCGTGGCCCGGTGGGCCGGACGGGCTCCAAGGACGAGGAGCGGGACGACGGAACGCCGCGTCCGGACTACCTGACCGAAGACGGAGAGACGTGGGATACCGGGCGTCGTGGAGTCGCGCCGCCGGTGATCGAGTAGGTACAGGGAAGGTTCGGAAGTCGGGATGACAGCAGGAATGAGCCAGACCCGGAAGCGCCTTATGCCCTTTGGAATGAGAGGGCGCGCGTTCGGCACGTTGGCGATGGCCAGCGCGCTGAGCGTGGGGTTTGCAGGTACTGCATCTGCCGATGTGGACCCGCAGTCGAAGCAGTGGTATCTGG
The DNA here is from genome assembly GCF_042755185.1 of Streptomyces sp. NPDC059166. Classification (NCBI taxonomy): domain Bacteria; kingdom Bacillati; phylum Actinomycetota; class Actinomycetes; order Kitasatosporales; family Streptomycetaceae; genus Streptomyces; species Streptomyces sp. NPDC059166. The sequence continues at coordinate 19,955 of NZ_JBHZCI010000030.1, read as the reverse complement.
CATCCATGCATGCCGAAGAAATGTGGAAGACGACCACAGGCAAAGGCATCAAGGTTGCTGTCATCGACTCCGGTGTCAACCCTGAGACACCCTCTCTCAAGGGGCAGGTACTCGAAGGGTTCGACGCCACCGGGGTCAGTGGCGATGAATTCGATGACTACGACGGTCACGGCACCACGATGGCCGAGTTGATCGCTGGGACAGGAGACGGTGCAGGGCTGAAAGGCCTCGCCCCGGATGCAAAGATCATTCCGATGCGAATCAGCGATACCGAGCTCCAGAACGAGGAGTCGGTGAACGCACATGACACTGCAGACGCTATTCGTGCTGCAGCTGACAGCGATGCGCAGATCATCAGCATGTCGTTCGCCAGTGATTTCCCTGGCAGGGAAGAGCGCGCGGCCGCCGAATATGCGGAAAGTAAGGGAAAGCTGTTCTTCGCAGGTGTCGGAAACAATGCGAAGGAAGGGAACAAGGAGCAGTATCCCGCTGCCTACCCGCAGGTGGTCGGTGTTGCTGCTACCGACAGTGACGGCAGTGCTTCCGCCTACTCGCAACACGGTGAAATCGTAGACATTGCTGCCCCTGGCGACGGCATCCCTAGGTGGTGTGACGACAGCTTCGAACGGTACTGCCAGGGAGATGGCGGTACTAGTGCCGCCACGGCTATTACGTCAGCTGCCGCCGCCCTGATCTGGTCTGCTCATCCGGAGTGGACAGCGAACCAGGTTCTCCGTGTTCTTTTCGATACCGCAGGGCGGGACTGGGAAAAGGGCACTCTCAGCAACTACCTCGGCCACGGCCTGATCCGCCCCTCCATGAACATTCTGAAGGGCAAGGGCGACCCGGGCGACCCGGACGTCAGCCCCCTCACCAACGAGAAGACGTCCGGCTCGGCAGGCTCAGCAGCCCCCTCCGCATCAGCTTCGTCACAGCCGGACGAGAAGGCCGAGGCCGGTGACGCGGCCATGGCAGGCTCCAGCGCGGAGACGGATGGCGGTGGCCGAACGGGCCTGATCATCGGCGGAGTGGCAGTGGTGCTCGTGCTCGGCGGTGCGGCCTTCGCGTTCGCACGTAAGCGCCGCACCACCTGACTGCCCCACTGAACGCAGTTCCTCATGACGCCTCACCCGGCACGATCGCCGGGACGAACAAGAGCACCAGGAAGGAAGCCAGCACCATGGCAGATCAGAAGCTTTCAGATGAGATGCTCCTCAAGCTCGAGGGTGAACTCACCAGGCGGTTCGACTCCGTGAGGGGTCAGCTGAAGACGCTGCAGGCGACGATCGACAGCCTGGAGGGCGCCTGGAAGGGCATCGGCGCCTCGGCGTTCAACGCCAAGCAGGCCGACATCAACCTGAAGATGGGCAACATCGCCACGCGACTGGTCAACTTCCAGGAAGCGATCAAGGCCGCGCGCACCATCTCGGGCAACACCGAGGACGAGATCCGGCAGGCCCTCCAGGGCGTCGACGTCGTCGACGGCTACTCGACGGGCTCCGAGGCCAAGACCTCGGCCATCAACTCCCTCTGATCCTCCTCGTACGCGCAGCACGGACGAGCACTTTCCCACCGAACTAGTTAGAACGGGAGAACCGCATGCCGCACAACGACGGCACGATGGTCGTCACCTACTCGAGCCTCGAGCAGGCCGCAGGTGACATCGACCGGCAGAGCAGGCAGCTCCAGGAGGACCTCGCGTCGATCAAGCGCATGGTCGCCAGCGCCTCCGAACTCTGGGTCGGCGAGGCCAAGTCGGCGTACGACCAGGCGCAGGCCGGCTGGGACCGCGACGCCACCGGCATCCAGACGGCACTGTCGGAGATCTCCCGCAAGGTGCGCGACGCGGGCACCGCCTACCACGCGGGCGACAAGCGGGCGCGGGCCAACTTCGAGTAGGCCGCCGCCGGAAGGACGAGCAGATCAGGGTGGGCACGCACGGGAGGTGCCCACCCTGACTCATGTCGTCGTACGGCCCGGCTCAGCGATCCTTCAGCAGTGTCCACCACCACGCGATGCTGGGGATGGGCAGCGGCTGATCCTCCTCCCCCTCCTGGAAGGGTGAGGAAGCGCTTCCGTGAGGCAGATCGGCGGGGTCCTCCGGATTGACGTAACGATGAGTGGTGAGAGACCAGTCGTAGTCGGCGCGTATCCACGAACTGCAGTCAGTGACCCAGCGACGAAGCTCCGGGCCGGCGTCCTGCAGTATCTGGTCCCGCAGGCGGAGGTAGAGCGCCATGGCGCGGGTGTGCATCATGGCGGTCTCCTCGACCGCCTCAGCAAGCGAACAGCCCCGCTCATGGGCTATGAGGTCGACGATGTTCCCGAAGCCCTCCTGGCTGCGCCGGCGCTCCTTGTGGTACGAGACGAGGTCGTTCGACCACCCGATGATCGAGGCGAACACCTCGACGAAGCCGCGGACGTCGTGGCGCTCGTAGTCTGCGGCGGGCAGGTCGTACCCGTGGATGATCTCGCTGAGCGTCGAGAAGATCTTGACCCCGGAGGAGTCGAGCCGGACCGCCAGATGATCCGAGAGCGTGGGGATGCGGCCGTGGGCACTGTTGGCCGCCATCCAGATCTGGCCCTGCAGATAGGCCCGGAAACTGGCTGCCCAGCGAGCGGTCTGCACGGGAGTGGTCAAGGTGTCCAGACGTAGACGCAGCTCACGCAGAGCCGCGGAGTAACCGTCGTCCGCCGGGGCCGTCCACGGCACCTCGACGACGCGTTGGAGCTTGGTGATGATCAACAGGGTCGTGTCCGGAGACGCGGCGGCCGGCCCCTCGTCGCAGAACTCGTCGTCGAACGCGAACAGCCACATCAGGAAGTCCGAGGTCCACTGCAGGCCCTCGACCCGTCCGGCGGGCGCCCCCCGGCTGGTTATCTCGCCGACAGCGATGTGAGTCAGCCGTTCTCGCTGAGCCTGGTCGGAGAAGAGACCGAACCGATCGAGCCAGGCGGCCGAGCCTTCGTCGATCTCACGCCATTTCGGGTGGATCGCGGAGGGGAGCGGAACCCACAGCTGGGGGATCTTCGGAGCCGGAGCATGGGAGGTCATGTACCGCCCTTTCACATGTACTTTTCAATACACCTCTGAGCCCCGGAAGTTAGCAAGGCGGCTGGGGTACGGGTACAGCCGTTTCAAGCCTGTTCGTGGCTTTGCGACGATGCCCTGGACGTTACGGCCGTGGGCATCCATCCATGTCGCGGACGCCCGCGTGAGCTCCGAAGGTGGTTGAACGCGCCACCTTTGGGATTGATCGACCACCTGGGCGGTTGGCCCGAAAGTACCTCTTGTCAGTTCAGGATTCACCCTTCCAGGGCGCCGGACCCCGGCAACTCCGCCCGTGGTCCGTGATCTTGTGGTGAGAAACCCTGCACCGTCACCTCCCGGCCCACACACAAGGGCGGGCGGTGGCGGCCCCTTCCGGTGCCGTCACCGCCCGCCCCGAGGCGCACGCCCGGAAGCAGGACGCGCGCGCCGAACACACCGACAGTGCGCGGATCGCTGGATCCGATCCGCGAGATCCCCTACCGCGCCCCGTCCATCAGCCCCGTCTGCACCAGCGGGTTCCCCCGACGCCGGGTGACGAAGATGCCGCGCCCAGGGGGCATCGGCCGAGGGCGTACGTTTCCGAGGATGTCCCCTTCGATCGGGTCGCCGGAGAGCATCACGCCCTGCGCCCCCAGTTCCAGGATGCGCTGCAGGAAGGGCTCGTAGAGCGCGCGGCCGGCCCCCGCCGTGCTGCGGGCGATGATGAAGCGCACCCCCACGTCCCGGGCGAACGGGAGCATCTCGGTGAGCTTGGCGAGCGGGTTCCCGCTCGACGTCGACACCAGGTCGTAGTCGTCGACGACAACGAACACCGAGGGCCCGCTCCACCAGCTGCGGTCGCGCAGCTCCTGCGCGGTCACGTCGGGCGAAGGCGTACGGCGCTTCATCAGGTCGTACAGGGCGTCCGTGTGGTGCTCCATGTCGTTCGACATGGGCACGTACTCCGCCAGGTGCGTCGCCGGCGTGACGTCCAGGAGCGCGCGCCGGTTGTCGATGACGAAGAACTTGGCGGCGTTCCCCTCGTACCGCTCCGTCAGCTGCTTGATGAGCAGTCGCAGCAGATTGGACTTCCCGGACTCGCTCTCCCCGAACACCATGAAGAACGGGTCCCGTTCGAAGTCCAGGTACACGGGCTCCAGGTTGTTCTCGTCGATGCCGAACGCGATGCCCCGCTCCGGCCGGGCGTGTCCCTGGGGCAGCTCGTGGACCGGGAGTTCACGGGGCAGGAGCCGGACCGCCGGGGCGGGCGCGGCCGTCCAGTGCCGGGCGACCTCCTGGTTCATCGCCGCGGTGGCCTCGGAGAGGTCGCTGTCGGAGTTGATGCCGTCGATCCTCGGCACCGCCGCCATGAAGTGCAGCTTCTCCGGCGTCAGACCGCGCCCCGGCACGCCCGCGGGCACGTTGACGGCTGCCTTGCGGTCGAGTTCCGAGTCCATGACGTCACCGAGCCGCAGCTCCAGCCGGTTCATCAGGTGGTCCTTCAGATTGGCCCGTACCTCCATCGAACGTGACGCCGTCACGATCAGGTGGATGCCGTAGCCGAGACCACGCTGGGCGATGTCGAGGGCGGCGCCCTCCAGCGCCTCGTAGTCCGTACGGAAGTTGCCCCAGCCGTCGATGATCAGGAAGACGTCGCCCCAGGGCTGGTCGGCCACCGAGATCTCGCCCCGGGCGCGCAGCCTGCGGAAGGTGGCGATGGAGTCGATGCCCGCGCTGCGGAAGTACTCCTCACGGCGCGCCATGATCCCGTACACCTCGGCGACCGTACGGCGCACCCGCTCGGGGTCGAGCCGGGAGGCGATACCGCCCACGTGGGGCAGTCCCGAGACCGAGGCCATTCCGCCGCCACCGAAGTCGAGCCCGTAGAACTGGACCTCCTGCGGGGTGTGCGTGAGGGCGAAGCCCGCGATGAGCGTGCGCAGCAGGGTGGACTTGCCGGACTGCGGACCGCCGGTGATCTGCATGTGACCCGCCGCACCGGAGAAGTCCCGGTACAGCGTGTCGCGGCGCTGCTCGTACGGCTTGTCGACCACACCCAGTGGCACGACCAGGCGCCCCGCGCCCTCGAATCCCGGCTGGGTGAGGCCGCGTCCCTCGACGGAGGAGAGGCCCGGCAGCAGTTCGTCCAGCGACGGAGGGTTGTCCAGCGGGGGCAGCCAGACCTGGTGCGCCGAGGCGCCCCGGCCTTCCAGGCGCCGCACGATCACGTCGAGCACGGTGTCGGCGAGGGCGTCGTCCTCGGACGTGCGCGCATCCGGAACGCCCGCCTGCGCCGTCGGCTGTACGTAGCGCACCGGCACCGGCGCCGCGGTGAAGAGCACCGGCCTGCGGTCCACCGGCAGCGGGCCCGAGGAGGCGGCGGGCCGGGCACCCGAGCGGTACACCCCGGAGACGTACGCGGCCTTGAAACGCACCATCTCGTCCGTGCCGTACTTCAGATAGCCCGAACCGGGCACGTTCGGCAGGTGGTAGGCGTCCGGGACACCCAGCGCGGCACGGGACTCACCCGCGGAGAACGTCCGCAGACCGATCCGGTACGACAGATAGGTCTCCAGGCCGCGCAGACGGCCCTCCTCGAGCCGCTGCGACGCCAGCAGCAGATGGACGCCCAGCGACCGTCCGATGCGCCCGATCTGCACGAACATCTCGATGAAGTCGGGCTTGGCGGTCAGCAGCTCGCTGAACTCGTCGATCACCAGGACGAGTGAAGGGATGGGCTGCAGCGGAGCCCCCGCGGCACGCGCCTTCTCGTAGTCGTGGATGTTGGCGTAGTTGCCGGCGTCGCGCAGCATCTCCTGGCGGCGGTTGAGCTCACCGCTGATGGAGTCGCCCATGCGGTCCACCAGCGTCAGATCGTCCGCCAGGTTGGTGATCACCGCGGCGACGTGCGGCATCTGCGCCATACCGGCGAAGGTGGCACCGCCCTTGAAGTCCGCGAGGACGAAGTTCAGCGTCTCCGAGGTGTGGGTGACGGCGAGGCCGAGGACGAGCGTGCGGAGCAGCTCGGACTTGCCGGAGCCGGTGGCCCCGACGCACAGGCCGTGCGGGCCCATGCCCTCCTGCGCGGCCTCCTTGAGGTCCAGCATCACCGGAGCGCCGTCCTCGCCGACGCCGATCGGCACCCGCAGACGCTCCGACTGGGAGCGCGCCCGCCAGGTCCGGCTCACGTCGACCGAGGCCGCGTCCCCCAGATTCAGGAGATCGGTGAACTCCAGGTTGGCGAGCAGGGGTTCGTCGTCGTCACCGCCCGTCGCCACGTGCAGCGGCGCGAGCTGGCGGGCCAGCGCCTCCGCGGCCTCGGGGCCGAGCAGATCGGGCACCCCGTCGTACACCAGGCCGTTACCGGACTCCAGCCGGAGCGAGCGCGGGTCCACCGTGATCGAGAGGCCGCCCCGCGCGCCGTCGACCTGGCCCGGCACGATCTCGATGACCGTCACACCCTGGAGCCCCTCGGCCGACGCGAGGGCGGACGTCGCCGGGACGGACTCCCCGTCCAGCACGACCACCACGTGCGGCTGGTCGAGCAGCGGCTGACCGCCGGGCTGGAAGCGGGGACGGCCCTCCAGGCGGCCGGCGAGCATCTCCTCCAGCTCCGCGACGCTGGTGCTGACCAGCCTGCGGGTGCCGGCGCCGTCGACCGGACCGTGCGCCTGGACATGGGGCAGCCACTTCGTCCAGTCCCAGCGAGCGGCGGCGTCGCGGTCGGTCGCGACGGCGACGACCAGGTCCTCGGGGGAGTGGAGCGCGGCGAGGGACCCCACCATGGCGCGGCCTGTGGCGTGCGCGGATTCCGCGTCGCCGCTGATCGTCAGGTGGTAGAAGGCCCTCAGCGAGACCGCCATCGGCAGGCCGTCGAGCGTGCTGTGCGTCGTCAGGAACTGCTGCATCGCGCCGGCGGTCAGCGGCTCCAGCTCATCGACCGGCGCGGTCTCGGGCGCCACGAGGGGAGTGGCGAGCTCCTGACTGCCGAGGCCGATGCGTACGTGGGCGAAATCGGCGTCACCGACACGGCGTTCCCACACCCGGCTGCCCTCGGCCACGAGCGCCCAGAGCTGCTCCGGCGACGGGTGGAGGTAGAACTGCGCGTCGCGCTGCTGACGGGCGGTCCTCAGCACGGCCCGCCGGGTCTGCGTCAGGTACTTCAGGTAGTCGCGACGCATGTCCGCGAGCTGCCCCTGGGTGCCGCGCCGGAAGCGGATGATCATCGCCACGGCCATCGCGATCGTCGACGCGATCATGATCATGCCCATGATCCGCATGATCGGGTTCGGCGTCATGAAGAAGAAGACGACGGAACCACCCATACCGAGCATCGGGAGCAACTGCATCATCACCCCCTCCTGCTGCCCTCGGGGCAGCTCGGGCGGAGGTTGCAACTGCACCTGTTCGCCCGGAACTTCGGAGGGGAGGGCCCGCGGTGGGCGCCTGACGACGATCTGGCTCACAGCTCACCAATTCCCTTGCCGGACGGAACTGTTCCTATCGGCGCCCCCGTGGCGACGGGTTCCGTTCGCGGGAGGATCCTACTGGCGCACCCGGGGACCCGAGGGCGGTAGGGTGTCGCGACGCGTGTACGCATCCGCTAACTACCGCAAAAAAACGGGTCATTCGGGACGCAGCCGGAACCCGTGACCCAAGGGTGCGTTCCGGGAGATCCAGAAGAACCACGAGCCAGAAGAACCACGAGGGGGAGCAGCACGTGACAACGACGGCCCAGACGGCGGCCACCGGAACCGGTCGGCCCGGTCCCGGACTTCCCGCCGCCAACGGAACGGGCTTCTGCCGGGTCACGGTCGTCGCGCCCGACAGCCGCGTCGACGTGGCGCTCCCCGAGGACATCGCCGTCGCCGACCTCTACCCCGAGATCCTCCGGCTCTCCGGGCAGAGTCCCGCCCAGGACGCGCCGGTCGGATACCACCTGGTGCGCCGCGACGGCACCGTCCTCGACAGCGGGCGCACCCTCGCGGCCCAGCGCATCCTCGACGGGGAACTGCTCTCCCTGAGGCCCTTCTCGGAGTCCCTGCCCCCCGCGGTCTTCGACGACGTGTCCGACGCCGTCGCCACAGCCGTCTCCAAGGACCGCACCCTCTGGGGCGACGGCCTCATGCGCTCGGCCGGGCTCTTCGGCGGGTCGGTCCTGCTGGTCCTGCTCGGCTTCGTGCTGTGGACCTCCGACGTCAGGCACGACATGCACGGCCTGCCGGGGATCCTCGCCACCGTCACCGCCGTGCTCCTGCTCGCGCTGGCCTGCGTACGCGCGCGTGTCTACGCGGACCGGGGCTCATCCGTCGCGCTGGGGATCGGCGCCCTCACCAGCGCGGCGGTCGCCGGTACGGGACTGCTTCCGCTCAGCGCCGGCCAGGGCATCGGACGGCTGCAGTTCCTGCTGGCCTGCGCCGCCGTACTGGTGGCGTCCGTGATCCTCATGATCGCCGCCCCCGAGGGCGACGGCACGTTCGTCGCGTTCGTCTTCGCCTCCGTCATCGGCGCACTGGTCACCTTCGTCGCGATCATGACCGGCATGGAACCGGCCGAGACCGCCGCCGTGTGCGCCCCCCTCTCCGTCGGGCTCCTCGCCTTCCTGCCGGGGCTCTCCACCCGCTTCGCCCGCCTCCCGATCGGCTTCGAGCCGCCCCGCACCACCACCGGCGACTACGGGACGGCCGACCCCGCGCCGCAGGGACCGGTCGACGCCGCCCGCATCGCGGCCCAGGCCCGCCGGGGCCACGAACTGCTCCTCGGCCTCGTCGGCGGCTGCGCCCTGGTCTCCGTGGGAGCCGCGGCCGTCCTCGGCTTCTCCGACAGCGTCTGGGGACAGCTGCTCGCCCTGGCCACCGGCGTCGCCATGCTGATGCGCGCGCACCTGTTCCGCTACACCGCCCAGGTCGGCTGCGCCCTGGGCGCGGGTCTCGCGGCCCTCGTACTCCTGGGCCTCGGACTCTCCCTCAACCCGCCGGCCGACCTGATCCAGGCCGCCCTCAAGGGGGACGGCGCCGGGCTCGACATCCGTACGATCTGGCTCACGGCCGCCGTCGCGGCCGTCGCCGCGCTGGTCACCGCCATAGGGCTGATCGTGCCCCGCAAGGGCGTCACCCCGTTCTGGGGGCGTTTCCTGGAGGTCGCCGAGGCCTTCGTCCTCCTGACGCTGCTGCCGCTGTGCCTCGCCGTCTTCGACGTCTACCACTCGATCCGGGCGCTCACCAGCTGATCCGACCGGGCGCCGGGCAGCCGGGTCCACGGCGACTGGTACGCTGTGTGACGGCCGTTTGTGTACGCGCCTCCGGGTCCATCCTGGGGGCTGCGCTCATCGGACCTTCGCCTCCGAGTCACGGAAGCTCCCCTGAGAACAAGACCAGGGGCACTCGTGGGCGCATCGAACATCAAAGAGGAGTACGCGTGCCGCTCGACGCCGCTACGAAGAAGCAGATCATGGCCGAGTTCGCCCAGAAGGAGGGTGACACCGGATCCCCCGAGGTCCAGGTCGCCATGCTCTCCCGCCGGATCTCGGACCTGACGGAGCACCTCAAGACGCACAAGCACGACCACCACTCCCGCCGGGGTCTGCTGATCCTCGTCGGCCAGCGTCGCCGTCTTCTGCAGTACCTGGCCAAGAAGGACATCCAGCGCTTCCGTGCGCTCGTCGACCGCCTCGGCATCCGCCGTGGTGCGGCCGGCGGCGCCAAGTAAGGACGCTGTGAGAGGGAGCGGTACCCCGGTTCCAGGGGGCCGCTCCCTTTTGCTGTACGTGCGTGACCCGGGTCCCGCTCAGTAACCTGGACGTACGACAACCGAACGAGGAGAGGCGCCCCACGGCCGCCGCCGGTCCTCGGTAGTGGCCCCCGGGACAACGCCCGGGAGCTTCGATCGAAGACCGGCCCGCACACACGGTGCGCTTCTCCGCACCGTCCCGCGCCACACGGGTGCGAGGACGAAAGACGACGAGTATGGAGAAATCACTAGTGGAGAACGAGACCCACTACGCCGAAGCCGTGATCGACAACGGCACCTTCGGCACCCGCACCATCCGCTTCGAGACGGGCCGCCTGGCCAAGCAGGCCGCAGGCTCCGCCGTCGCGTACCTGGACGACGACACCATGGTGCTGTCGGCCACCACCGCTTCCAAGCGGCCCAAGGACCAGCTCGACTTCTTCCCGCTCACGGTCGACGTCGAGGAGCGGCAGTACGCGGCCGGCAAGATCCCCGGCTCCTTCTTCCGCCGCGAGGGCCGTCCCTCCGAGGACGCCATCCTCACCTGCCGCCTGATCGACCGGCCCCTGCGCCCCTCCTTCGCCAAGGGCCTGCGCAACGAGATCCAGATCGTCGAGACGGTCATGGCCCTCAACCCCGATCACCTCTACGACGTGATCGCGATCAACGCCGCCTCCTGCTCCACGCAGCTGGCCGGCCTGCCCTTCTCCGGCCCGATCGGCGGCACCCGTGTCGCCCTGATCAAGGGCCAGTGGGTCGCCTTCCCGACGCACACCGAGCTCGAGGACGCCGTCTTCGACATGGTCGTCGCCGGTCGCGTCCTCGAGGACGGCGACGTCGCGATCATGATGGTCGAGGCCGAGGCCACCGAGAAGACCATCCAGCTCGTCAAGGACGGCGCCGAGGCCCCGACCGAAGAGGTCGTCGCCGCCGGTCTCGAGGCCGCGAAGCCCTTCATCAAGGCCCTCTGCAAGGCCCAGTCCGACCTCGCCGCCAGGGCCGCGAAGCCCACCGGTGAGTTCCCGGTCTTCCTCGACTACCAGGACGACGTCCTGGAGGCGCTCACCAAGGCCGTCCGCACCGAGCTCGCCAAGGCGCTCACCATCGCCGGCAAGCAGGAGCGCGAGGCGGAGCTGGACCGCATCAAGGAGATCGCCGCCGAGAAGCTGCTCCCGGCCTTCGAGGGCCGCGAGAAGGAGATCTCGGGTGCCTACCGCGCGCTGACCAAGAAGCTGGTCCGCGAGCGCGTCATCAAGGAGAAGGTCCGCATCGACGGCCGCGGCGTCACGGACATCCGTACGCTCGCCGCCGAGGTCGAGGCCATCCCGCGCGTGCACGGCTCGGCGCTCTTCGAGCGTGGCGAGACGCAGATCCTGGGCGTCACCACCCTCAACATGCTCCGCATGGAGCAGCAGCTGGACACCCTCTCCCCGGTGACCCGCAAGCGCTACATGCACAACTACAACTTCCCGCCGTACTCCGTCGGCGAGACCGGCCGCGTGGGCTCCCCCAAGCGCCGCGAGATCGGCCACGGAGCGCTCGCCGAGCGCGCCATCGTGCCGGTCCTGCCGTCGCGCGAGGAGTTCCCCTACGCGATCCGCCAGGTCTCCGAGGCGCTGGGCTCCAACGGCTCGACGTCCATGGGCTCGGTCTGCGCCTCCACCATGTCGCTGCTGAACGCCGGTGTGCCGCTCAAGGCCGCCGTCGCCGGTATCGCCATGGGCCTGATCTCGCAGGAGATCGACGGCAAGACCCACTACGTCGCCCTCACCGACATCCTCGGTGCGGAGGACGCCTTCGGCGACATGGACTTCAAGGTCGCCGGCACGAAGCAGTTCGTGACCGCGCTCCAGCTCGACACCAAGCTCGACGGCATCCCCGCCTCGGTCCTGGCCGCCGCGCTGAAGCAGGCCCGTGACGCGCGTCTGCACATCCTGGACGTCATGAACGAGGCCATCGACGTCCCGGACGAGATGTCCCCGAACGCCCCGCGGATCATCACCGTCAAGATCCCGGTGGACAAGATCGGTGAGGTCATCGGCCCCAAGGGCAAGATGATCAACCAGATCCAGGAGGACACCGGCGCCGACATCACGATCGAGGACGACGGCACCATCTACATCGGTGCCCAGCAGGGCTCGCAGGCCGAGGCCGCCCGCGCCACGATCAACGCCATCGCCAACCCGACCATGCCGGAGGTCGGCGAGCGCTACCTGGGTACGGTCGTCAAGACCACCACCTTCGGTGCGTTCGTCTCCCTGATGCCCGGCAAGGACGGTCTGCTGCACATCTCGCAGATCCGCAAGCTCGCCGGTGGCAAGCGCGTGGAGAACGTCGAGGACGTGCTCGGCGTCGGCGCCAAGGTCCAGGTCGAGATCGCGGAGATCGACAGCCGCGGCAAGCTCTCGCTCATCCCCGTCATCGAGGGCGAAGAGGACGAGAAGAAGGACGACACCGACAAGTGACGTCCCGTAGTTCCGTGACGACGGCCCGCCCCTCCTCCGAGGGGCGGGCCGTCGCCCGTACCCAAACGCTTCTCAAGGGCAGCAACGGCATCGGTACCGTCCGCCGGACGGTCCTCCCCGGCGGTCTCAGGGTGGTCACCGAGACCCTGCCCTCCGTCCGTTCCGCCACCTTCGGGATCTGGGCCAACGTCGGTTCACGCGACGAGACGCCCACCCTCAACGGCGCCACGCACTACCTCGAACACCTCCTCTTCAAGGGCACCGCCAAGCGCAGTGCCCTCGACATCTCGTCCGCGATCGACGCGGTCGGCGGCGAGATGAACGCCTTCACGGCGAAGGAGTACACCTGCTACTACGCGCGGGTCCTGGACACCGACCTGCCGCTGGCCATCGATGTCGTCTGCGACATGCTGACCGGCTCACTGATCGCCCCCGAGGACGTCGACGCCGAGCGCGGTGTCATCCTCGAGGAGATCGCGATGACGGAGGACGACCCCGGCGACTGCGTGCACGACCTGTTCGCGCACACCATGCTCGGCGACACCCCCCTCGGCCGCCCGGTCCTCGGCACCGTCGACACGATCAACGCCCTGAACCGGGGCCAGATCGCCCGCTTCTACAAGAAGCACTACGACCCCACCCACCTGGTCGTCGCCGCCGCCGGCAACGTCGACCACGCCACGGTCGTCCGACAGGTCCGCAGGGCCTTCGAACGCGCGGGCGCCCTCGGCCGCACCGACGCCGTGCCCACACCCCCGCGTGCGGGATCCCGTACCCTGCGGGCCACGGGCCGTGTCGAGGTGCTCAACCGCAAGACCGAGCAGGCCCACGTCGTGCTCGGCATGCCGGGCCTGGCCAGGACGGACGAGCGACGCTGGGCCCTCGGTGTCCTGAACACCGCGCTCGGCGGCGGAATGAGCTCCCGCCTCTTCCAGGAGGTACGGGAGAAGCGCGGCCTCGCTTACAGCGTCTACTCCTACACCTCGGGCTTCGCCGACTGCGGCCTCTTCGGCGTCTACGCGGGCTGCCGGCCCAGCCAGGTGCACGACGTCCTCAAGATCTGCCGTGACGAGCTCGACCGGGTCGCCTCCGACGGTCTCGACGACGAGGAGATCGCCCGCGCCGTCGGCCAGCTCGCCGGTTCCACCGTCCTCGGCCTCGAGGACACGGGCGCGCTCATGAACCGCATCGGCAAGAGCGAACTCTGCTGGGGCGAACAGATGTCCGTGGACGACATGCTGGCGAAGATCGCGGCGGTCACCCCCGACGAGGTCCGGGCCGTGGCGGCCGACGTCCTCGGGCAGCGCCCCTCGCTCTCGGTCATCGGCCCGCTGAAGGACAAGCAGGCGGACCGCCTCCAGGCAGCGGTCTCCTAACCACCCAAAGGAAAGAGCACATGAGCAAGCTGCGCGTGGCCGTTCTCGGAGCCAGGGGACGTATCGGATCCGAGGCGGTACGAGCCGTCGAGGCCGCCGACGACATGGAGCTGGTCGCCGCGCTCGGCCGCGGCGACCGCCTCGAGGCGCTCACGGACGCCGGGGCACAGGCCGTCGTCGAGCTGACCACGCCCTCGTCGGTGATGGACAACCTCGACTTCTGCGTCCGTCACGGCATCCACGCAGTGGTGGGCACCACGGGCTGGACCGACGAACGGCTCGCGCAGCTGAACACCTGGCTCTCCGCCAGCCCGGAGACCGGAGTGCTCATCGCCCCGAACTTCTCCATCGGCGCCGTCCTCACGATGAGGTTCGCGGAGCAGGCAGCCCGCTACTTCGAGTCCGTCGAGGTCATCGAGCTGCACCACCCGAACAAGGCGGACGCGCCCTCCGGCACCGCCACCCGTACCGCCCAGCTCATCGCGGCGGCCCGCGTGAAGGCGGGCGCGGCGCCGCAGCCCGACGCCACCGCGACCGCCCTGGAGGGCGCCCGAGGAGCCGACGTCGACGGCGTCCCCGTCCACTCCGTCCGGCTCCGCGGCCTCCTCGCGCACCAGGAGGTCCTGCTGGGCGGTGAGGGCGAGACCCTCACCCTGCGCCATGACTCGCTCCACCACAGCAGCTTCATGCCGGGCATCCTGCTCGGTACCCGCCGTGTGGTGACCACTCCCGGCCTCACCTTCGGCCTGGAACACTTCCTCGACCTGAACTGACTGGGCCCACCCCATGCGCGCAAAGCTCTCGTACACCGTCACAGCCGCCGTCCTCGTCTTCTACTTCGTCCTGGCCGGCAGCCGAGGGGTCCTGCTCATCAGGCACGGCACCCTGCTCACGGTCACCTTCGGCGTGGCGGTGCTGATCCTGCCGGTCATCGGTGTCTGGTTCCTCTGGAAGAACACCCAGTTCGTCCGCAGGGCCAACGCGCTGGCGGCCGAGCTGGACGCGGAGGGCGGCCTGCCCGTCGACGAGCTCGAGCGCACCCCGTCCGGGCGTATCGACCGCGCCTCCGCCGACGCCGTGTTCACGCGCCGCCGCGAGGAGACCGAGGACAGCCCCGACGACTGGCGCTGCTGGTTCCGGCTCGCCGTGGCCTACCAGGACGCCAGGGACACTCCTCGCGCACGCAAGGCGATGCAGCGCGCCATCGCCCTCCACGCGAACAAGCCGGTACGCGCCTGAGCGGCGCCGTACCGGCTTGCGTGGTGCGTGAGGGGAGGGCCGGAGCCCTCAGCCCGCGCGGTATTCGTCGCCCCACGCCTCGACGGAGTCCGTGGCACGCTCGAACGCCTCCGCGCGGGCCAGGAAGTCCGCGTTGTGGTCGGTGACCAGCGGAGCCAGCGGGTCGCCGCCCCTGGGCACCACGACGAGTGCCTGTCCCTGGACCGTGCGCGGGAAACCGAGCCACTTCACCGGCTGCTGCACGGTGCGGACCGCCGCGACGTCCCCCCACCGCACGGTGGTCGTGCGGAGGAAGCCCACCCGGCGCACGCCGTGGCGGCTCACCCAGGCGCCGACCCGGAGCAGCCGCAGCGCGCCGACGATCACGACCGCCGCCAGGACGAAGCAGAGGGTGGCGCCGGACAGTGATCCCGCGAACGTGATGATCATCGCGGCGAGCAGCACGAACGACGCCAGCAGCAGCGACGTCGCCGCCGCCGCGACCCGCCACGGGCCGGGACGGTAGGGCCGCCGCCAGCTGTCGTGGTCGTCGAACGGCAGCGCGATGTCCTCTGCGTCCGCGTCGAATGCGCGGTCGGCCGTCAGGAAGGGCAGGGGCACGACTGATCCTCACTCACAAGCACGCTCGATTGCTGTGCCCGGTGAGGCTACCGAGGAGCCCCCCGGCCGACCACCCCAGGGGCCCCGTACGGGTCAGCGGTGCTGGGAGGCCTCGGACGTCTGGCTGTGCGACGGCGTCCGGTCGGTGTCCAGGGCCGGCAGTCCGAAGAGCAGTGACCCTGCGAATCCGGCGATCAGCGTGAGCCCCACCAGGGAGCGGGAGGCCAGCTGCGTACGGCTGACGCGCTGGCGGGGAGGCGGAGTGACGTTACTGCGGAATCGGTCGGCCTCGGCAACGAACGAGAACGGGACGGATTCACGCCGGCGGAACATGAGGAAGATCTCCTTGAACTGCGGAACGGGTGCTGCTACTGACTCAGACGTACGACTGCCCGGATCGGTGCCCTGAATCGCGGACATCGTCCAACTTTTTTCGCTGACGGATTCGCTTCCCCGCGGCCCGTAGAGTGGACGCCGCCCGAGCGAAGCAATTGGAAGGACCCCCGCCGGTGAGCGACACCCCCGAGCCCACGAAGGCCCACTTCCGCAGCGATGTCACCGTTGACCTGGTGAAATCCGCGGCCGCCGACTCAGACGTGCTCTTCGCGGCACGCGTGTCCACGGCGGGGGAGCAGTCCCTGGAAGAGGTCACGAAGGATCCCGAGCGTTCCAAGGGGCTCATCAACTTCCTGATGCGGGACCGGCACGGCAGCCCCTTCGAGCACAACTCCATGACCTTCTTCATCAGCGCCCCCATCTTCGTGTTCCGCGAGTTCATGCGGCACCGCGTGGGCTGGTCCTACAACGAGGAATCGGGCCGCTACAGGGAGCTGGAGCCGGTCTTCTACGTGCCGGGCGAGTCCCGCAAGCTCATCCAGCAGGGCCGCCCCGGCAAGTACGAGTTCGTCGAGGGAACCCCGGAGCAGCACGAACTCACCACCCGCGCGATGGAGGACTCCTACCGCCAGGCGTACGACGCCTACCAGGAGATGCTCGCCGCCGGGGTCGCCCGGGAGGTCGCCCGCGCGGTGCTGCCCGTCGGCCTCTTCTCGACGATGTACGCCACCTGCAACGCCCGCTCGCTGATGCACTTCCTCGGTCTGCGGACCCAGCACGAGATGGCCAAGGTGCCCTCGTTCCCGCAGCGCGAGATCGAGATGGTCGGGGAGCAGATGGAACAGCACTGGCAGAAGCTGATGCCGCTCACTCATGCCGCCTTCAACAAAAACGGACGGGTCGCCCCGTAGGCGGTGTCCGTATTGCGGCGTTTCGTGAAGTTCATCTAGGCTGATCAAACGGACCCGGCACTGCTTGAACCCCCGAGCAGGCAGTGCCGGGCTCCTCTTCCCCGTCCCCCGAGGGGGCGCGAGGCTCCGAGCAACGAGTAGCGTGTTACCCATGGCTCCGATCTCCACTCCGCAGACCCCCTTCGGGCGGGTCCTCACCGCTATGGTCACGCCCTTCACGGCGGACGGCGCACTCGACCTCGACGGCGCCCAGCGGCTCGCCGCCCACCTGGTGGACGCAGGCAACGACGGCCTGATCATCAACGGCACCACGGGCGAGTCCCCGACCACCAGCAACGCGGAGAAAGACCAGCTCGTACGGGCTGTACTGGAAGCCGTAGGAGACCGGGCCCACATCGTCGCCGGTGTCGGCACCAACGACACACGGCACAGCATCGAGCTGGCCCGGACGGCGGAGCGCACCGGCGCCCACGGCCTCCTCGCCGTCACCCCGTACTACAACAAGCCCCCGCAGGAGGGCCTCCTCCGGCACTTCGGCGCCATCGCCGACTCCACGGATCTCCCGGTGATGCTCTACGACATCCCCGGCCGCAGCGGTGTGCCGATCGACACGGAGACGCTCGTACGCCTCGCCGAACACCCGAGGATCGTCGCCAACAAGGACGCCAAGGGAGACCTGGGCCGTGCCAGCTGGGCCATCGCCCAGTCCGGCCTCGCCTGGTACTCCGGCGACGACATGCTGAACCTCCCCCTGCTCTCGGTCGGGGCCGTCGGCTTCGTGTCGGTCGTCGGCCACGTCGTCACCCCCGAGCTCCGCGCTCTCGTCGAGGCCCACCTCGACGGCGATGTGCAGAAGGCCACCGAGATCCACCAGAAGCTGCTCCCCGTCTTCACCGGGATGTTCCGCACGCAGGGAGTGATGACCACCAAGGCCGCGCTCACCCTGCAGGGCCTGCCGGCCGGACCGCTGCGACTCCCGATGGTCGAACTCAGCGAGCAGGAGACGGCCCAGCTCAAGATCGATCTGGCTGCCGGCGGGGTACAGCTCTGACCACGGACTTCACAACTGAATACGCGAGGTCACTCGCGACGGAAACACCACCTGACAACAGCAAGTGCACGAATGACATGCGCGCCACGTGCCCTCAGCGGTACGTGGCGCGCGTGGTAAGGAGAGTCTTTTGAGTCATCCGCACCCTGAACTCGGTACGCCGCCGAAGCTCCCCAAGGGCGGTCTGCGGGTCACCCCGCTGGGCGGCTTGGGCGAGATCGGCCGCAACATGACGGTCTTCGAGTACGGCGGCCGTCTGCTCATCGTCGACTGCGGTGTGCTGTTCCCCGAAGAGGAACAGCCCGGCATCGACCTGATCCTTCCGGACTTCACCACGATCCGGGACCGCCTGGACGACGTCGAGGGCATCGTCCTCACGCACGGCCACGAGGACCACATCGGCGGCGTCCCCTACCTGCTCCGCCTGAAGCCGGACATCCCGCTGATCGGCTCCAAGCTGACCCTCGCCCTCATCGAGGCGAAGCTCCAGGAGCACCGCATCCGCCCCTACACCCTCGAGGTGGAGGAGGGACAGCGCGAGCGTATCGGCGTCTTCGACTGCGAGTTCATCGCCGTCAACCACTCCATCCCGGACGCCCTCGCCGTCGCCATCCGCACCCCCGCGGGCATGGCCGTCGCGACCGGCGACTTCAAGATGGACCAGCTCCCGCTCGACGGGCGCCTCACCGACCTGCACGCCTTCGCGAGGCTCAGCGAGGAAGGCATCGACCTTCTTCTCTCGGACTCCACGAACGCGGAGGTCCCCGGATTCGTCCCGCCCGAGCGGGACATCTCCAACGTCCTGCGCACGGTGTTCGCCAACGCCCAGAAGCGCATCATCGTGGCCAGCTTCGCGAGCCACGTCCACCGCATCCAGCAGATCCTGGACGCCGCCCACGAGTACGGCCGCAGGGTCGCATTCGTCGGCCGGTCGATGGTCCGGAACATGGGTATCGCCCGTGATCTGGGCTACCTCAGGGTCCCCGCCGGCCTGGTCGTCGACGTCAAGACGCTCGACGACCTCCCGGACGACGAGGTCGTGCTGGTCTGTACAGGATCCCAGGGTGAGCCGATGGCGGCCCTGTCCCGGATGGCCAACCGTGACCACCAGATCCGGATCGTCCCGGGCGACACCGTGATCCTCGCGTCGTCCCTGATCCCCGGCAACGAGAACGCGGTCTACCGCGTGATCAACGGTCTGACCCGATGGGGCGCGAACGTCGTCCACAAGGGCAACGCCAAGGTGCACGTCTCGGGACACGCCTCGGCCGGTGAGCTGCTGTACTTCTACAACATCTGCAAGCCGAAGAACCTGATGCCGGTGCACGGTGAGTGGCGCCACCTGCGGGCCAACGCCGAGCTCGGCGCCCTGACCGGCGTGCCCAAGGACCACATCGTCATCGCCGAGGACGGGGTCGTGGTCGACCTCGTCGACGGCAAGGCGAAGATCGTGGGCAAGGTCCAGGCCGGCTATGTCTACGTCGACGGCCTCTCGGTCGGCGATGTCACCGAGACCTCCCTCAAGGACCGCCGCATCCTCGGTGACGAGGGGATCATCTCGGTCTTCATCGTGGTCGACAGCTCGTCCGGCAAGATCGTGGGCGGGCCGCACATCCAGGCCAGGGGTTCGGGCATCGATGACGCCGCCTTCAGCGCAGTCGTGCCCAAGGTCGAGGACGCGCTCAACAAGTCGGCCCAGGACGGCGTCATGGAGCCGCACCAGCTTCAGCAGCTGGTACGGCGGACCGTGGGCAAGTGGGTGTCGGACACCTACCGCCGGCGTCCGATGATCCTTCCCGTCGTGGTCGAGGTCTGACCGTCTGACGCCGCGGCATGCTCAACCGGGAGCGGGGCGCCTCGATTTGCATCGGGGCACCCCGCTCCAGTACGTTTACGGCTCCGCCAGAACGGGAAGCAGCCCGCGCACGTGTGCGCAGGGGCCTCCCGGGGAGGCGGGAAATCCGACTCAGAACCTCTGATAAAGTCGGATGCGCCGAAAGGCAAAGGCCCTTCCGAAGGCCATCGGAATCGAATTCGAACCGGAAACGGAACGAAAAAGGATCTGATAGAGTCGGACTCGCCGGAAAGGGAAACGCGAAAGCGAAGAACTGGAAAGCGAAACAGCAGGAACCCGCTTCGGCCGGGAATCGGACACGAAAGAGTCTGATAGAGTCGGAAACGCAAGAACGAAGGGAAGCGCCCGGAGGGCCCCGGTGA
>NZ_JBHZCI010000029.1:0-107427 GCF_042755185.1 Streptomyces sp. NPDC059166 | reverse complement strand
GTGGGGTTTTTTTTTTTTTTTTTAGGATTGGGGGGGGGGGGGGGGGGCGGCCGGCCCCCCACCGGGGGCCCCGCGGGGCCGGCGGGGGGGGCGCGCCGGGGCCCCCCCGTCCGCGTTCAGGCCGGGCGCTCCCGCTCCCAGCGGTAGAACTGCTGCGCCATCGCGTCCTTCGGACCACGCCACGTCTGCGGGTCGTACGGACTGACGTAGGCGGTGAGCCGGTCGCTGACCGCCTTGAACTCCGGGTGCTCGGTCACCTTGGCGATCTCCGGCCCCGGAGGCCTTTCGGACTCGATCAGGTGCAGGTACACGTCGCCGAACTGGTACAGCGTCCGCCGGTGGACACCGACGAGGTGGGGCAGCTCGGTGTTGTCCGACTCCGCGAACAGCTTCGCGATGTCCGGCGCGGATCCGGGCGCCATCCGGGCGACGATCAGTGCGTGATGCATCTGGCTGCCTTTCGGGGCATCAGTTGGCGGGGACGGAGGCGGATCGGCGTTCCCGGTCGCGCTGCTCGATCTTGTTCCGGATGAGCTCCATCTGGAGACGCGAGTTGCGGTTGATGTTGTCGGTCATCCACGCGTCGTCGACCGGGGCGTCGGGGCGCATCGCGAAGTCCTGGCGCCAGTGCATCCGCGTGCCGCCGGGGACCTCCGCGTACTCCCACCGGATGTCCATGTGCTGGAACGGGCCGGGCTCGACGCGGCGCGCCTGTACGTTGAGTCCCTGACGGTCCGTGGTGCGCTCCGAGACCCAGCTCCAGACCTTGCCGTTGTCGTCCGGGTGCATGGTGAGGCGGAAGGTCGTCTTCTGGCCCTCGCGCGCCAGGACCTCGACGGCCGCGTACTCGCTGAAGAGCTGCGGCCAGTTCTCCAGGTCGTTGGTCATGTCCCAGACGAGGTCCAGGGGGGCCGCGATGGTGATCTCGTTCTCGGTGTGTCCGGACACGTCAGACTCCTGTCACTGGGGTGTTGTTCACGAGGTCGAGGAACTCGCCGGGCGTCCTGCACCGGTCGGCGTCCGCGGGCAGCGGCCGGCCGTAGCGGTTCTCCAGGGCGGCGACGATCCCGAGCAGGCCGAGCGAGTCCAGGCCGTACTCGTCGAAGGCCGAGCCGGGACGGGCGGCCATCTCCGACGGGTCGACGGTCAGGCCGGCGCCGTTCTTCATGAGCACGGCCAGCTCTTCGTACGTCAGTCGGTCGTTCATGAGGGGCTGCTCCTTCTCACACAGTGGTTTCGGTGGGACGCCGCAGGACCAGAGCCGCGTTGGACCCCATGAGTCCTCGGCTCAGCACCAGCGCCGTCCGCATCTCGGCGGGCCGCGCGCGACCGGTGACCAGGTCCAGGTCGTGGTTCACCTCGAAGACGTTGGGCGTCGGAGGGACCAGCCCGTGCTCCATGGCGAGAACCGCGGCGGACGTGTCCAGGACCGGTGCTCCGCAGTAGGCGCGGCCGGTGCCCGTCTTGGGCGCGGTGACCGGGACTCGCCGTCCGTGCGCGCCCAGCGCGTCCGCGATGGCGAGGGCCTCGGCCCGGTCCGCCGCGGGTACGCCCATCGCGTCGGCGAAGACCACGTCGATCTCCTCGGGCGCGCAGTCCGCCTCGCGGAGCGCCCCTTCGATGGCGCGGGCGAGTCCGGCGCGGGACTCGTCCCAGCGTGCCGCGCCGGTGAAGGTGGCGGCGTGGCCGGCCAGTTCGGCCCTGACCCTGGCGCCGCGGGCGCGGGCCGCCGTCTCCTCCTCGACCACGAGCATGGCTCCGCCCTCGGCCGGGACGAACCCGCAGGCGTCCGCGGTGAACGGCCGGTAGGCGCGCGTGGGTTCCTCGCAGAGGCTGAGGTCGTCGTAGCCGAGCTGGCACACGACGGAGTACGGCGCGAGCGGTGCCTCGGCGGCGCCGACGACGACGGCGTCGGTGCCCCGCCTGATGGACCTCGCGGCGTGCATGAGGGCGTCCAGGCCCCCCGCCTCGTCGCTGGCCACCACGGCGCAGGGGCCCTTGAAACCGCCACGGATGGAGATCTGGCCGGTGCTCGCCGCGTAGAACCAGGCGATGGACTGGTAGGGACCGACGAATCGGGAGCCCTCCCCCCACAGCCGTTGCAGCTCGCGCTGGCCGAACTCGCCGCCGCCCGAGCCCGCGGCGGTGACGACGCCCACCTTGAACGGTTCGCTCTCGTAGTCCGCGCGCCCGAGGCGTGCGTCGTCGAGGGCGAGGTCCGCGGCCGCCATCGCGTAGTGGGTGAACCGGTCGGTCTGGACGAGGAACCTCTCCTCGATGAACGCGACCGGGTCGAAGTCCCTCACCTCCCCCGCCACTCGCAGCGGGAGGTTCTCGCAGCCCTCGCGGGACACCCGGTCGAGGACGCTGACGCCCTCCTGGGTCTGCTTCCAGAAGGCGCCGGCGCCGGTGCCGTTGGGGGCGACGACGCCGATCCCCGTGATGACGGAGTTGCGCCGCTCCGGACGTGCCGGGTGGTTCATGGGTTCCTCCCGCCTGATCGGGTCATGGCGACGGCGGACTGGAACCCGCCGAAGCCGCTGCCGACCGAGAGCACACTGCGCAGCTTGAGCGGCCGGGCGGTGCGGGGTACGTAGTCGAGGTCGCACTCGGGGTCGGGGACCTCGTAGTTGGCCGTCGGCGGTACCGTCTGGTTCTTGAGGGCCAGGACGCAGGCGGCGATCTCGATCGCTCCGATGGCGCCGAGAGAGTGGCCGACCATCGACTTGATCGAGCTCATCGGCACCTTGTACGCGTGCGAGCCGAGGGCCTTCTTGACCGCCGCCGTCTCATGGCGGTCGTTCTGTTTGGTGCCCGAGCCGTGCGCGTTGACGTAGTCCACCTGCGAGCCGTCGAGCCGGGCCTGTGCGAGGGCGCTGTTGATGGCCTCGGCCATCTCCAGTCCTTCGGTGGTGAGCCCGGTCATGTGGTAGGCGTTGCCGAAGGTGGCGTAGCCCGATATCTCGCAGTAGACGGTGGCGCCGCGGGCGCGGGCGTGTTCGAGCTCCTCCAGCACGAGGACCGCGCCGCCCTCCCCCATCACGAACCCGTCGCGGCGGGCGTCGAACGGCCGGGACGCGTGCTCCGGGTCGTCGTTGTTCGCCGAGGTCGCCTTGATCGCGTCGAAGCAGGCGACGGTGATGGGGGTGATGGGCGTGTCGGACGCTCCTGCGACGCAGATGTCGGCCCTGCCGTCCTCGACGGCGTGGAAGGCGTACCCGATCGCGTCGAGTCCTGAGGTGCAGCCCGTCGAGACGGTCTGCACCGGACCGTGGGCACCGACCTCCTCCGCGACGGCGGAGGCGAGCGTGCTGGGCGCGAAGGCCCTCTCGAGGTGGGCGCCGGCCGGCCGGTGGTCGACGTCCCAGCGTGAGCCGCTGCCGCTGACGGCGACGTAGTCGTGCTCCAGCCGGGTGGTGCCGCCGACCGCCGTCCCGAGGGAGACCCCGATGCGCCAGGGGTCCTCCCGCTCGAGATCGAGACCGGCGTCGCCCAGCGCCTCCCGGGCCGCCACGAGGGCGAACTGGATGTAGCGGTCGGAACGGGCGATGAGGTCCGCGTCCAGGCCGTGGGCGACGGGGTCGAAATCGCACTCGGCTGCGATGCGCGAGCGGAACTCCGCCGGGTCGAACAGCGTGATCCCCCTGGTCGCGGTGCGGCCGTTGGAGAGCAGGTCCCAGAAGGCCGGGGCTCCGATCCCTCCGGGTGCGACCACGCCCACTCCGGTGACGGCGACGCGCCGGGTCATGAGGCGGCTCCCGTTCGTTCTGGCGGCGCGTAGCCGTCGCTGGGGTCCGCGGTCTCCGTGACCTCGGTGTCCACGTGCCCGAGCTCCGGGCGCGGGGCGAGAGGGCCGAGGTGGAAGACCATGCGTGCCTCCACGTCACCGACGTTGCGGAAGCGGTGGCGGACGTGCGGCGGGATGAGCAGGCCCTGGTCGGGCCGCATGGCGAACGTCTCGCCGTCCAGGTCCACTTCGAGGAGTCCGTCCACGACGTACACGAATTCCTCGGAGTACGGGTGGTAGTGCTCGCCGATGCGGTCCCCGGGGTCGACGAGGGCCAGCCCCATGAAGCCGCTGGTGGCGCCCACCGTCGTGGGTGTGAGCATGGCGCGCAGGTCTCCGCCGCGCCTGCGGTTGGGCTGAGTCTCGCTGAGGTCCACGATGCGAGGCCGGTGGGTGGTCATGGCTGGTCTCCTCCAGGCACTTGTGCGGTGTGACGGCAGTGCGGGGCGTCCCCGGTGCCGCTGACGCGTCAGGACTCGGTGGCCCGACGGTCGGTGATCAGGTCCATCTCCGCCTGCGCGAGGATGCGCGCGGCCTCCTGGTCGGTCGTCGGCATGCCGTTCGCACCGCCGTCGAGCAGCCGGCCGAGCATGGCCGCCTTGCGGTGGCCGCCGATGCCGAGCGCCTGCGTGGGCTGCGCGTCGAGCGGGCCGCTGACCTCGAGGAGGCGGACCACGATGTCGTCGCGCTGGAAGATGGTGCTGCTCTCGATCGGGCTCGCGAGGTCGTCGGCGGCCTCCTCGTCCTGGCCGGCGAGCAGCTTGGCCAGCGCCATGCCGCAGCCTTCCTTCGCCTGGTAGAACAGCGCGTGCCGGTCCACGTCGGCGGAGCCGTGACGGCCGGCCTTGACGTGGTGGACCGTCGGGAGCGCCGCACGGGTGAAGAACATCCGCGCGGAGTCCGGGTCGCTGAGGTCCCTGTCCTGCTCCAGGTAGGGGTTGATGGCCTCCTCGACCGCCCGGACCTCGGGCTGGCGGGAGACGTGGCGCAGGGCGGCCATGAGATCGCCCTCGACCTCGACCGCCCGCACGACCCGGTTGCCGTGCATGAAGAGCGAGGTGCGGCGCAGCCGGGTGTTCTCGTCGACACGGGCCTGCGGGGAGTCGTAGTCGGCGAGGATCTTGGCGACCATCTCCTCGGTGCCCGGCTTGACCGTGAAGGTGAGGGCGTGGCGCACCACGCCGTCCCCGAGCCGCGGCGCGGACTGGAGATTGCCCTTGAGCGGCTCGGCGTTGTTCTCGAACGCCGCCCCGGTCTCCCGCAGGACGCTGAAGCGGAGGGAACGGGTGTCGCGTACGCAGCTGTGGAGGGGCTGCACCGTGGCGACGTGCTCCTCGCTGTTCACCCAGGCGAGGAACGGCGGGGCGCTCTCCCACTCACTGGTGATGAGCCACTGCGAGGGGTTCTCGATGGACTGGCACAGCTGGTCGCTGATGTGTCCCGGGATCGAGGCCACCTGGTTGCGCATGTGCTCGTACGCCTCGAGGAACTGGTTCTGGGCGCCGTCGTGCAGGTCCAGCAGCAGTATGACCCGGAGCCTCGAACCGTCGAAGGCGGACTGAGATATACGTTCCGAGAGGGTTGTCATCTTTCGCTCTCCTTCGAGACGGTACGGCGGCCACGTCCCGTGGCCCCTCGTGATCCGTCGGTGTCGGTCGGAAGCGGCACAGGTCCCTCCCCGTCGGCACGTGACATCCCGCCCCCGTGCCGCGGAGCATCGCTCCCGCGACTGATCGTGGAACGCCGCTCCGGGCGGCGCGAGATTTATGAACCGTTCAGGTGAGGCATGGGCGGATGTCCGGCCGAAGGCCCCCGTGGAGGGCATGAACAGTGCATCCCGTCATGCGTCCCAGCTGGAGCAGCAGATGAACGAGAACGTCGACCTACGCGTACCGGTCCTCATCGTGGGCGGCTCCCTGGTGGGCCTGTCCACGTCCCTCTTCCTGAGCCGGCTCGGTGTCCGCCACCTGCTGGTCGAGAAGCACAGCAGCACCTCGACCCATCCGCGCGGGCGCGGCAACAACGTCCGCACGATGGAGGTGTTCCGCGCAGCGGGCGCGGAACGGCTGATCCGGGACGCCGCGTCGGTGCTCGCGGACAACCACGGGATCCTCCAGGCCGGGTCGCTCACCGGCGACGACCAGGAGTGGCTGTTCAAGGAGATCGACCCGGGCGGCGGGCTGGCGCGGTTCAGCCCGAGCGGCTGGTGCCTGTGCAGTCAGAACGACCTGGAGCCGGTCCTGGTCACCCACGCCCGCGCGCAGGGCAGCGAGCTGCGCTTCTCCACCGAGCTGCTCTCCTTCGAGCAGGACGCGGAGGGGGTGACCGCGGTGGTGAAGGACCGGGAGACCGGGAAGCACACGACGGTGCGGGCGGACTACCTGGTGGCGGCCGACGGGCCCCGCAGCCCCGTCCGGGAGCAGCTGGGCATCGGCCAGACGGGACCCGGCGACCTCTTCCACAACGTGAGCATCACGTTCCGTTCACGCGGACTCGCTTCGGTGGTCGGTGAGCGGAGGTTCATCGTCTGCTATCTGACCGCCCCGGATGCGGACGGCGCGCTGCTGCCCGTGGACAACGAGGAGCGCTGGGTCTTCCACGCGCCCTGGCAGCCCGACCGGGGCGAGACCCTGGAGGACTTCACCGACGAGCGGTGTGCGGATCACATCCGCAGGGCGGTCGGAGCACCTGACCTGGACGTCGAGATCACGGGCAGGGCTCCGTGGCACGCTGCCGAGAGGGTCGCCGAGCGCTACGGCGTCGGGCGGGTCTTCCTGGCCGGGGACTCGGCGCACGAGATGTCTCCCACGGGGGCGTTCGGCTCGAACACGGGCATCCAGGACGCTCACAACCTGGCCTGGAAGCTCGCCGCCGTCATCGACGAGGTGGCCGGCCCGGGCCTGCTCGGGACGTACGAGGCCGAACGGCTTCCCGTGGCCAAGGCCACGAGCGCGCGCGCGTCGGCCCGTTCGAGCGAGCACAGTCACCCCGGGTACGCGCCCGCGGGCGGGCCGGGTGGTGGCCGTCAGGGTGGCATGCTCACGGTCGCCCTCGGCTACCGCTACGTGCGGGGGGCCGTCCTCGGCGTCGATCCGGGCCTGCCCGTGGTCCCTGAGGGCATGGGGCTGACGGGCGAACCAGGCACGCGGGCGCCGCACATGTGGCTCGGCAGGGACGGGGAGCGTGTGTCGACCCTGGACCTGTACGAGAAGTCGTTCGTGCTGCTGTGCGACTCCGGCCGGCAGGAGTGGCGTTCGGCGGCGCAGCAGGTCGCCAAGCGCCTGGGCATTCCGCTCCAGGCTTTCGGGGTCGGAACCGGCCGTGGTGCCGACCTCGAGCCGGAGAACGGTGCCGACTGGGCGGCCGCGCACGGTACTTCGGCCGAGGGCGCCGCGCTCGTGCGCCCCGACGGATTCGTGGCCTGGCGTTCGGAGGGTGCCGCGGCAGACCCCGAGGCGACGCTGTACGAGGTCATGCTGACGCTGCTGCACCGCGGCTGACGGGCCCCGGGCCGGCGGGCTCCGCCTCGGGGCCCGTCAGCCGACACCGAACGACACGAGGGCGTCGAGGAATGCCCGCGGGTTGTCCCGGTGCACGAGGTGGCCCGCTTCGACCGAGACGAATCGCCCGCCCGGTATCCGGTCCGCCATCGAGGCGAGCTGCCGCTGGTCGACGTGGCTGCGGGATCCGCCGACGACGAGTGTCGGGGCCGTGATGTCACCCAGGCACTCCAGGACGGCCGGGTCCGGATCGTGTAGCTGGGCGTCGACGGACGGGACGACCGGCCAGTCGAAGCCGAGTTCGCCCTCGGGCCGGTCGGCCCGGGGGCGTGGCGGGTCGAGCGGGACGAAGGTCGGGGAGTCCTCGATCACCAGGGCTCCGATGAGCGCCGGCTGGAGCTCGGCGAGGAGGAGGGCGGCCGCGCCTCCCATGGAGTGCCCGATCACGGTGGCACCGGCCAGATTGCGGGCCTCCAGGAATGCGTGCAGGTCGTCACGGAAGAATTCGAGGCTGTAGCGGCCTGGCCAGTCGCTGAGGCCGTGGCCCCGGAAGTCGAGCGCGTAGACCCGGTGGCGTCGGGAGAGCCGTTCGGCGATGTCCGTCCAGTCCCGGCTGCTGCCGCAGCGTCCGTGGGCGAGGACGACGGGGGGCGCGGAGGGGTCGCCCCATGTGCGGTGCGCGAGCCTGATTCCTCCGGCCTGCACGCTGGTCACGTCGGGGTCGAGGAAGGCCGTGACCGTGCGGACGAAGGCGCCGGGATCGTCCATCCAGGGGAAGTGGCCCGCCTCGCGCTGGACGGCGAACTCGCCCCGGGGGAAGAGGCCGACGAGCTCCGCGGCCCGGTCGGGGGTGGGGCCGCCGTCGTACTCCCCCGCGAGGACGAGCACGGGGACGGACAGTTCGCGGAGGGCGGCGACCGTGGCCTCGGTGTCGATCCCGCTCTCCGGGTAGTAGAACGACGCCGCCTCGGCGTTGCGCTGCACGGGGGACAGCGCGGCGTGCTCCCGGGCCGCCGCGTCCCAGCGGCCGTAGGTGAACGGCCGTACCGCTTCCCATGTCTCGGGGGTGGCCCGTCCCGCCAGGATCTCGTCCAGCGCGGCCGTCGCGTCCGGGTACCAGGGCTCATCGCGACGCAGTGCGGCGGCCTCGCGGCGGTCCTGGCCGGTCGCGGGGAGACCCAGGGTGCCGGTTCCCGGTGTGACCAGGGTCAGGGTGCGCAGTCGCCGGGGGTGTTTCGCCGCGTAGAGCGCCGCGAGTTCCGCGGCGGCGGAGTGGGCCAGGACGTCCGCCTGTTCGAGGCCGAGATGCACGCGAAGTGCCTCGACGTCGTCGACGAGCCGGTCGACGCGGTACGTGGAGGGATCGTGCGGTACGGCGGAGTCTCCGGTTCCCCGCAGGTCGAGCAGGACGAGCTGCCGCACCTGGGAGAACCCGCCGAGGTCCCCGAAGTACCGGGACGCCCGCATCGGTCCGCCGGGCAGGCAGATCAACGGTTCGCCCTCCCCCATGAGGTGGTAGGCGAGTTCGGTTCCATCGTATGAACTGAAGATCGGCATGTAGGCCATCCAAGCAGGGCGGGTCCTGCCTCGCGGCCCCGTCCGCCCTCGGCGAATCAGGACGGAGCCGCCTCTCGGGCCACCCGCCGCCGGTGTCGTTCCCGGGCCGCACCCGGCCGGCGCGGAGCCGCCGACCGGGGTTTTCCACAGCTCGTTCCCGCCCCTTGCCAAGACCACCGGCCTCCTGAATTACTGCTCACAGGAGGCGACCGAATGGTCGGTCGCCCGACGGCGAGGGGATGATCCATATGACCGCGCTGCTGGATGCCGGGGAGCGGCTCGACCGCGACGAGCTCGAAGCCCTTCAGCTGGAGCGCCTCAGGGCCACGCTCAGGCACGCCTACGCGAACGTGGGCTTCTACCGCGCGGCCTTCGACAAGGCGGGGGTGCGTCCGGAGGACTGCCGTACGCTCGCCGATCTCTCCCGCTTCCCGTTCACCGTGAAGGCCGACCTGCGTGACAACTACCCGTTCGGGATGTTCGCCGTTCCCGAGGACCGGGTGCGGCGCCTCCACGCGTCCAGCGGCACGACCGGCCGGCCCACCGTGGTCGGGTACACCGAGCAGGACCTGGACACCTGGGCCGACGTGGTCGCCCGCTCCATCCGGGCGGCGGGCGGGCGTCCCGGCCACAAGGTTCATGTCGCCTACGGGTACGGGCTCTTCACGGGCGGCCTCGGCGCCCACTACGGGGCGGAGCGGCTGGGCTGTACGGTCGTTCCGGCGTCCGGAGGCATGACCGCCCGCCAGGTGCGGCTCATCCTGGACTTCCGGCCCGAGATCATCATGATCACTCCGTCCTACATGCTGACCCTGCTGGACGAGTTCGAACGCCAGGGAGTGGATCCCCGCTCGACGTCGCTGAAGGTCGGGATATTCGGGGCCGAGCCCTGGACCGAGGAGATGCGCCGTGAGATCGAGGAGCGGTTCGCGATCGACGCCGTCGACATCTACGGGCTGTCGGAGGTCATGGGACCCGGAGTGGCTCAGGAGTGCGCCGAGACCAAGGACGGGCTGCACATCTGGGAGGACCACTTCTACCCGGAGGTCGTCGACCCCTTCACCGGCGAGGTGCTGCCCGAAGGGGAGCAGGGCGAGCTGGTCTTCACCTCGCTCACCAAGGAGGCCATGCCGGTGATCCGGTACCGGACCCGGGATCTGACCCGTCTGCTGCCGGGCACGGCCCGCACGTTCAGGCGCATGGAGAAGGTGACGGGCAGGAGCGACGACATGGTCATCCTCCGGGGCGTCAACCTCTTCCCCACCCAGATCGAGGAGATCGTGCTGCGGACACCCGGTGTCGCACCGCACTTCCAGCTGCGCCTGACCCGGCAGGGCCGCCTGGACGCGCTGACCGTACGGGCGGAGGCGCGGGCCGGCGCGACGCCGGCGGAGCGGACGTCGGCGGCCCTCTCGATCGCGGCGGCCGTGAAGGAAGGCGTGGGGGTGAGCGTCGAGGCCGAGATCGTCGAACCCGGCGCGCTGGAGCGTTCGGTCGGGAAGATCAAGCGGATCGTCGATCTCAGGGAGGCGCACTGAGGCACCCTCCGGGAGTACGCGAGGCCCGCCCTGATCCGACGCCGGCCGGCAGCACGCGCCTCTCTCGCGCTCATGACCCGGCGCAGGCGCCCGTCAGCGCGTACCGGTCAGAGCCGCGAAGACCACGACGTTGTCCTCGTAGCCGGCCTTCTTCGTGAAGGCACCACCGCAGGTGATGACGCGCAGCTCGGCACGGTCCGCCCGGCCGTACACCTTCTCGTCGGGAAAGTTCTTCTTGTCGTAGACCTCGACGGCGTAGACGGTGAACACCGCGGTTCGCTGGTCCGCCCGGACGACCTCGATGGTGGCGCCCTTGCGTACCGCGTCCAGTTGGCGGAAGACGCCGGGGCCGAGACGAGTGTCGACGTGACCGGCCACGACGGCGGTTCCGACGGCTCCCGGCACGGTGCCGCCCGCGTACCAGCCGGCGAGCACGGGGTTGTTGTCGGGCGGAGGCTCCAGGGCGCCGGTGGCGTCCAGGTCCAGCTCCATCATCGGCGCATCGACCTTGGCCGACGGGATCCGCAGCCTGAGCGGTGTCGACACGGGAAGCGGCCGAGCGCCGTGGGGCGACGGCCGCGTGCTGTGGTGAGGCGACGGGGCGGGTGTGGCGGCGCCACTCCCAGCGGGCCGGCTCCCCGGCCGTTCGGGGTGCTCCGGGCTCGGCGGGGCGAGGACCAGCGGTGCCGTGCGGACAGGGCCTACGGGGCGGAGGACGGGAGGTGCGGTGGAGCGGCGTACGAGCGCGGGAGGCTCCGCGGGGACACGGTCCGGCGCGAAGTAGTCGACGACCGGGCGAAGCGACGCGGAGGTGGCCGACGGATCGTGACCGGGCAGGGGCGCTTCCGGGAGGACCCGTGGCGCGGCTGCGGCGCCGGCCGCCGGGGGCCGCTCAGGAGTCTCGTCGCGCAGTCCTGCGGCCACGAGAGCGGTCCCCGCCACCAGTGCCCAGACGAGATGCTTCACCGCCGGGAACGACGAGGGTGGCGTGGTGCTGGTGCTGGTGCTGCGCCCGGTCTCCATGACTTCTCCCTCTGCTCACATCGGATCCTGAGGTGCTGCGGAGGGCCGGCCGGTGGGGCGGCCGGCCCCCCGTCGGGTCCGGGACCGGGGTCAGGAACGTGTGGCCGCGGTTCGGCGGCGCAGCCTGACCACTCCCCCGGCCGCGGCGGCTGCGAGCAGCACACTGCCGGCGGCGAGCTGGGTTCCCTGGTCGGTGGGGGCCCCGAATCCTGCGTCGACCCCGCCTGAGGGGGCGCGTTCCACGATCTCGTAGGTATCCGTCATCTTGATCCTCGGCGGGCACTTCACCGTCACCGTGTCGGTGCCCGGCTCCGTGCCGCGCGGGACCTCGAAGACACCGACGAGGGTGCCCTTCCGTTCCCCTTCGAACAGGTGGAAGGCCCCTCCGGCCTCGGATGTGCCCTTGCCGTAGGTCTCCTTGCCGCAGGCTCTGGTGCTGACGGTGACCTCGGAGCCGGGTGAAGTCCTGGAGGGACTGATGTGAATGGTCTGTTCGCCCGAGGGCTCGGCCGCCGCTCCGGCGGTCGGGGCCGCCAGGGTGAGGCAGCCGACGGCCAGACAGACACCCGCGGCGATGCGTGTGTTGCGCATGTGGATCCTCCAACGGAAGCAGGGTCCGGCCGGTCTGCACGGCGCCTCTGCTGTGCTCCCGAGAGAACCGACAGACCGTCACCCTCGCAACACGGGATCCGCGGGTCCTCGTCACCCGGCCAGTCGCCGAGCTCGGCGGTGGGTCCACCGTTTACGCAGGTCATTCGCTGCGGCGGGAAGAACTGAGGAGCGATCACGCCGGGGGCGGCGAACGGGCTAACCCGGCACGCCATGACGAGTTGAGGCCCGTGCGGTGAGGCGGTGCTCCCCGAGGTTCCGCAGGCCCCGTCGAATCCGCGCCCGTCGCGATGCCACCCCGGTGCGTCCGCCGACACGCCTGGACGTGTCCCGGCGTCCCTGATCTCCCTGCTCACCCGCCGCGGATCCCGCTACTCGTCCATCCGGCTGAGCGACGGGACCGGCCGCGTGACTGACACGGTGTCACGGCCGTGACGTGAACCGGTCCCGCAGATCACGCTTGAGGATCTTTCCGCTGGCGTTGCGCGGCAGTTCGCCGACGAAGACGACCCTCTTCGGTGCCTTGAAGGAGGCGAGCCTCGCGCGAGCGTGATCGATCAGTTCGGCTTCCCGCGGCACCGGCCCCTTCCCGTCGCCCCGCAGGACCACGAAGGCGGTGACCGCCTCGATCCAGCGGTCGTCCGGCAGGCCGACCACCGCCACCTCGGCCACTGCCGGATGGGTGTAGAGAGTGTCCTCCACCTGCCGGGAGGCGACCAGCACACCTCCCGAGTTGATGACGTCCTTCACGCGGTCGACGACGGTGAGGTATCCCTCGGAGTCCCGGACGGCGAGGTCCCCGGAGTGGAACCACCCGTCACGGAACGCCTCCGCCGTCTCCTCGGGCTTGTCCCAGTACCCCTGGCACAGCTGAGGGGAGCGGTAGACCACCTCGCCCGGCGTGCCGTCGGCAACCTCCTCGCCCTGTTCGTCGACGACCCTTGCCTCGACGAACAGGACGGGCCGCCCGCAGGAGTCCATACGCCCCTCGTGCTCGTCGGGACCGAGGACGGTGGCGAGCGGGCCGATCTCGCTCTGCCCGAAGCAGTTGTAGAACGCCAGGCCGGGCAGACGCTCCCGCAGCCGCTCGAGGACGGGAACGGGCATGATCGACGCACCGTAGAAGGCCTTGCGCAGGCCACCGAGATCACGGGTACCGAAGTCGGGGTGGTTGGCGAGCCCGATCCAGACGGTCGGCGGAGCGAAGAGGCTGTCCGCCCGGCCCGCTTCGACAAGGTCGAAGATCCGCCCGGCGTCGGGACCGTCGAGGACGGTGTTCTCCGCACCCACCGCCAGGTAGGGCAGCAGGAACACGTGCATCTGGGCGGAGTGGTAGAGCGGAAGCGAGTGCACCGGGCGGTCCGTGGCGCGCAGGCCGAGTGCGGTGATGGCACTGACGTACTCGTGGACCAGCGCCCCGTGCGTCATCATCGCGCCCTTGGGCTGGGCTGTGGTGCCTGAGGTGTAGAGCAGCTGGACCAGGTCGTCGGCACCGGGTTCCCGCGCCGGGAGGAAGGGGCGTGGCTGGTCCAGTGCGCCAAGGAGGGAATCCGGGGCGTCGCGCAGCGCTCGTACCGTCCGCCCCTTCGGGACGCGCGGGGCCAGGCCTGGATCTGCCAGCACGAGCGTGCTTCCGGACTGTTCGAGGATGTAGGCGAGATCGTCGCCCGTGAGGTTCTGATTGACCGGCACATGGACCAGCCCCGCACGTGCGCATGCCAGGAAGGCGATGAGGTAGGCATCCGAGTTGTGGGCGTACGACGCCACCCGGTCGCCGGGCCGCAGTCCGTGTGCGGTGGTCAGCACGGAGGCGGCGGTGCTGACCGCTTCGTCCAGTTCGGCATAGGTCCAGGACCGCTCGCCGTACCGCAGGGCGGTGCTCCCCGGGCTGCGCCTCGCACTGCGGGTCACGATGCCGTCGACCGTGCTGCTGCGTACACCTGTCATTCGGTGATCCTGTGCGGCTGGGCGCCGGGGGTCAAGAGTCCGGGCGCCGGTGTCCCGGGAACAGGGCGCCCGCGCCCGGACCCGGCGTGACGGGGGGCCGCGGTGACGGCGCATCACGGTACCCGGCCGGGGCGGGGCGTTTTGTGGCCACGGGGGCCTCCCGCCGACGACGTGTGTGACGTAACCTCCGCTTCGGCAGGAAGTTTCACGAACGAACGAGATTTCGAAAGTTACTTTCACGCGGGTGCTTTCGGCATGAGGGGAAGGGGTTCCGGATGACCGGGGACGTGTCGGAGCGGGGAGTGAGCCGCCGCGGGCTGGGCGGCGGGATACTGGCGCTCGGCGGAGCGCTCGCACTGGCTCCGATTCCCTTCGCCGGGGCCGCGGGAGCGGCGGCCGGGGCGGAGCGGACAGGACAGTTGCCGGACACACCATCAGGGACCGGGACGGACATGGCATCAGGCCGGGGCGGCACCACTCTGCGTCGCGGGCCGGCCGCTCGTGCCGGACTGCTGGAGGAGCAGCTCGAGCAGCTCGTCACCGACGCGGAGACGTACCTCGGCGCATCGCCGGTCCACCCCTGGTACGCGGGCGCGGTGCTGCTCGCCGGCCGCGGCGGCACCGTGGCACTGCATCGGCCGATCGGCCGGGCG
Source organism: Streptomyces sp. NPDC059166 (assembly GCF_042755185.1). NCBI lineage: Bacteria > Bacillati > Actinomycetota > Actinomycetes > Kitasatosporales > Streptomycetaceae > Streptomyces > Streptomyces sp. NPDC059166. Next base: position 92,813 of record NZ_JBHZCI010000029.1, on the reverse strand, counting down.
GTGCGCTATTCGGCGTACGACGAGAAGACGGACACCGGGGTGGAGTTTCCCCGGGACCAGCAGATCGCCATGGCCGAGGACACTGTCTTCGACCTCGCGTCGGTGTCCAAACTGTTCACATCCATCCTCGCGGTGCAGCAGATCGAGCGTGGATCGCTGGAACTGGAGGCGCGTGTCGCCTCCTACCTTCCCGAGTTCGCCGGCGGGGGCAAGCAGGACGTGACGGTACGCCAGCTGCTGACGCACACCTCCGGCTTCCGCTCCTGGATCCCGCTGTACAGCGAGCCGACCCGCGAGGGGAAGCTGCGGCTCATCTGGGACGAGGTCCTGGCCTCGCCTCCCGGGACGAAATACCTCTACTCCGACCTCAATCTCATCTCGCTGCAGCTGATCATCGAGAAGATCACCGGTCGCGGCCAGGATGAGCTGCTCCGCGAGGAGATCACCGCTCCACTCGGGATGCACCGCACGCGCTACAACCCCCCGGCCTCCTGGAAGCCGAAGATCGCGGCCACGGAGGACGCGCGGCTGCCCTGGTCCGGACTCGAACGAGGCCTGGTCTGGGGTGAGGTCCACGACGAGAACGCCTTCAGCCTGGGGGGTGTCGCCGGCCACGCCGGGGTCTTCTCGTGTGCGTGGGACCTCGCGGTACTGGCTCGCACCCTGCTCAACGGAGGCGTCTACGGGAGCTCCCGGATCCTGTCCGATGAGTCCGTCGAGCTCCTGTTCACGGACTTCAACACGGCGTTCCCCGGAGACGAACACGGCCTGGGCTTCGAGCTCTACCAGCACTGGTACATGGGCGCGATGGCCACCCCGCGCACCGCGGGCCACACAGGCTTCACCGGCACGAGCCTCGTCCTGGACCCGACGACGGACTCGTTCCTGATCGTCCTGGGCAACTCCGTCCATCCGGTGCGCAACTGGCGATCGGGCAGCGCACCGAGGGTCGCGACCGCCAACCGCATGGCGCGGGCGGTCCCGGTCCGGCCCGCCCGCGGCAGGACGGCGTGGTTCTCCGGCATGGCGAGTTCCGCCTCGGCGACACTCGCCCTCCCGGCGCTGCGCCCCCGGTCCTCACGCGCGCTGCTGAGCTGCGACATCTGGTGGGACACCGAGCCCGCGTCGGACTTCCTGGTGCTGGAGTCCTCCTCCGATTCCGGGGCGACGTGGCAGCCGCTGCCGTTCACGACCACGCCGGCGGAGGGACGGTCCCCCAGTCCGAGTTCCCATCCGGAGGGCGTCGTCTCGGGCTGGTCGGGGCGTGTCTGGCACCGGCTGGAGGCGGATCTGGGAGGCTTGCGGGGCAAGGAGGTACGGCTGCGCTGGCGTTACACCACCGACCAGCTGTACGTGGGCCGAGGCGTCTACGTCGACGGTGTCCGGGTCGAGGACGGTGGACGCACACTCTTCGACGAACGAAGGTCCGCCGACGCACGCGGCATCGAGGCCACGGGGTGGACGGCGTCCGCGGACTGACGGCCGGCCGGAGGCCGGACGTACGGTGACCGAGCCGCAGCCCCCTGGCCGGTGACCGGAACCGCCCGGTCGGCCGAGGACCGGGCGGCACTTCGCACCGGTGCCGGGCAGCACGCCGGTACAGCCGGCCCCGCCCCATGCACGCCCCTTAAGGCGCAGCCCGAGCGGCGCGCCATCCGCACGCCGCGGGTGGCGCGCCGCTTCCGCGTCACGCTCCCGCCTCCGCGGAGCGGGCAGGAGTCTGCAGCGGGACACCCTGATCGCATCACGGCCTCCACGGTTCGAATGTTTCGAGATGTCCTATCGAGTATTTCGGTACACACGACCGGCACGCGGAGATCGCCGGCGCCCAGATCCAGCATCACACCAGGACACCGCACGTCTACGCTGGTAGAGCGCACAACCACCCTCAAATGAGCGGGAGTTGGCTCGGAAATATTTCGGAAACCTGGCGTTGACGCGACTTCTCGCTGCGCGCATACTCTCCCTCGCTCCCCTTGTTCCGCAGTCGGCGCTTCCGTCCGCGGACTCACCCCAGGAACCTCCGCCGCCGGCATCGCGGAGCGGGAGCACACGGAACACCCGCACAGCACCTCGAACGGTCCGAATCCCCCTGCCCGGGCATCAACTCACCTTGCCCGGCACCGGAAGAAGAGGCTGGAAAATCGTGATGGACCAGATTCCCCCACGCGGTGCCCCCACCCGTCCCCCGGCTCTTGCCCGACGGGCCTTGTCGTTCGTCGCGGCGGGTGCCCTCGCGGTCACCGGTGTCGTCGCGTTCGCCGGTGGCGCCGAAGCCGCCGGTGCACTGGGCGACGCAGCCGCGGCCAAGGGCCGCTACTTCGGAACGGCGGTCGCTGCGAACCACCTCGGTGAAGCGCAGTACGCCTCCACCCTGGACGCGCAGTTCGACTCGGTCACCCCCGAGAACGAGATGAAGTGGGACGCGGTCGAGAGTTCGCGCAACTCGTTCAGCTTCTCCGCTGCCGACCAGATAGTCAGCCATGCGCAGAGCAAGGGCATGAAGGTCAGGGGCCACACGCTCGTGTGGCACTCACAGCTTCCCGGATGGGTCGGCGGGCTCGGCGCCACCGATCTCCGCTCGGCGATGAACAACCACATCACCCAGGTCATGACCCACTACAAGGGGAAGATCCACTCCTGGGACGTGGTGAACGAGGCGTTCCAGGACGGCGGAAGTGGTGCCCGGCGCAGCTCGCCCTTCCAGGACAAGCTCGGTGACGGCTTCATCGAGGAGGCGTTCCGGACCGCCCGTACGGTCGATGCCGACGCCAAGCTCTGCTACAACGACTACAACACCGACGGCCAGAACGCCAAGAGCAATGCCGTCTACGCGATGGTGAAGGACTTCAAGGCGCGCGGCGTCCCGATCGACTGCGTGGGGTTCCAGTCCCACTTCAACAGCAACTCGCCGGTGCCGTCGGACTTCCAGGCCAATCTGCAGCGCTTCGCCGACCTCGGGGTCGACGTGCAGATCACAGAACTGGACATCGAGGGTTCCGGGTCCGCCCAGGCGGCCAACTACACCAAGGTCGTCAATGCCTGTCTGGCCGTCACACGATGCAAGGGCATGACCGTCTGGGGCGTCACGGACAAGTACTCGTGGCGCAGCAGTGGGACACCGCTGCTCTTCGACGGTGACTACAACAAGAAGCCGGCCTACGACGCCGTGCTCGCGGCTCTCGGCGGCTCGACCGGCGGCGGTGACGACGGCGGCGAGGACGGCGGTGGGAACACCGGTGCCTGCACGGCCACCTACACCCGGACCGCGGCATGGGACGGGGGCTACAACGGGCAGGTGACCGTCAAGGCGGGCAGCTCGGGGATCACCTCATGGTCCGTCCCGATGACCGTTCCGGCCCCCCAGAAGATCTCCGCCCTGTGGAACGGAACGCCCACCACGTCCGGCAGCCTGGTGACGGTCAAGCCTGCCTGGAACGGGACGTTGGCAGCCGGCGCCTCGACGACCTTCGGTTTCACCGTCACGACGAACGGCAGCACCGCGGCCCCCGTACTGGGCGCCTGCTCCGCCTCGTGACGGTCCCGCGCGGTCGGGGGACGGCACACACCGCCTCCTGAGCGGCCGCGCCAGGACTCCGCCGCGATCGGGTCGCCTGCGCACCAGCGCCCCCACCCGGCACCCCGGTCCGGCGGGCCGGGTGGGGGTGGCGAGGCCCGCACCCGCCGCCTCCACCCGAAATCGCTCCGCCCCGCCCCCGCCGTCGCCCGGCCGGGCGGGGCGGAGCTTCGTACCTTCACCGGCCGGACCCGAAGTGCCGTTGGGGGGAGAGCCGTTCCTCTCGCGGTCGGGGCCGGTCCGCAGTTCTCACCGGCCGAGCGCCGCCATGGCCGCGTTGTGGCCCGGTACCCCGCTGACTCCGCCTCCCCGGACGGCTCCCGCGCCGCACAGCAGCACGTGGGGATGCGCGGTCTCCACACCCCAGCGGCCCGTGTCGCCGGTCGAGTAGGGGAACGCCAGGTCGCGGTGGAAGATGTGGCCGCCGGGGAGTCCTAGATCACGCTCCAGGTCGAGTGGTGTCCTCGCCTCGATGCACGGCCTGCCGTCGGCGTCCAGAGCCAGGCAGTCGGTGACCGGCTCCGCCAGATGGGCGTCGAGTTCGGCGAGGGTGGCCCGCAGGAGAGCGTCGCGGGCGGTCTCGTTGTCGGCGGTGAAGAGCCGGGCGGGGGCGTGCAGTCCGAAGAGCGTGAGGGTCTGGTAGCCGCGGGCGGCGAGGCCGGGGCCCAGGATCGACGGGTCAGTCAGGGAGTGGCAGTAGATCTCGGAGGGCGGCGCGGCCGGCAGCCGCCCGGCCGCCGCCTCCCGGTAGGCGGTGGCCAGCTGTTCGTACCCCTCGGCGATGTGGAAGGTGCCGGCGAAGGCATGGCGCGGGTCGACCGAGCGGTCGCGCAGCTCCGGCAGCCGCGTGAGCAGCATGTTCACCTTCAGCTGGGCACCTTCCGCGGGGGCGGGGGGTTCCTCGCCGAGAAGTGCGGCCAGTTCCTGCGGGGACGCGTTGACGAGGACCTTTCCCGCGCCGATGACGTACTCCGCGTCCGGGGAGCGGACGCCGACCTCGGCCTGGCCCTCGTCGGTCTCGATGCGCGTCACCTCGTGCGACGTCCTGATCTCGGCGCCTGCGTCCCGTGCCGCCGCGGCCAGTGCGTCGGTGAGCGCTCCCATGCCGCCGACGGGGACGTCCCAGTCACCGGTGGAGTTGCCGATCACGTGATAGAGGAAGCAGCGGTTCTGGACGAGGGACGGGTCGTGGGCGTCGGCGAAGGTGCCGATCAGCGCGTCGGTGAGCACGACACCGCGCACCAGGTCGTCCGCGAAGGCCCGTTCGACCGCGAGGCCGATCGGCTCCTCGAACAGCGTCCGCCAGGCGTCCTCGTCGTCCACGCGTGAGCGCAGGGATTCGCGGTCCGGGAGCGGTTCGGTGAGGGTCGGGAACACGCGTCCGGCGACCCGTCCCGTCATCCCGTAGAAGCGTCTCCAGGCGTCGTACTCCCGGTCGTCCCCGGTGAGCGCGGCGAACGACTCCCGGGTGGCGTCCCCGCCCACGAGCAGTCCGGTGTGCCTGCCGCCCCGCACTGCCGGGGTGTACGAAGAGATCGTGCGCCTGCGTACGGCGAAGTCGAGGCCGAGCTCGTCGACGATCTTCCGGGGAAGGAGCGAGACGAGGTAGGAGTAGCGGGAGAGCCTGGCGTCGACCCCGGCGAAGGGGCGGGCCGACACGGCGGCTCCCCCGGTGGTGCCGAGGCGTTCCAGGACCAGGACGCTCCACCCGGCACGGGCCAGATAGGCGGCGGCCACGAGGCCGTTGTGACCGCCGCCGACGATCACCGCGTCGTAGCGGGTGAGCGCCGGGCCGCCGGGGAAGGACGTCTCGTCTGCGGGCATGCTCCTTGGTAGCACGGGACGCTTCCCCCGGACAGAGGAGCGCCCCGGTGCCGGGTGGAGCCCGCTCCCCGGAAACCACGGGTGCCGGGTGGAGCCCGCTCCCCGGAAACCACGGGTGCCGGGTGGAGCCCGCTCCCCGGAAACCACGGGCGCCGCGCCCGGTTCGTGTGCGACAGTGCCGGTCCCGTCCGTGCTTCCCACCCGCCGCAGGAGCCGCTGTGAAGACACCCGCCCGCCTCGTTCCGCTGCTGGAGCAGTTCGACTGGGGCTGCGAACGGCTCACGAGGAGAATGGCGGGTCCCTTCGTCGACAGCGGGAACGGCACCGACGTGGGGACTCCGGCACTGACCGACGAGGAGTACCTGTGGGAGCCCGTCCCGGGGTGCTGGTCGGTGCGGCCCCGCCTCTCCGGCCCGGGTCCGGGGGCCGCCGCGCTGACGGGATCGGGTGACTGGGGGCGCGACACCGCTCCCTTCCCGCACCCTTCCCCGCCGCCCTTCACCACCCTCGCGTGGCGTCTGAGCCACCTCGGCGAACTGCTGGCGCTCCGGGCGGATCACACGGCGGGGAGCCACAGCATGACGAGGGAGGACTACCGCGTGGCGGGGAGCGCGGCCCAGGCGCTCACCGCCTTCGCCGCCGCGGCGGCCGCGTGGCGTGCGGCACTTCTCGGCGCCGACGACGCGGCACTGGACACGGTCGGGTACAGCACGTACCCGTACGGCAGCGATCCCGAGGACGCCTTCCTCGACGTGGTGTGGTGGGTCAACCAGGAAGTCCTGCACCACGGCGCGGAGATCGCCCTGCTGCGGGATCTCTACCGTGTGCGGGTGGCCGGGTCCGAGGGCTGAGGCCGAGGGTCAGCGGGCCGGCGTCCGGGTGGTCGGCTCCCGCAGATCCGCGACCCTTCGGTAGAGGCCGGCGGCTTCGTCGCCACGGCCGAGCCGTTCGAGGCACTGCGCCTCGTCGTTGCGGCCGGCGAGTGTGTCGGGGTGGCCGGGCCCCAGGACCCGTTCACGGACGTCGGCGACCGTGCGGTAGTCGGTGAGCGCCTCGGCCCAGCGTCCCAGCCAGCCGAGTGCGACAGCCACTTCACGTCGGCTGAGGAGGGTGTCCGGGTGTCCGGGGCCCAGGGTCCGCTCGCGTATCGCGCAGACCTCTCGCGCCTCGGCCAGCGCCTCCTCCCAGCGTGCGAGACGGCCGAGGCTGACGCAGAGTCCGTGCCTGGCGCGGAGCGTCTCGGGGTCGGTGGGACCGCAGGCGCGGGTGCGGTCGTCGACCAGCGACCGGTAGAGCTCGAGGGCCTCCGCACCGCGGCCGAGGCGCCCCAGGCTGACGCCGGTCCCGTAACGCGCGGAGAGCGTGTCCGGGTGATCGTCCCCGAGCTCGGCCGCACGCGCGTGCGCCACTTCGCGGTACGTCCGGAGGGCCTCGGCCCATCGGTCCATCCGTCCGAGCGAGCAGGCCACTTCGTACCGGGTGGCCAGTGTGTCGGGGTGTGTCGCGCCGAGCACGCGGCCGCGTACTACGGCGACGTCCAGGGCCATGCTGTACGAGTCCTCGACACGGCCCAGCATGCCCAGGCTGAGGGCCAGGTCGTGGCGGCAGCGCAGGGTGTCGGGATGCTCCGGGCCCATGGAGCGCTCCCTCGACGCGAGCAGCGCCGCGTGGAGCTGGTGCGCCTCGAAGTGACGGCCGAGCCGGCCCAGCGCGTACGCACTCTGCTGACGGGCCGTGAGGGTCTCGGGGTGGTCGGGGCCCAGCGTACGCTCGCGGCCTTCGCGGACGCGGGTGAACTCACGCAGCGCCTCCGCGGTGTGTCCGGCGCGGCTGAGCGTACGGGCGGCCTCGTACCTGCTGGCGAGGGTGTCGGGGTGGTCGGGGCCGAGCGCGTGTTCGCGCTCCTCGGCGACGGCCCGGTGCACCTCGCAGGCCTCCTCCCAGTGGCCCAGCCGGCCGAGATTCACCCCGGCGCTGTGTCTGCTCGCGAGGGTCGCGAGCAGCGCGGGTGCCGGCACCGGGCGGCTCGGAACCCCGGGAGGGAGGCCGGTGACGTGAGCGCCCCGGGCGGTGGTCCACGCCCCCGTCAGCGCGGTCGCCCCGTCGAGGGCGTCCGCCCCGCCGGACTTCGGGCGGCCGGGCTTGTGACCGGTGGTCATGTCGCGGGTCCAGTCGGGCAGTCGGGGCTCCCCGGAGCCGACGGCGGGCCCCCGGACGGCACCGGCCGGGCGTCCCGCCCCGGGCACACGCTGCTCCCCGGTCCGTCCGGACACGATTCTCTGCCGCAGGTCACCGGCGTCCGCGGGCCGGTCCTCGGGGGTCTTGGCCAGCAGGTCCAGAACCATGTCGTCGAAGAAGACGGGGAGTTCGGCCCGGCGGGACCGGGGCGGTTCGGGAGCGGTGTCGCGGTGCCCGATGAGGACGGACCACGAGTCCTCCATGTCGAACGGCGGTACGCCGGTGGCGATCTCGTACAGCACGCAGCCGAGGGAGTAGAGGTCGCTGCGGTGGTCGACCTCTCCCCCGCTGATCTGCTCGGGCGACATGTAGTGCGGGGTGCCCATGGCTATGCCGGTGCCGGTCAGCCGTGAGGTGAACCCGATGTCGCGGCCCAGCCTGGCGATGCCGAAGTCACAGATCTTCACGGCCCCGTCGTGGAGCCGCATGATGTTCGCGGGCTTGAGGTCCCGGTGCACGATGCCCTGCTGGTGGGTGTAGCCGAGCGCGTCGGCCACCTGCTCCGCGATGTCCACGACGTCGTCCACCGGCAGCGGGGCCTGCGCGTTGTCCTCCAGGAGCTGGCTGAGGTTGCGTCCCTCCAGGAGCTCCATGACGAGATAGAGGATCCCTTCCGACTCCCCGAAGTCATGGACGACGGTCACCCCTCGGTGCTGGAGCGCGGCGGCCACACGCGCCTCCCGCCGGAAGCGCTCGCGCAGGACGCGTGTGAAGTCCTGGTCGTGCGACGGGCCCACGGGCTTCAGGCACTTGACGGCCACCTGCCGTCCCAGCGACTCGTCCCGCGCACGCCACACCTCACCCATTCCACCGCGCCCGATGACGTCGAGCAGCTGATAGCGGCCATGGATCAGCCTGGTGTCCCCCATCGTCCGCTGCCGCCCCCGTCCACTCCGCCCGCTACCGCTGCCGCGCTCTCCCAGGTCCGTCCAGTATGGCTGCCTGTCTGCGGAGTTTGTACGGGGTGGGGCGACTCCCCTTGCCGAGCCGGGCCATCGCCTTCTCGACGTGTCCGGGTGGCAGGCGCCGGCGGAGCCGGGCGGGTACGGCGCGCAGGACCCTCCCGGCCGCGTGCAGGCGTCGGTCCACCGTCGCCTGGGGCGGCGCCGGCCTGCCGTACAGCTCGTGGGCGTACGCGGGCAGGGAGTCGTAGGCGAGTGCGGCCACCCTCCGCCAGAGCAGCGCACGTACCGGGGTCAGCAGGGCGGGGACCGGGGGGTCACGCAGGAATGCGTCGACGTCGCGGGCCTCCGGTCCGGCCGCCAGCTCAGGCCGGATCCGCGTGAAGTAGGCGTCGAGGGCGGCAGCGTCGCCCGGGACTTCCTCCGGGGCGAGGCCAACGAGCCGGGCGGACTCGCGCTGCTCGTCGACGTAGCGGTCGGCCTGGGTGCCGGTGAGCGGGAAACCGGAGCGGATCTGGACCCTCAGATAGGAGTCGATCTCGGCGCAGTGCACCCAGAGCAGCAGATCCGGCTCGTCGATGCCGTAGACCTCCCCGGTCCCCGGATCGGTGGCCCGGAGCAGCCGGTGGATCCTGCGGACCTTCGCCCCGTACGCCTCTGCGGCCTCGGTGGTGCCGTAGGTCAGGGTGCCGACGAAGTCCGCGGTGCGCATCAGCCGTCCCCAGGCGTCCTCGCGGAAATCGGAGTTCTGCATGACACCACGGACCGCCCGCGGGTGGAGTGCCTGAAGGTACAGGGCACGGATGCCGGCCACCCACATCATGGGATCCGCGTGCATCTGCCAGGTGACCGAGCCGGGGCCGAAGAGACCCGGGTCTGGATTCCTCATGGCCTCGTGCCTTCCCTTTCGCCGGGGAGCCGAACCTCGCCGCGGGTGTACGCGGTCGCCCCTTGCCGGGTGCGCCTCACCCGTCCCGTCAGCGTCTGACGGCCCGAAGGACGACGAACTTCGGATCGCCGGCGACGGTGACGCAGTTCCCGAAGATCCTTCGGAGCTGGGTGTGGTAGCCGAGGTGCCGGTTGCCGACGACCCACAGTTCGCCGCCCTGGCGCAGCGCCGCCCGTGCGCCGTGGAACATGTTCCTCGCGGTGGAGTCGGTGACGGCCTGGTGCGAGTGGAACGGCGGGTTGCTCAGGACCAGATCGACGGAGGCCGGGGGAACGTCCGCCATCGCGTCGCCGACCAGGAACGCGGCCTCGGCGCCCGGCGGGGTGTTGTCACGGAAGGTCGCCTCCGCGGAGGCGACGGCCTGGTACGACTCGTCGATGAAGGTGACTCCGGCCTCGGGGTTGGCGAGCGCGGCAGCCGTACCGACGACCCCGTTCCCGCAGCCCAGGTCGACGACCCGGTCGGGACCGGTCCGGTCCGGGAGGTGCTTCAGGAAGAAGCGGGTGCCGATGTCGAGGCGTTCCGCGCAGAAGATCCCCGCGTGGTTGGTGACGGTGCGACCGGACACCGCGCCGATGCCGTCCGGCAGACGGTAGCGGTGGGGCCAGGGGCTGGGCGTCCTCGGCAGAGCCGGGTCCGGGGTGCAGAAGATCAGCCTGGCCTTCTTCACGGCGAGGGAGGTGCGGGTGGGCCCGATGATCCGCTCGAACAGGTCGAGGGTGGAGGTGTGGATCTCCTTCACCATGCCGGTGCCGATGACGACGGTCCCCGCGTGCACGGCGGGCGCGATCCGGTGGAGCTGGTCCTCCAGGAGGGACAGGCTCTTGGGCACCCGCACGAGAAGGAGATCCACGCGCCCGGGCGGGACGTCGCGCACCGACCGCATGTCCACCGAGCCGGGGGCGGCGCCGTTGCGCGCCAGATTGGCGAGGGTCGCCCGCCGGGCGAGATACGAGTCGGTGATCTGTACGGGGCTGTGGGCGGCCAGCACGGTGGAGAGTGCGCCCCAGCGGTCGCCGACGACGGCCACGGTACCGGCCGTGCGGACCGGCTCGCCCTCCTCCGCCCCTTCGAGGTGGCGCAGGAGGTACTCGTCGGCGGCGTCCCAGGCTCGGAGCTGGTCGCGCGGGTCGTCCGGAAAGCGGGCGAGGTCGAATTCGCCCTGTGACGTCGTCAAACGGTTCATGTTGCGTTCAGGCTAGCCGAGCGGCGGGGCGCGGCTCGCACGCTCCCCGCCGCCGCGGCGGCCGCCTGCCTCCGGGGTCCCGGTGACGGACCGTGCCGGTTCGCGGGTTCCGGGCGCTCCTCCACCGCGCCGTCGCCGGCGCCGCCCCTTCGTCGACTCCCTCCTCGGCCTCGCGGGCGCACGCACCGGGACACGCTTTCCGGTCCCCGGTCCGATGGGAACCGGAGACCTGACCGAAGACCCAGGGTCTTTCGTCTGGATCAGGCCGGATCAGGGAGCGGCGCCTGGTGCCGTGCATCACACGGCGGAGTCGCATGGGGTCTCCCCTGCTCGAACGGAGTCGAGAGCCGGGGGAAGGAGCGTCGGGGACCGACGACAACGCCGCGAGGTGCGGCACCAGGGCACGCGAGCCCGGCGTGATCCGCACGAGAGGCTCTAGGGGAGCCGCTTCTCGATGGCCGACCTCCCCTCCTCGGAGATCCTGTGCCGCGCCCATTCGAGGCTTTCCGGTGTCAGGTCCCGCCCCGAGGCGAGGACCAGGTCCTCCGCGGTGGGCTGGTCGTCGCCGCCGGTGTGCAGCAGCCGGTCGGGGGTGACCCCCCGTGCGTCCCGCGCGGGTGCGGATAGGGATTCAGGCTCTTCGCTCATACCGCCTCCTCGTCCTTGCGGCAATTCTCGCGCCGGGGAGGCATCGGCGCATCCGATGCGGCCGGACAGGAGGCCGGACAGCCACTTGACTTGCACATGATAATCACGCAACGTTCACATGGCGGCACCGTGCGTGTGGAAGGCTCCCGGTCCGGAGCCGGATTCCGGACACACGACAGCGCTCAGCCGCCCCGGAAAGGACACCCCACATGTCCGTTCGTCGCCGTATCTACGCGCGTCCGCTACTCGCCACGGCCGCCTCGGTCCTGATTCTGACCTGCGCCGCCGCCACCGCCCCCGCGACCACCCCCGACGGATCGGCCGTCACCACCCTCGACGACACCTACTACCAGGACGCCCTGGGCAAGACCGGTACCGCGCTCAGGAGTTCGCTCCACACGATCATCAGCGACCAGACCACCCTCTCCTACAGCCAGGTGTGGGACGCCCTCAAGGCCACCGACGAGGATCCGGCCGACGCCTCCCGCGTGATCCTCCTCTACACCGGCCGTTCGCAGTCGAAGAACGACAACGGCGGCGCCGTGGGGGACTGGAACCGCGAGCACGTGTGGGCGAAGTCCCACGGCGACTTCGGTACGTCCACCGGCCCCGGGACCGACATCCACCACCTGCGCCCCACGGACGTCCAGGTCAACTCCATCAGGGGCAACAAGGACTTCGACAACGGCGGCAGCGCCGTGGCGGGCGCTCCCGGCAACTACACCGACGGAGACTCCTTCGAACCACGTGACGCGGTGAAGGGGGACGTCGCCCGGATGATCCTCTACATGGCGGTGCGCTACGAGGGCGACGACGCCTTCGCCGACCTGGAGCCGAACGACAGCGTGAACAACGGCTCGGCCCCGAACATCGGGCGGCTGTCCGTGCTGAAGCAGTGGAGCCAGGAGGACCCGCCGGACAGCTTCGAGCAGAACCGGAACGACGTCATATTCGAGCGGTTCCAGCACAACCGGAACCCGTTCATCGACCACCCGGAGTGGGTCGAGGCGATCTGGTAGGCGGCCGGACCGGCCGCGCGCAGCGCGCCCCGGGCTCCTCGCGGGAGCCCGGGCACGGCCGGTCCGCTCCCGCGCCGGACCACCCGGCTCGGCCAGGACGGCCCCCGGGGAGGATGCGCACCGGCCGGCCCCACGGCCCGGCACCCCGGCGTCACTCCCCCTCGTCGCCGAAGATCTCCCGGAGCTTCGCCTCCCGCTCCGCGTCGAGGTTGCTGTGCAGCAGCCGCGCCCCGCCACCGGGGAGCGACTCGCTGATACGGCTGGGGACCTCGTCCGTGGTGAGGAGGAAGAGAGCGGACGTACCCGGGGTCACCTTCTCCTTGACCTCGGCGATGAACTCGTCGTCGATGCCGATGTCCGCGAGCCGTCCCCCCAGCGCCCCCGCCGCCGCACCGATGGCCGCCCCCAGCAAGGGCATGAGGAAGATGAGCCCGAAGAGCATCCCCCAGAAGGTACCGCTCAGGGCGCCCGCGCCGACGAGGTTGATCAGCTGCTTCGTCTTCGGCTTCGGCCGGTCGACGGGCCAGGTGACGACGGCGGCGTCGAGGATCTTGACCAGCCCCTCCTTCTGCAGCGACTTCAGGGAGGTCTCGACGTTCTCGGCGCCCTCGGCGGACTGGAACTTCCACACGGTGAGCGTGGACATGGCACACACCTCCGGAACAGGCGGAATAATTCGCCCATATTAGGATCAAACGGTATGAATTGACTCGTCGAACGATCCGCTCCCCACCCAGGGGCGACATCAGCAACGCCGACCCAGAGCCCTCCGGGAGGGAACGATGGATACGGACGCCCTGACGCCCGGCCTACTGCAGGAACTTCGCGCCACCAGGACCTATCCGGCGCTGTCACTGACGATGCCGACCCACCGCCGGGCACCGGACAACGCCCAAGACTCCGTGCGCCTGAGGAATCTGGTGGCCGAGGCCGCCCGCCGCCTGGACGAGGACCCGCGCGTGACCCCGGAGGCCCGCAGTGCGGTGAAGGCGCAGCTGGACCGGGCGGTCGCGGAGGTGGACCAGCGCCGGGCGCAGGACTCCCTCGTCATCCTCGCCGACGCCGACGAGTACCAGATCTGGCAGCTGCCGCGCACCGCACCCGAGCGGGTGGTCCTCAGCGACAGCTACCTCACCCGCAATCTCGTCGCGGCGAAGGCCGGCGCCCAGCCGTTCCGGGTCCTCACCCTCTCCGCGGAGCACGCGTGCCTCTTCTCCGGCACGAACGACGGACTGACCCCCGAGCACCGGGGCGGATTCCCCCTCACCGCTCCGCACGAGGCACCCAACCCCCAGCGCGAGGAGCGGATCGGGGACACCCCGAGCACCTACAGCAGCGAGGACGCGCGCAACTTCCTGCGCACGGTCGACGAGAAGCTGCGCGCGGTGACGGCCGCGGATCCGCGGCCGCTCTTCCTCGTGGGCCTGGCGCCCGCTCTCTCGCTCCTCGACGAGGTGGGCGAGAGCGCGAAGCCGGCCATCGGCCGGGTCGCGAAGGGTACGACCGCCGGCACGAGCGGCCCCGAACTGGCCAAGGAGCTGGCTCCCGCCCTCGAGGAGTGGCGCCGGGACACCGCGACGGGCATCCGGACCAGGCTCGACGGCGCCCAGAGCAGTCACTCCTTCGCCGGAGGACTCGACGAGGTCTGGCTCGCCGTCAAGGAGGGCCGCGCGGGACTGGTCGCGGTCGAGGAGCACTTCGAGCGGACGGTCAGGGTGACGGACGGCCATCTGGAGCCCGTGGGTCCTGACGTCGCCGCCTCGTCGGACGACCGGATCCGCGAGGACATCGTCGACGAACTGATCGAGGCGGCACTGGACAAGGGGTGCGAGGTCGCGTTCGTCGCCGACGACTCCCTCGCGGACCACGGCCGGCTGGCAGCGGTCCTGCGGTTCTGACGGCGCGTCGCGCGTGAGGATTATGTGAACGATGTCTAGGTTTGGCGCTCCGAAGTCGATCTCACCGCGTGATCTCACCGATCACGTCGTGCACGAAGGAGAGCCATCCATGGACCGATTCAGGCGCGCGTCGGCTGCGGCGCTGCTCACAGCGGCGGCGCTGGCCGGCGCCGTGGGCGGGGCCGCGGCGTCGTCCGGTGTCCCCGCACCGCCGTCCGGGGAGCGCGCGCAGGACCTCGCGGCGCGACCGGCCCTCTCCGCCTACGCCACCGCCCGCAACGTCGCGGCCTGGGAGGAGTTCCGTATCCACGGCTCCGCCCGCAACATCGGCGCCGGCACCCCGGTGACGCTGCAGCAGAAGCAGGGCGAGCGCTGGGTGGCGCTGCCCGCCACGATGAGCACCGGCCGGACCGGCGAGTACAGCCTCCGCGTCAGGCTGGGGATGAAGGGCGAGAACGCCCTCCGTATCGTCGGCGGCGGCGCCGTCTCACCGGTCGTGCACACGGTCGTCGGCTGAGCCCTCTTCCGCGCACGCCTCGGCCGCCCCGCACGCACGCAGGGCGGCCGAAGCACGTCGTGCGGGGCCGGGGCCCCGCTCAGCCGGCGTCAGGGGCCGGGCCGTACCAGACGGTGGTGGCGTTGCAGAACTCCCGGATTCCGTGGCCGGCGAGCTCCCGGCCGTATCCCGATCGCTTCACCCCGCCGAAGGGCAGTGCGGGGTGGGAGGCCGTCATCCCGTTGAAGAAGACACCGCCCGCTTCGATGTCCCGCACACAGCGGTCCATCTCCTGCTGATCGCCGGTCCAGACGTTCGAGCTCAGCCCGAACGGTGTGTCGTTGGCGAGGTCCACGGCCTCGTCCAGATCGGCGACCCGGTAGAGCGTCGCCACCGGCCCGAAGGTCTCCTCCCGGTGGATGCGCATGGCCGGCGTGATCCCGGTGAGCACGGTGGGCTCGTAGAACCAGCCACGGTCCAGGCCGTCGGGGCGCCGCCCACCGCACAGCGCGGTGGCACCCTTGCCGAGGGCGTCGGTGACGAGCTCCTCGAGGTCGGTCCTGCCCTGTTCGCTGGAGAGCGGCCCCACGTCGGTGGACTCCTCCAGCGGATCGCCCACGGTCAGGGCGCGCATGCCCGCGGTGAACCGCTCGGCGAACGCGTCGTACACGTCCGTGTGGACGATGAAACGCTTGGCCGCGATGCAGGACTGGCCGTTGTTCTGGACGCGGGCGGTGACCGCGGTCGCCGCGGCCTTCTCGATGTCGGCCGACGGCATGACGACGTAGGGGTCGCTGCCGCCGAGTTCCAGCACCGTCCTCTTCACCTCGTCGCCGGCGACGGAGGCGACCGCGCGGCCGGCGGGTTCACTTCCGGTGAGTGTCGCCGCCGCCACCCGGGGGTCCCGGAGCACGGCCTCGACCGCGCCCGAACCGATGAGGAGCGTCTGGAAGCACCCTTCGGGGAAACCCGCCCTGGAGAACAGGTCCTCGATGTACAGGGCGGTCTGCGGGACGTTCGAGGCGTGCTTGAGCAGTCCGGTGTTCCCCGCCATGAGCGCGGGCGCGGCGAAGCGCACGACCTGCCAGAGAGGGAAGTTCCACGGCATCACGGCCAGGACGACGCCCAAGGGCCGGTAGTGCACCCGGGCCCGCGCGGCGCCGGAGTCCTTGACGTCCGTGTCGGAGGGGTGCTCGTCGGCGAGAAGGCGCTCCGCGTTGTCCGCGTACCAGCGCATCGCCTTGGCGCACTTGGCGGCTTCCGCGCGGGCGGCCTTGACCGGCTTGCCCATCTCGACGGTCATGGTGCGGGCGATGCCGGCCTGGTCGTCGTCGAGGAGGTCGGCGGCCCGGTGCATGAGGCGCGCCCGCTCGGCGAAGTCCGTCGTGCGGTAGCTTCGGAACGCCTGGTGGGCCGTGGCGATCCTGCGCTCGGTCTCCTGCTCGTCCAGCGCGTCGAACGTCCTGATCGTCTCGCCGTCGGCGGGATTGACCGTCGCGATGGGCATGCTGTCTCTCCTTGCGTCGCTCTTCGTCCGTCCCGCGTCGCGGGCGCGCGACGCGGCTCCCCCACGCACACGTACCCGGCCGGCGCGGATCATGCGTGCCGCGGGCACGCCGTCCTCGCCGGCCGGGCCGGTGCGGTCACACGAGTTCGGCGACCGGTGCCCCTTCGGCGGCCGGCACGGCCTCGGGCGCGGGGGTGACGTCGGCGACCGGCGCACCCTCGCCGGCCGGGCCGCCGAGGAACGTACGGCCGCCGGGCAGCGGGGTCCGCGGAAGGAGGCCGGTGGTACACGGCGTCTCCGCGTACCGCGTGAACCACACGACCTTGCCGTCGGTGGTCCGGCAGGTGCCCCAGCTGTCGCTCAGGGCCATGACACGGCTGAGGCCGCCGCCGCCGCCGTCGAGCAGGCGGGGCATCCGCGGATCGTTGTCGGCCACCGACACCGTCAGGTGCCGGCCCGTCCAGCGGAGTTCGACGACGCACTCGTTGTCGTCGCCGACGTGCCTCTGGACGTTCGTCAGGAGCTCCTCCGCGGCCCGGCACACGGGCCGGACGTGCAGATCGAGACTCCAGTGACGAAGGTGCGCGGCGACTATGCGCCGCAGCTGGGAAATGCGCTCTGCCGACACCTGCAGTTCGACCAGATAGTGCCGGTCGAGTGGAACGGTCATCGTCGAGGCTCCTCACCACGCGAGGCCCACGGCTTCGACCCGTCTGAACCAACGACCCCCGAACACGAAGCGTGAGCAGTAATCACTTCTGGGTCACTCATCAGGGTGACCCCGGGGGGCCGGTTGCGCAACCGAAGCGGTCCGTCACCGGGTGTCACGGCAGGTAGGGCAGCACCTTGTCGGGGGTGAGGGGCAGTTCCCGCAGCCGGGCGCCCGTGGCGTGCCGCACCGCGTTCCCGATCGCCGCCGCCGTTCCGACGATGCCGATCTCGCCGATGCCCTTGCTTCCCATGGGGTTGAGGTGCGGGTCGTCCTCGTCGATCCAGTGCGCCTGGATGTCCGGGACGTCCGCGCAGGAGGGCACGTGGTAGGAAGCCAGGTCGTTCTCGGTGAAGTCACCGAAGACGGGGTCGATCCCGCTGCCCTCGGTGAGGGCCATGCCGAGGCCCATGACCATGCCGCCGATGAACTGGGAGCGCGCCGTACGGGAGTTGAGGATGCGTCCGGCCGCGTACACGCCGAGCAGCCTGCGTACGCGGATCTCACCGGTGAGCGAGTCGACCGCCACCTCGGCGAAGTGGGCGCCGAAGGCGTGCCGGGCGTAGGGGGATTCGAGCGCCGCCTCCTCCCGGGTGTCGGCGGTGACGGTGACGCCCTCGGGGGGCAGCGGCCCTGTGCGGGCGGCGAGCCGGTCCCGGAGGGCGGTCGCGGCCTTGTGCACGGCCGAGCCCCAGGAGGCGGTTCCGGAGGAGCCGCCCGCGACGGACCCGAAGGGCAGGTCGCTCCTGCCGATGTCGGTCCGCACGTTCTCCACGGGTGTCCCCAGGACCGAGGCGGCGATCTGTGCCAGCACGGTACGGGCTCCCGTGCCGATGTCGGTGGCGTTGACGCCGACGCGGTACGAGCCGTCGGGCGCGGCGTGCGCGGAGGCGGCCGACGGCGCGACGAGGACCGGGTACGTCGCCGACGCGACGCCGGTGCCGAGGAGCCAGGGCCCGTCCTCACGGACGGCGGGCTCCGGGTCCCTGCCGTTCCATCCGAAGCGCTGTGCGCCCTCGCGCAGACAGGCGGCGAGACCGCGGCTGCTGAAGCGCCGTCCGCTGTCGGGTTCGGTCCGCGGCTCGTTGCGCAGGCGCAGCTCGACGGGGTCGATCCCGAGGGCGCAGGCCAGTTCGTCCATCGCGGACTCCAGGGCGTACATCCCCGGCGCCTCTCCCGGGGCGCGCATCCAGGACGGGCTGGGCACGTCGAGTGCCACCACGCGGTGTTCCGTGCGACTGTGCGGCGAGGCGTACATGACACGAGCGGGGACCGCGGCCTGCTCCACGAACTCCTTGATCCGCGAGGTGTGGGTGACGATCTCGTGGGTGACGCTGGACAGGACGCCGTCGCGGCCGGCGCCCAGACGTACGCGCTGGAGGGTGGGCGCACGGTGGCCGACCACAGCTGCCATGGAGCGCCGGGGCAGCGCCAGCTGCACCGGCTGCCCGGTGTGGAGGGAGGCCATCGCGGCGAGCACCACCTGGGGGCGTGGGGTGCCCTTCGAGCCGAAGCCTCCGCCGACGTGCTCGGAGAGGACCGTGACGTCGTCGCCGTCGATCCCGAACGCCTTGGAGAGGCTGTCGCGCACCGCGTTCGAGCCCTGACTCGAGTCGTGGACCGTCAGGTGCCCGTCGGCCCAGGAGGCCGTGGAGGCGTGCGGTTCCATGGGGTGGTTGTGCAGTGGGCGCAGCGTGTAGACCGAGTCGATCCGCACCGGCGCGGCTTCGAACGCCCGCATGGCGTCACCGCGTTCACGCAGGCCGGGGTGTCCCCCGTTGGCCTCGTCCGGCGTGTAGAGCCCGGGATGGTCGCCGGTGAGGACGACGTCGTGCCCGTGGGTGGAGTACTCGACGTGCACCGCCGCTGCCCCGGCCCTCGCCGACTCGGGGGTCTCCGCCACGACGAGGGCGACGGGCCAGCCCCGGTGGGGCACGTGGTCGTCCTGAAGTACGGAGAGGATGGGGTCGTCCGGCTCCTCGAGCCGTGGGGCGTTCTCGTGGGTCAGGACTGCGCGCACGCCCGGGTCGGCGAGGGCGTCGGCGGTCCGGACGGCGGTCACGCGGCCGCTCGCGACGGTCGCGGGGACGATCCAGGCGTGGAGGTGGCCCGGTCGGGTGTGCTCGGCGGCGTAGCGGGCGGCGCCGGTGACCTTGTCGCGGCCCTCGCGGCGTACGACGGGCGCGCCCAGCGCCCGGGGGGTGTCGCTCATGACGGAAGCCTCGGTTCCTCGGGGTGTGCGAAGCGGCTCGCGGATCAGGCGCTTCCTGTCCGGGAGCCGAGCTCGGTGAGGGCGGCGACGGCCAGCCTCCGGGCCAGGACGACCTTGAAGCCGTTGTCGCGCAGGGGGGTGGCGGCGGCGAGCTCCGCGTCCACCGCACGGGTCAGGACGTCCTCGACGGGCTGCGCCCCGCGGATCATGTCCTCGGCGACTCGGGCTCGCCACGGCCGGTGCGCGAGCCCGCCGAACGCCAGCGCCACCCGCTCGACCCGGCCGTCACGGACGCCGAGCACCGCCGCGACGGAGGCCAGGGCGAAGGCGTACGAGGCGCGGTCCCGTGCCTTGCGGTACAGGGAGACGGCGCCGTCCGGCGGTGGCGGCAGCACCACTTCGGTGAGCAGTTCGCCCGGACGGATCACCGTGTCCTGGTCGGGGTTGTCCCCCGGGAGCCGGTGGAAGTCGGTCACCGGGACGGTCCGTTCTCCCTCGGGGCCGTGCAGCTGCACCGTGGCGTCGAGGGCGGCGAGGGCGACCGCCATGTCCGAGGGGTTGGTGGCGACGCACTCCTGCGAGTGGCCCAGCACCGCCAGATCGCGGTGCGCGCCCTCACGTGCCGGGCAGCCCGATCCGGGAGTCCGCTTGTTGCAGGGTTTGGAGACGTCCTGGAAGTAGGGGCAGCGGGTGCGCTGGAGCAGGTTCCCGCCGGTGGTGGCGGTGTTGCGCAGCTGCCCCGACGCACCGGCCAGCAACGCCTGGGACAGGGCGGGGTACCGGCGCCTCACGTCGGGGTGGGCGGCGAGGTCGCTGTTGCGTACGGTCGCGCCGATCCGGAGCCCTCCGTCGGCGGTGGGTGTGACCCGGTCCAGCGGCAGCCGGGTGACGTCGACGAGCAGAGCGGGCGACTCCACCCCCAGCTTCATCAGGTCGACCAGGTTGGTGCCGCCTCCGAGGAAGCGTGCGCCGGGGTGCCCGGCCCCTGCTCGGACGGCCTCCGCCACAGATCCGGGGCGCAGGTAGGCGAAGGGCTTCACGGGGCCACGTCCTCGATCGCCTCGACGATGTGGGGATAGGCGCCGCACCGGCACAGGTTGCCGCTCATGCGTTCGCGGATCTCGTCCCGGTCCAGGGGCGCCGGTCCCTCCGCGGCGAGCGCGGTCCACGGGGTCACGTGGGACGGGAAGCCGTCCTCGGCCTCACCGAGCATGCCGGCGGCGGAACAGATCTGTCCCGGGGTGCAGTACCCGCACTGCAGCGCGTCCCGCTCCAGGAACGCGGACTGCAGCGGATGCGGCTCGTCACCCGAGGCCAGCCCTTCGACGCTGGTGATGTGCGCGTCCTGCTGGGCGACGGCCAGGAGGAGGCAGCTGTTGGCGCGACGCCCCTCGACGAGGACGGTGCACGCACCGCACTGCCCGTGGTCGCAGCCCTTCTTGGCTCCGGTGAGTCCGAGGTGCTCACGCAGTGCGTCGAGCAGCGTGGTGCGGTGATCGAGCGTCAGGGTCCGTTCCTCACCGTTGACATGGAGGGTGAAGGTCGAACGGTCGCCGTCGGAGGGGGCCCGTGCCGCTTCCGTGCCGACGGCCCCCAGGGTGTCGTCCATCTACGCGTGCCTTCCTGCTCGGGTGTGGTGCGTCGTGGTCACGCGGGACGGTGGCTCTCCAGCCGCAGACGGATCTCCTGCTCCTGGTCGCCCGCCGCCGTCCCGACGAGCCGTACGGAGAAGGCGTCCGCCAGGAGGGTCCGCAGCCGGTCGACGGCCCAGTAGCCGCCCTGCGCCTCGACCATCACCGGCACGGAGAGGCGTTCGGGCCCCGGACCGGCCTTCGTCTCCGAGACGTCGACGGTCGCCGTCCACACGGTGGGACGGGTGTCCGACGCCTCCTGCGGGGTGTCGCTCTCGGGGCGGTCCGACACGAAGGCGCGGCGCAGCACGTCGAAGACCGTGCGTGCGTCCTCCTTCGGGCAGCCGGTCACCGCCACCACCACGTCTCCGCTCTCCTGGTGCGGCTGCGTCTGTTCCTTCGCGCTGTTCACCATGGTTCCTTTCGGTGGAGGCGTCCGGACGCCCCTCGGAGGACCCACCGCGGTCACGGGCCGGGAAGTCGTCGTCCACGACACGCGGCACCACCGCGGGGCACTCCTCGTGCGTCCCGGGCCTTACTCCAGGCTCACCCCACGGCGTCGTGTCTGCGACACGAGCGAGGGCCGTGCGCCCAGCGGTGCCGGCTCAGGCGGCCGGCCGCCTGAGCCGGGGCGGCATGGGGGGCGTGCCCCTGGGAACCCGAGACCCAGGCGTGGATACCCGCCCCGTGATCATCGTGTAGCCGATTCGCGCCATATGAAACACATTTACCTTGACATCGCCATAAAACATGAATTCATGTCAATGGCTGTCTGTGATCGACTCCCCGGGGTATGCGCCATGCATGGACGTAACGAACGGAGCAAGGGACACGCTCGCCGCCACCCTCGCCGACGACGGACCGGGCGCGGTGGGTGTGGTCGTCGGCGTGGTCGGCCTCGCTGTGGTGGTTCTGCTGATCGGCGCCTTCTGGTTCGGCATGAGGCGCCGTGACAAGGAGTCGCCGCCTCCGCGCCCCGAGGAGCAGCCGCCCCGTCCGGACCACCGGACCGAGATCCGGGAGAGCGGCCCCCACCACCGGGACGACTTCCCCGCGGACGGCCGGGCGATGACCCCGTACGAGCTCAGCGACCACGGCAACGAGCCGGTCCGGCCGCCGGAGGACGACGAACGGCGTGACTGAGACACGTTCCGCACGGCTGTCCGCGCCCGCCGACGAGTACGGCCGGACAGCCGTTTCCGGCCCTGAGCGCTCACGTCTTCGATCGGAGGAACATGAAACCGGGGGGCATATGAACCAGCCCGAGTCGGACCGCAGGACACGCGTCACCGTCCTCGTCGCCCTGGCCGCCAATCTGGTGATCGCTGCGGCGAAGACAGTGGGGGGACTCCTCTCGGGGTCCCCCGCACTCCTTTCCGAGGCCGCCCACTCCGTGGCGGACAGCGTCAACGAGGTGTTCCTGCTGGCCGCGCTGCGGCGCAGCAACCGTCCGCCCGACGCCCGCCACCCCTTCGGATACGGCAAGGAGCGCTACTTCTGGTCGCTCCTCGCCGCCGTCGGCATCTTCGTCGTGGGCGGCTGCTTCTCGTTCTTCCAGGGCTTCGAGGCGCTGGGCCGGGACGAGCAGGAGTCGTCGGGCGGGTACACGGTCGGCCTGATCGTCCTCGCCGTCGCGCTGCTCGCCGAGGGGGCTTCCCTGGTACGGGCTCTGCTGCAGCTGCGCCGCGAGAAGGGCGCCGCCCGCGATCCGGCGCTGCGCACGGTCATCGCCGAGGACAGCACGGCCGTGCTGGGCGTCCTGCTGGCCATGGCGGGCATGGTGCTTCACCTGGTGACGGGCGATGCCGTCTGGGAGGCCTCGGCCTCGCTGGGAATCGGGCTGCTGCTGGTCTACGTCGCGTTCCGGCTCGGCCGGGACGCCCGCGACCGGCTGATCGGGGAATCCGCCGACCCGGAACTCCGACGGGGCGTGGAGGAGATGCTCACGTCGCAGGCGGAGATCGACAACGTGGCGGCGCTGTTCACCATGGGCCTGGGCCTCGACTCCGTGCTGGTGGCCGCCAGGGTCGATCTGGCGCCCGGGATCGACAGCGAGGAGGTGGAGCGGGTCTCCGTCCGGATCAAGCGGTCGATCGGCGACAACTGGCCGGAGGCGGAGCACGTCTTCCTCGACATCACCAACGCTCCCCCGCGCGGCGGGGTCTGATCCCCCTCCTCGGCGTGTTGCGGGAGTCGCCGGAGCGCATGAGGCTGGTCCTGGCCGCGCGGCACCGGACAAGGCATGCCGCAGAACGATAAGGCAGTGGACCATGACCTCTAGCGATCCGCGGACCGCTCCCGAACCTGCGGTGCTGAGCGGTGCGAGCGCCCCGTGCTGGGTGCATCTGGTGACCCGCGACCTCGAGGACGCGCAGCGCTTCTACAGCGCCGTCCTCGGCTGGACCTTCCGCCCCGGACCCCTGGGCCGCGAGTTCGTGATGGCACGCTCCCAGGGTGTGCCGGTGGCCGGGATCGGCGCCGTCGCCACCGCCTACCAGGTGGCCGTCGCCTGGATGCCGTACTTCTCGGTCCGCGACGCGGACGTCGTGACCGACCGGATCCGTGAACGCAGCGGAACCGTGGGGGTGGGCCCGCTCACCGTCGGACAGGGACGGGCCGTGCTGGCCGCCGACCGGGACGGAGCCTCCTTCGGTGTCTGGGAGTGGACGGGGCGGGCCGCCACCCTCGCACCGTCCGGCAACCGGGCGCACGCCTGGCTGCGTCTGCGTACGCGGGACGCGTTCGACGCCGCGATCTTCTACGGCGAGGTGCTCGGCTGGGAGAGCGGTGAGCCGGGCGGCTGCGAGGTGGCGTACGTCAAGGAGGAGGTCCTCGTGCGCTGCAACGGCCGCCCGCTGGCCCGGATCAGTTCCGGTGCGGTGGAAGCCGCGCCCGATCCGCAGGTGCGGCCGCACTGGCAGGTGCAGTTCCCGGTCCCGGACGTCAGCTCGACCGTCGAGGCGGCGCAGCGAAGCGGTGGGACCCTCGTGGAACTCCGGGAGGTGCAGCACGGCAGTGAGGCGACCCTGCGGGACCCGGACGGCGGGCTCTTCACCGTGACGGATGTGCGGGGCCCCGCAGAGCCCGGCGAGGGCTGACCCTCAGGGGCGCCGGCCCCGGTCCTCGGTGTGCCGGGCCTCGTCCTCGTCACCGGTCGCTCCGTCGCCGCCCCGTGCCATGGCCCACAGCGGGAAGACGAACCAGCAGACCAGGAACCACAGGGCCATCGCTCCCACCAGCCACAGGGCCGCCGTGTTGTGCAGCGCGACGCGCAGTATGAGCAGGAGGGTGCTGCACATGGTGCAGAAGAGCAGACCGAGCCCCAGCTTGGTGAGGCGCGACGCCCAGGTGACCGTCTGCGGCTTCATCCGGCGCCCGGTGAGCAGCCGGTGGTAGGACACGGGTCCGATGAGCGCCGCGGCGGTCGCCGATCCGAACATGACGGTCACGACGTAGATGTTCCGGTCGGTTGTGGAGAGGTCGGCGAACCGGGGCTGGAAGACCACCGCGAGCAGGAATCCGAAAAGGATCTGGACGCCCGTCTGCGCGACCCTGAGCTCCTGCAGGAGCTCTCCCCACTGCCGGTCGGCCCGCTCCTCCTCCGTCTCTCTCCGCCCGCTGCGCGGGTTGGTCCCTCCATCGGTTCTGCCGTTTCCGTCGCTGCCCGTGGGTATCTGTCCCATGGAGTCCTCCGCCACCTCGTAGAGGTGGTACTGGTTCCCCGCGGATCCGCTGTGAATCCCGGCGCCGCACGGACATGGCCGACGGGCCGGCGTACCAGCCGTGCTCTCCAGGGTGGGCCTGCGGCCGGCTTTCCACCATCGCACCGGACGCGTGCCGGCCGCGGGCCGAGGGCTCGACGCCTCTCGACGACACGCCTAACATCGGCGTACGGCATCGCGCGCCGGTCACCGTCCGGGTGAGGCGTGGAGGTAGCCCGTGAGATGCCTTCTGGAGGCATTCCACCGTGTCCGTCGAGCTGAACCACACCATCGTCCACTGCCGGGACAACCGCGAGTCCGCGGAGTTCCTGGCGCACATCCTCGGCCTGACCGCGGGAGCGGAGTGGGGCCCGTTCGTCCCGCTCGTCCTGTCCAACGGGGTCACTCTCGACTTCGCCACCGTGCCCGCCGCCTCGATCTCGGTGCAGCACTACGCGTTCCTCGTGTCGGAGGCGGAGTTCTCCTCCGCCTTCGAGCGGATCGAGGCGCGGGGGATCACGTACTGGGCGGATCCCCACCGCAGGCACCCCGGCGAGATCAATCACAACGACGGCGGGCGCGGGGTGTACTTCCCCGATCCCAGCGGTCACGGGATGGAGCTGATCACCCGCCCGTACGGCGGCCGGCCGTAGCACTCCCCGTCCGCCGGCGGGGTCCGGGGCCGCGCTCTACGGGTGTTCCGTGGGCAGGACGAATTCCGGCCGGTCCCACATCACCGCCGGCGGACGGGCCCGGACGGTTCCCGCGCGTTCCGCGCCCACCGCGCGGTAGAAGCCCTCGGCCGGCGGGTGCGCGACCACACGCACGGAGTCCAGCCCCGCGCGGCGTGCCTCGTCGCGGAGATGGGACACGAGGAGCCTGCCCACGCCCGTCCCCTGGACGTCGTCCGCGACGAACATCAGGTCGAGTTCCGGCGGGGACAGGATCAGGGAGTAGAAGCCGAGCACCCGGCCGTCAGCCGCTTCGGCGACATGCACCGCGTGGGCCTCGATGTAGTCGGGTCCCACCCTGTATCCGGCGACCATCGGGGCGTACGGCCCCTCGTACGCACGTGACGACGTGACCAGGCGGGTGAGCCTTCTGGCGTCCCGTGCGACGGCGCGCCGGACCCTGACCTCCCGGCCCCGGCCGACCGTAATGCTCGATCTCATACCGCGAGTATTACGCACGTGGGGCACCGACCGCGCCACAGCGGCCGCTTCCCTCCGCCCGCCGGCGCGCGACGGGGCCTCGACGTCCAGCGGCGGAGGTTCGGCAAGGGGCCCTCCGGCGGCCGGGCGAGCGCCGCGCGGATCGCGTCGTGCCTCGTCCAGGATGCGCCGGACCTCTGCCTCCGACCTCGCTCCCGCGGCTCCTCCCTGGCGTCCTCCACCGCATTCCGCAGTGCCGGCGACGGAGGGAGGGCGGACAGCCCCTCACGCTCCGTCTTCGCCTTGATCCACCACATCGGGTCGTACGGCTTGTCGAGGCCCTGCAGGGGCTCCCGCACCCGGGAGATCGGTGAAGGCGCCGCGCTGCTCCGCCTCACGGATCTGCCGGTCCACCCAGGTCTCGGAGCTCACACCGGCGGGCCTGCGTTCGGACACTCCGCACGCCTTTCACAACTCGCCCCGCGATGAGGCGAGTTCGGCCTCCCTGCGGCTCGGCCGGACGGCGTCTTCCAGGATACCGGCGACATCGTCGGCATGAACGCGCCTGAGGGGGTAACACGGCTGGTGCACAGAGCCCGGGCCGAGCACGGAACCGGGCCCGCACCGGAAGGGGTTGACGAGAGTGGAACAGCACGACGCACCGAACGCCGGCCGACGGGAGCGTCGGCCATGACCACTGTGCTGATCGTTGTCGCCGTACTCCTGGTGGCGGCGCTGGCCTTCTTCCTCGTCCGTGGGAGGGGTACCGGCGGGCACGGGCTGCGGCGACGCTTCGGACCCGAGTACGACCGGACCGTCGCCCGTCACGACGGCGACACGAAGGCGGCCGAGCACGAACTGGCCGAGCGCGTGAAGCAGCACGGCTCGCTGTCCGAGCGGCCCCTGCCGGCGGAAGCCCGCGAGGCGTACGCCCGCCGGTGGACCGAGGTGCAGGAGCAGTTCATCGACTCCCCCAAGGACGCCGTCGTCGCGGCCGACGCCCTGCTGGCCCGGCTGGCCCGGGACCGCGGCTTCCCGGACGGCGCCGGCTTCGAGGAGCAGACGGCCGCGCTCTCCGTCCACCACGCCCACGAGGTGGACGGCTACCGCAGGGTCCACACCGCGGTACGCGGCCAGGGCGACACCGAGGAGATGCGGAAGGCCCTGATCGAGTCCCGTGCGCTGTTCGACGTGCTCCTCGCGGACGCACCGGACACGCACACCAGGACGGACCGACACGAAGCGAAGAAAGGCAGTGCGACAGCATGACCGACCGCAACGAGCACACGACGGAGTCCGTCCCGGCCGCGGAGCGGCTGCGTGACGCCGGCACGAACGGCGCCACGCCCGAGGCCCGGCCCGCCGCGGCGACGGGCAGAAAGCCCGGACGGACGCCGGACTCCGAGCTCACCACCGCTCAGGAGCACAGGCCCGGCGCCGTGTCCGCCACCACGCCCGGCGAGAAGCCCGGCGCGACCGCCGGACTCACCCCGGGCGAGGGGAAGGGCCTGGACCCGAAGCACGCGGGCAGCGGCGAACCGGCCGTTCCTCCCGCGCCGCGTACCGCACCCGAGGTTCCGCCGACGGCCGGGCGGACCGGCCGTGACGGATCGGCCGGCACGGAAGGGCCCCTGGTACCGCGCGGCGAACAGGACAAGCTGGCGCAGCGCATGCAGCACGCCGTCACGGAGTTCGTCGAGAGCCCGCGCAGGGCGGTCGAGGAGGCCGAGAGCACGTTCGACGAGATCGTCTCGGGTCTGACCGAGGCGCTGGCCGAACGCAAGCGTGTGCTGCGCGCGAGCTGGCAGGGGCAGGACACCGAGGCACAGACCGAGGAACTGCGCATCGCGCTCCAGCGCTACCGGGACGTCGGCGAACAGCTTCTGAAGATCTGAGGCGGTGCGCCGCCCGCAACGGGCCCGGTGCCGTGTCCCCCGCGTCGCGGGAGCACGGCACCGGGCCCGTCCGCGCGCCGGGAGTCTCCGGGCGAGCCGTCAGACGGGGACGGCCAGGTCCGCCCGGAGGCTCTCGGCCACCGCCGGGGTGGGGCGCAGCGCCTTGACGAGGTACCCGTCGAGCCCGCCCCAGCGCTCGTTCATCGCGTCCAGGGCGGCTTCGAGGTAACGGGGCCGTGCCTCGATGACCGCGGAGGCGATGCCCGGATCGCCTCCCTCGTCCAGGAAGCGGGCCACGGCCGGCGCGTACGCGGCGCGCACGGCCCGGTTGACGGCGAGGAACTCCGCCCGTACGACCTCATGGGAGGCGCCCGCCAGCATGAGCAGCAGCGCGGTGGCCCAGCCCGTCCGGTCCTTGCCGGTCGCGCAGTGGAAGAGGAGCGGACGCGACCGGGGGTCGGCGACCGTGTCCAGGAAGGCCCGGTAGGCGGCGGCCGCGCCCGGGGACAGCACCATCTTGCGGTAGGTCTGCGCGAAGAGTTCCTCGGCCTTGCCACCGCCGAGCAGGGCGTTCGCCCCCTCGGGGTCGGCGAGCAGGGCCCGCAGCCTCGCCGGGGACACGCCCGGGTTGTCGCCGAGGACGTCGGCCACGAAGAGCCTGGCGCCGGCCGGCAGCCGGTCGGGGGCCCATCGGCGTTCCTCGGCGGTACGCAGGTCGACGACGGTGCGGATGCCCAGTGCGGCGACCGCCATGTCGTGTTCGGCGTCGAAGTCGCTCAGCTGGCCCGAGCGCAGGAGTATTCCCTGTCTCAGGCGGCGAGTGCGGCCCAGGGCGATGCCGCCCAGGTCGCGCAGGTTGACAACGGTCGATGCGGGGACGGCCCGGGCGGTCTGCACGATGAATGCCTCTTTCCCGACAGACTGCAGGTCGGAATCAACGTCGCACGGCGTGCGAGTATTCGACGAAGGAACGTGAGGTACCGGAGTGCCGTCCGGCAGTGGTCAGTCGGCGAGGATCCTCGTCTTCTGCTCCGAGAACTCGGACTCGGTGATGGCTCCCCGCTGCCTCAGGTCCGCGAGCCGTTCGAGCAGGGTGATGACGTCGTCCCCGCCGTCGGCCGGCACCCGCTCGTGGGCCAGCAGCTGTCCTCCGGCCTCCCGGACCACCCGGGTGAGCGGAACCGACCAGAGGTCCTCCCACACGATCAGCGCGGCGGAGCTCCCGGCGGGCATGCGGCCGAGTACGTCGAGGTCGGTGAGTCGCGGCAGCCCGGCCGGAAGGTCCTCCGGCGGCTCGAAGGGCACCAGCCCGCCCGGGTCCATCTCCCCCGGCGCCACAGGCTCGGGAGCGTCGTCGCCGGCTCTTCGGGCGAAGGCGAGATCGAGGATGCGCACCGCCTCGGACGCGACGGCGTCGGAC
This sequence comes from Streptomyces sp. NPDC059166, assembly GCF_042755185.1. Taxonomy (NCBI): domain Bacteria; kingdom Bacillati; phylum Actinomycetota; class Actinomycetes; order Kitasatosporales; family Streptomycetaceae; genus Streptomyces; species Streptomyces sp. NPDC059166. The sequence goes on along the minus strand of NZ_JBHZCI010000029.1, from coordinate 63,850 downwards.
AGGGCGGGGGCGATCGCGTCGGCGAAGCTTCCGCCGGGAAAGGTGACGACGAGGTACTCCACGGGTCCCACGGCCACGGTGCGTCCTTCCCCTGCGGTTCTGGATCGACAGCAGCTTAACTTCGGACATTCAGTGACGCACTGTGAAATAACATCCCGCTGCGCCGTCGGCTTCGCGTGACCGGTCAGGAATGGAGAAGCAAAGGCCCCCTGCCCCCCCGTAGCGTGTCGAGCAGGGGGACCGCGCGGAGGTCCCGCGAGCAGATGGGGAGTCGAGGAGCATGACCACCAGGAAGACCACGGGGTCGTCCGGGCCGCAGGCGTCCGACAACCACGACCGCATCCGTGTGCACGGCGCGCGTGTGAACAACCTTAAGGACGTCAGCGTCGAGATCCCCAAACGGCGGCTGACGGTGTTCACCGGAGTGTCGGGCTCGGGCAAGAGCTCCCTGGTGTTCGGCACGATCGCCGCCGAGTCGCAACGGCTGATCAACGAGACCTACAGCGCCTTCGTGCAGGGGTTCATGCCCACGCTCGCCCGCCCCGAGGTGGACGTGCTGGAGGGGCTGACCACCGCGATCAGCGTCGACCAGCAGCGGATGGGTGCCGATCCCCGGTCCACGGTCGGCACGGCGACGGACGCCAACGCGATGCTCCGGATCCTGTTCAGCAGGCTCGGGAAGCCGCACATCGGCCCGCCCAGCGCGTACTCCTTCAACACCGCCTCGGTCCGGGCGAGCGGCGCGATCACGGTCGAGCGCGGCAACAGGACCAAGGCCCAGAAGGCGACCTTCCACCGCACGGGCGGGATGTGCACGCGCTGCGAGGGCCGGGGCTCGGTCTCCGACATCGACCTGACCCAGCTCTACGACGACTCCAAGTCCCTGGCGGAGGGCGCGTTCACCATCCCCGGATGGAAGTCGGACAGCCAGTGGACCGTCCAGGTCTACGCCCAGTCCGGTTTCGTCGACCCCGACAAGCCCATCCGCGACTACACGAAGAAGGAACTCCGGGACTTCCTCTACGGGGAGCCGGTCAAGGTCAAGGTCAACGGCGTCAACCTCACCTACGAGGGGCTGATCCCCAAGATCCAGAAGTCCTTCCTGTCCAAGGACAAGGAAGCGATGCAGCCGCACATCCGGGCCTTCGTGGAACGCGCGGTCACCTTCACGACCTGCCCTGAATGCGACGGCACGCGGCTCAGCGCGGACGCCCGGTCCTCCAGGATCGAGCGCGTCAGCATCGCCGACGCCTGTGCGATGGAGATCCGTGACCTGGCCTCATGGGTCTCCGGTCTGGAGGAGCCGTCGGTGGCCCCCCTTCTGGCCTCCCTGCGTCACACACTCGACTCGTTCGTGGAGATCGGCCTCGGCTACCTCTCGCTGGACCGGCCGGCGGGCACGCTGTCGGGCGGTGAGGCACAGCGGGTCAAGATGGTGCGCCACCTCGGCTCCTCGCTCACCGATGTCACCTACGTGTTCGACGAGCCCACCATCGGGCTGCACCCGCACGACATCGAGCGGATGAACAACCTGCTGCTCAGGCTGCGCGACAAGGGCAACACCGTCCTCGTCGTCGAGCACAAGCCGGAGACGATCGCGATCGCCGACCACGTGGTCGACCTCGGCCCGGGCGCCGGTTCCGGCGGTGGCACCGTCTGCTTCCAGGGCACCGTGGCGGGTCTGCGGGCCGGTGACACCATCACGGGGCGGCACTTCGACGACCGCGCGGCGGTCAAGGAGACGGTGCGCGAGGCCACCGGCTCCCTGGAGATCCGCGGGGCCACGGCGAACAACCTGCGCAAGGTGGACGTCGACATCCCGCTGGGGGTGCTCGTCGCCGTCACGGGTGTCGCCGGTTCCGGCAAGAGTTCCCTGGTGCACGGGTCGATCCCCGCGGGCGAAGGCGTGGTGACGGTCGACCAGAGTCCGATCCGCGGTTCCAGGCGCAGCAACCCGGCGACGTACACCGGGCTGCTCGACCCCATCCGCAAGGCGTTCGCCAAGGAGAACGGCGTCAAGCCGGCGCTGTTCAGCGCCAATTCCGAGGGAGCGTGCCCCACCTGCAACGGCGCGGGTGTCGTCTACACGGACCTGGCCATGATGGCGGGCGTCGCCTCCCCGTGCGAGGACTGCGAGGGCAGGCGGTTCCAGGCCGCTGTGCTGGAGTACCGGCTCGGCGGCCGCGACATCAGCGAGGTGCTGGCGATGTCGGTGGCCGAGGCGGAGGAGTTCTTCGGCGAGGGCGAGGCCCGCCTCCCGGCCGCGCACCGCATCCTGGAGCGGCTCTCGGACGTCGGTCTCGGCTACCTCAGCCTCGGGCAGCCGCTCACCACGCTCTCCGGCGGTGAGCGCCAGCGCCTCAAGCTGGCCACCCACATGGGCGACAAGGGCGGGGTGTACGTCCTGGACGAGCCGACCACCGGTCTGCACCTCGCGGACGTCGAGCAGTTGCTCGGACTGCTCGACCGGCTCGTCGACTCCGGCAAGTCCGTGATCGTGGTCGAGCACCACCAAGCCGTGATGGCTCACGCCGACTGGATCATCGACCTGGGCCCGGGCGCCGGACACGACGGGGGCAAGGTCGTCTTCGAGGGCACCCCGGCCGCTCTGGTCGAGGCCCGGTCCACCCTCACGGGCGAGCACCTCGCCGCGTACGTCGGCGGCTGACGGGTTCACCGGTCCGGCCCCGCGGGCATCAGGCTCCGGAAGCTGATGCCCGCTCATGGACAAGGCCCCGTCACCTGGGAAAATCACCGCATTCCGACGAGGGCAAGGTCACAACCGATGCCCCTGCTGCTCCGAAGAGCGCTGACCTAGCATCTGAGCATGACGGTCCTGCCTGCTGACGGGCTTTCGCCGGCCGCCGATCTCCCAGCCCCTTCGCACGACCGTTGGCAGAGCCTTGTAGAGGGCGTCCTGCGCAGGTCGGGCAAGGAGGCCACGGGAGCGGCCGCCGAGGAGGCGCTGTCCACCGCGCTCGGGGACGGGCTCACCGCCCGCCCTCTGTACACCTCCGCCGACGTCTCGCCGGACTCCGGTCTGCCGGGCTTCGCCCCCTTCACCCGGGGAAGCCTGGCCGCCGGGAACGCCCCGGACGGCTGGGACGTGCGCCAGCGTCACGCGCTGACCGACCCCGTGCTGCTGAACGACGCGCTTCTCGCCGACCTGGAGAACGGCGTCACCTCGCTCTGGCTGTCCGTGGGCCGGCCCGGTGGTGTCCCGGTCTCCGGGCTGGCCCGGGCGCTGGAGGGTGTGCTTCTCGACCTGGCGCCCCTGGTCCTGGACGCCGGCGCCGATCCGGGCCCCGCGGCCGGGGAACTGCTCCGCCTCTGCGAGGCCCGCGGCATGGCGAAGGAGTCCGTGCGCGGCGGCCTCGGGATCGATCCCCTCGGGGAGTCCGCCCGCGCGGGAACGCCGCCGGGACTGGAGGCGGCGGTCCACTGGGCGCGGCTGTGCTCCGACGCGTACCCGGGGCTGCGCGCCCTGACGGTCGACGCACTCCCCTACCACGAGGCCGGCGGCTCGGCAGCCGAGGAACTGGGGCTCTCCCTGGCCACCGGTGTGGCGTACCTCCGGGCTCTCACCGGGTCGGGGCTGTCCGTCGAGGAGGCGTGCGGGCAGCTGGAGTTCCGGTACGCGGCGACGGCCGACCAGTTCCTCACGATCGCGAAGCTGCGTGCGGCACGGCGGCTGTGGTCCCGCGTCGCCGAGGTCTGCGGCGCCACGGAGGCGGGGGCCCAGCGCCAGCACGCCGTGACCTCGCCCGTGATGATGACGCGCCGTGACTCGTGGGTGAACATGCTGCGGACCACACTGGCCTGCCTGGGCGCCGGCGTCGGCGGGGCCGGCTCCGTCACCGTGCTGCCGTTCGACCACGCTCTGGGCCTGCCCGACGCGTTCGCGCGGCGGATCGCACGGAACACCTCCACGATCCTGATCGAGGAGTCGCATCTGGCCCGGGTGACGGATCCCGCGGGCGGTTCCTGGTACGTCGAGCGGCTGACCGACGAACTCGCCGTCGCCGCATGGTCGTTCTTCCAGGAGATCGAACGGGCGGGAGGCCAGGCCGAGGCGTTGGCCTCCGGCATGGTCGAGGAACGGCTCGCCACCACCTGGGCGGCCCGCAGCGAGGGCCTGGCGCGGCGGAACGAACCGGTGACCGGGGTCAGTGAGTTCCCGCATCTGGCCGAACGGCCCCTGGAACGCGAGCCGCACCCGGAGGCCGCTCCGGCGGCCGGGCTGCCCCGCGTCCGCCGCGACGAGGCCTTCGAGGGACTGCGGGTCAGGTCGGACGCGCACCTGGCGGCCACCGGAAGCCGGCCCAAGGTGTTCATCGCCGCGCTGGGGCCCGCCGCCGCGCACACGGCCCGGGCCGCCTTCGCGGCGAACCTGTTCCTCGCCGGCGGTGTCGAACCCGTCCACGAGCCGGTCTCCGTGGACGCGTCGACCGTGGGAGCCGCCTTCGCGGCGAGCGGGGCGTCGAGCGCCTGTCTGTGTTCGACGGACGCGCTCTACGCCGAACAGGCCGAAGCCGTCGTGACGGCCCTGCGGGCCGCCGGCGCGCGGCGCGTCTTCCTCGCCGGACGGCCGGAGGAAGCCTCCGGGGCCGACGTCCACGTCTTCGCCGGCTGCGACGTCGTCGCCGTCCTCTCCTCCGAACTCGACCGCATGGGAGTGGCGTGATGCAGCCCCACGAGAACACCGGGGCCGCGCAGCGCCCCGTGCCGGACTTCTCCGGCATCGGCCTGAACGGGGAGACCCCCGCGCCCGTCTCCGAGGAGCGGTGGCGTGCGGAGCTCAAGGAGTCGGCCGGACGGCCCGAGGAGGAACTGCTCTGGGAGACCCCCGAGGGCATCACGGTGAAGCCGCTCTACACCGGGCGCGACCTGGAGGGGCTGGACTTCCTCGGCGGCTACCCGGGCATCGCCCCCTACGTGCGCGGCCCCTATCCGACGATGTACGTCAACCAGCCGTGGACCATCCGCCAGTACGCCGGATTCTCCACGGCCGAGGAGTCCAACGCCTTCTACCGGCGCAATCTCGCGGCCGGGCAGAAGGGCCTGTCCATCGCCTTCGACCTGCCCACCCACCGCGGCTACGACAGCGACCACCCGCGGGTGACGGGGGACGTCGGCATGGCGGGGGTGGCGATCGACTCGATCTACGACATGCGGCAGCTGTTCGACGGCATCCCGCTGGACCGGATGTCGGTGTCGATGACGATGAACGGGGCGGTGCTGCCGGTACTGGCCCTGTACATCGTCGCCGCGGAGGAGCAGGGGGTGCCCCCGGAGAAGCTGGCCGGGACCATCCAGAACGACATCCTCAAGGAGTTCATGGTCCGCAACACCTACATCTATCCGCCGGGCCCCTCGATGCGGATCATCTCGGACATCTTCGCCTTCACCTCGCGGAGGATGCCCCGCTACAACTCCATCTCGATCTCCGGCTACCACATCCAGGAGGCCGGCGCGACGGCCGATCTGGAGCTGGCCTACACCCTGGCCGACGGGGTGGAGTACCTGCGCGCCGGCCGGGAGGCGGGCCTGGACGTCGATGCGTTCGCACCGCGTCTGTCCTTCTTCTGGGCGATCGGCATGAACTTCTTCATGGAGATCGCGAAACTGCGCGCGGCACGCCTCCTGTGGGCCAGGCTGGTGGGCAGGTTCGAACCGAAGAACCCCAAGTCCCTCTCGCTGCGCACCCATTCGCAGACGTCGGGCTGGTCACTCACCGCGCAGGACGTGTTCAACAACGTGACGCGCACGTGTGTGGAGGCGATGGCGGCCACACAGGGGCACACCCAGTCGCTGCACACCAACGCACTCGACGAGGCGCTCGCGCTCCCGACGGACTTCTCTGCGAGGATCGCCCGCAACACCCAGTTGCTGCTCCAGCAGGAGTCCGGGACGTGCCGGGTGATCGACCCGTGGGGCGGCAGCGCCTACGTGGAGCGGCTCACGCACGACCTCGCGGAGCGGGCCTGGCAGCACATCGAGGAGGTCGAGGCGGCGGGCGGCATGGCCAAGGCCATCGACGCCGGTATCCCGAAGCTCCGGATCGAGGAGGCGGCGGCCCGCACGCAGGCGCGTATCGACGCCGGGCGCCAGCCGGTGATCGGCGTGAACAAGTACCGGGTGGAGAGCGACGAGGCGATCGACGTCCTCAAGGTCGACAACTCCTCGGTGCGCGCCCAGCAGGTCGAGAAGCTGCGACGGCTGCGCGAGGAACGGGACGAGGCCGCCTGCCAGGACGCGCTGCGGGCGCTGACCGCGGCGGCCGGGCGGGACCCGGGCCCGGAGCTCGAGGGCAACCTCCTCGCCCTGGCGGTCGACGCGGCCCGGGCGATGGCGACGGTGGGGGAGATCTCGGACGCGCTCGAGAAGGTCTACGGGAGGCACGCGGGCCAGATCCGTACGATCTCCGGGGTGTACCGCAAAGAGGCAGGGGAGTCACCGTCCGTGGAACGCACCCGTACGTCGGTCGACGCCTTCGAGGAGGCCGAGGGGCGGCGTCCGCGGATCCTCGTGGCGAAGATGGGGCAGGACGGCCACGACCGGGGGCAGAAGGTGATCGCCACGGCCTTCGCCGACCTGGGCTTCGACGTCGATGTCGGCCCGCTGTTCCAGACGCCGCGCGAGGTCGCCCGGCAGGCGGTCGAGGCGGACGTCCACATCGTGGGTGTGTCCTCCCTGGCCGCCGGTCACCTCACGCTCGTCCCCGCCCTCCGCGAGGAACTGGCCGCCGAGGGCCGGGAGGACATCATGATCGTGGTGGGCGGGGTGATCCCGCCGCAGGACGTGGAGGCGCTGCACGCGGCCGGCGCCGCCGCGGTGTTCCCGCCGGGGACGGTGATCCCGGACGCGGCCCACGGCCTCGTCGCGCGGCTCGCCGCCTCGCTCGGCCACGAGCTGTGAGCGGTCGGCTGTGGCGGTGAACATCGACGTCGACGCCTACGTCGAGGGCGTGCTCGACGGCAGACGGTCGTTCGTGGCCCGGGCCATCACCCTGGTGGAATCGGTGCGCCCCGATCACCGGGCGCAGGCCCAGCGGCTGCTCGGCGCGCTGCTGCCGCACTCGGGCCGTTCCAGGCGGATCGGGATCAGCGGCGTCCCGGGGGTGGGCAAGTCCACGTTCGTCGACGCCCTGGGAACCATGCTGACGGGCCTCGGGCACCGTGTCGCGGTGCTTGCCGTGGACCCGTCGTCGAGCCGTACGGGGGGTTCGATCCTGGGCGACAAGACCCGGATGGAACGGCTCGCGGTGGACGACCGGGCCTTCGTACGCCCCTCCCCCACGTCCGGCACGCTCGGCGGGGTGGCCAGGGCCACCCGGGAGTCGATCGTGGTGATGGAGGCCGCCGGCTACGACGTGGTGCTGGTGGAGACGGTGGGTGTCGGCCAGTCGGAGACCGCGGTCGCCGGCATGGTCGACACCTTCCTGCTCCTCACCCTGGCCCGCACCGGCGATCAGCTCCAGGGCATCAAGAAGGGGGTCCTGGAGCTGGCCGACGCCGTCGCGGTCAACAAGGCGGACGGTCCGCACGAGCGCGACGCGCGTTCCGCCGCACGCGAACTGGCGGGCGCGCTGCGGCTGATGCACCCGGTGGACGCGGCGTGGACGCCTCCGGTGCTGACGTGCAGCGCCAGGGAATCGACCGGGCTGGACGCGCTGTGGGAGCGGCTGGAGCAGCACCGCACGCTGCTGGAGTCGACCGGCCGGCTGGCGGAGAAGCGCAGTGAGCAGCAGGTGGCCTGGACCTGGGCGATGGTCCGCGACGAGCTGCTGGACGCCCTCCGAGGCCACCCGGAGGTGCGGTCGCTCGCTCCGGTCGTGGAACAGCGGGTCCGGGAGGGCGAGCTGACGGCCACGCTGGCGGCCGAGCAGATCCTGCGCGCCTTTCGCGGGGAGCGCTGAGGGCCCCCGGCGCCGACGGTCTCCCGAGAGGCCGTGGGCCCGGGGATCCGGGCCCACGGCCTGCCTCAGCCCGCCGATCCCAGTGCGTCGGAGACCAGGGTCCGGGCCTCGTCCTGCACCCTGGCGAGGTGCTCGGGCCCCTGGAAGCTCTCCGCGTACACCTTGTACACGTCCTCCGTGCCTGAGGGCCGTGCCGCGAACCAGGCGTTCTCCGTGCAGACCTTGAGCCCGCCGATGGCCGCACCGTTGCCCGGCGCCTCGGTGAGGACCGCGGTGACCGGCTCTCCCGCGAGGGTTCCGGCGGTGACCTGCTCGGGTGAGAGCCTGGCCAGGACCGCCTTCTGCTCGCGGCTCGCGGGGGCGTCGATCCTGGCGTAGGCCGGGTCACCGAACCTGCCGGTGAGTTCGCGGTAGTGCTGGGAGGGCGTCGAGCCCGTGACGGCGGTGATCTCCGAGGCGAGCAGGGCGAGCAGGATGCCGTCCTTGTCGGTGGTCCACACCCGGCCGTCCCGGCGCAGGAAGGACGCCCCGGCGGACTCCTCCCCGCCGAAGCCGAGGGTTCCGCCGAAGAGGCCGTCGACGAACCACTTGAATCCGACGGGGACCTCCACGAGCGGGCGCCCGAGGTCGGTGGCGACCCGGTCGATCATGGAGGAGGAGACGAGTGTCTTGCCGATGCCCGTGCCGGCCGGCCAGTTCTCCCGGTGGGTGTAGAGGTAGCGGATCGCGACGGCCAGATAGTGGTTGGGGTTCATCAGACCCCCGTCGGGGGTGACGATGCCGTGCCGGTCGGCGTCGGCGTCGTTGCCGGTGGCGATGGTGTAGGCGTCGCGCTTCTCGATCAGGGAGGCCATGGCGTGGGGGGAGGAGCAGTCCATCCGGATCTTCCCGTCCCAGTCCAGCGTCATGAAACGCCAGGTGGGGTCGGCCAGGGGGTTGACCACCGTGAGGTCCAGCCCGTGCCGTTCGGCGATACGGCCCCAGTAGGCGACCGAGGCGCCGCCGAGCGGGTCCGCCCCGATCCGGATTCCGGCGTCGCGCACCGCGTCCAGGTCGAGGACGGCCGGGAGGTCGTCGACGTAGCCGGTGAGGAAGTCGTGCCGGCCCGTGGTGCCGGCGGCGAGGGCCCTGGCGTGGGTGACCCTGCGGACCTCCTTCAGCCCGCCCTCGATCAGGGCGTTGGCGCGGTCCTGGATCCACGACGTGGCGTCGGAGCCCGCCGGGCCGCCGTGCGGCGGGTTGTACTTGAAGCCGCCGTCGGCGGGCGGGTTGTGCGACGGGGTGACGACGATTCCGTCGGCGAGGCCGGACGTGCGGTCCCTGTTGTACGTCAGGATGGCGTGCGACACGGCGGGGGTGGGTGTGTAGCCGTCGTCGGAATCGATCAGGACCGTGGCCCCGTTGGCTGCCAGCACCTCGAGGGCGGTGATCCGGGCGGGTTCGGACAGGGCGTGGGTGTCGGCGCCGAGGAACAGGGGTCCGTCGGTGCCCTGGCGGGCCCGGTATTCGCAGATGGCCTGCGTGGTGGCCGCGATGTGGTCGTCGTTGAACGCCGCCGCGAACGCGGATCCGCGGTGCCCCGAGGTACCGAACGCCACCCGCTGGCCGGGGTCGGCCGGATCGGGCCGGAGCGTGTAGTAGGCGGTCACCAGGCGTGCCACGTCCACCAGGTCTCCGGGCTGCGCCGGCTGACCGGCACGTTCGTGAACCATCTGTTCTCCTCTTGTCCTCGTCGGCCGTTCGCTGACCGTGACCGGGGACCGTCGTCCCCCGTCGCACCCGATACTGCCCCGTCGACGGTGCTCACCGGTACACGGCACCCGAGGGCGGCCCCGAGGCCGGCCGGTGACGCGGACCCCGGCATCCGGGAGCACGCGGCAGCCCCGGTCCGGGCACCCCGCCTCGCACTCGGAGCCCTCGCGCACGTCCGGTGCGCGGCCGCGCGGCCCTGACGTGGGTCATGGGCGACGCGGTGCGCGGTCCCGCAGGCCAGGACGGCACCGCCTTCGGTGCGCGGGACGGAGGGCCGCACCGGTGCGGTCCCCCGGCCCCGGTCCGCTTCGCACGGGACAGGCCCGGGAATGCCGCGCCCGAATGGCGGACACGACGGAGCGAGGAATTGCGAGTCACAACTCCGCGCCGAATTCGGCGTAATACCGCTCGGCACCTCCGAGCCCCGCAGGTGCGCCGAGGGTGTTCGGCCGGGCCATCATGCGACACCGTTCAGGACGGTTACTGTCAGCGGCGTCTGACACGCCGTCGCATTCGGTAACCGGTGGTCGGGGGCGTCGGCGGCGGCGATCCACGAAGACACGAACGCGAGTCCTCCGTGTTTTCCCAGGCACTCTCTGCCACAGTGCAATTCGGTTTTACCTACTTGATCCCCGCCACCAATTGCCTGCCGCCGGTGCATTCCCGAAACCGGCTCTTCGGGGTCCTGTGAAAGAGAGCCGTGCGTGCTGCAGAAGAGTTGCACCGATGAGAAACGACTGACGGTCCTCCACCTGGTCCAGCCGGTCGAAGGGGGCGTCGCGCGAGTCGTGACCGACCTCGTGGCGGCACAGGTCCGGGCCGGACTGCGGCCCGTCGTGGCCTGCCCGCCGGACGGGCCGCTGGCGGACGGGGCGGCCACCGCCGGCGCCCGGGTGTATCCCTGGCCCGCGGGGCGCTCGCCCGGTCCACGCCTCGCCCGGGAAGTCCTCACCGCCGCCCGTCTGGTGCGCGCGTGTGCTCCTGACGTCGTCCACGCCCACAGCGCGAAGGCGGGACTCGCGGGCCGTCTGGCCGTGCGGGGCACGGTTCCGACGGTGTTCCAGCCTCATGCCTGGTCGTTCGAGGCGCTGGAGGGCCGGGCCGCCGAACTCGCCGCCGCCTGGGAACGGTACGGGGCCCGATGGAGCGACCGCATCCTCTGCGTCAGCGAGTCCGAGCGGAGGAGGGGCCAGCACGCGGGTATCAGGGCACGCTGGTCGGTGATCCGCAACGGCATCGACCTCGGCCGCTTCCGTCCTGCCCACGGGGACCGCACGGCTGCCCGCGCCTGCCTCCCGTCACGTGCCGGACTCCCGGCGGGCGCCCCGCTCGTCGTGTGTGTCGGGCGCCTGAGCCGGCAGAAGGGACAGGATCTGCTGCTGCGGGCCTGGCGCACGGCGTCGGTGGGTGACGCCCGGCTGGTCCTGGTGGGCGACGGTCCGTGCGCGGACGAGCTGCGCCGGGCGGCACCGCCGGGGGTGGTCTTCGCCGGGGCCGCGGCGGACGTGCGGCCCTGGGTCAGGGCGGCCGACCTGCTGGTCCTGCCGTCGCGCTGGGAGGGGATGGCCCTGGCCCCGCTCGAGGCCATGGCCTGCGGCACGCCGGTGCTGCTGACCGATGTGGACGGGGCGAGGGAGAGCCTTCCCCCGGAGCACCTTCCCCACTGCCTCGTACCGCCCGAGGACCCGGCCGCCCTTGCGTCCGCGCTGACCACGCTGCTCGGCGACGCCGCACTGCTGGCGGAACTGGGCCGCACCGCTCAGGCGCGTACCCGGTCGGTCTTCGACGTCACCAGGACCGCCGGTGCGGTCCTGACCCTCTATCAGGAACTTGTCGGCCTGTCCCGCCCCACGACGAGGAAGCGCACCGAGCGATGACGACGGAGAGTGCCCCTGTCCCCCGAGCCGCCCAGGCCACCGCCGTACGGCGTGCCGCCTCGGCGATCCGCCCGCAACGCAGCGGCGACGACGGCGCCCCGGTTCCGCGGCGCGCCGCGGGGGCGTGGCGCCGCGGCGCTCCCGCCGCCCTGCTCGCCTCCGACGTGCTGGCCCTTGGCCTGGCCGCGGCGCTTGCCGCCCCCGGAGGCTGGCCGGTGACCGTCCTTCTCGCGCAGGCCGCCGTCCAGGTGCTCCTGCACGCCCACCGGGGGCTCTACCGGACGGGACTGTCCCCTTCCGTCCTGGCCGAGCTTCCCGCGCTGACCGGGCTGGCCGTCGCCCAGTGGTACATCGTCGCCGAGGTGGTCTCCGCCCTGGCCCCCCGTCACTCGACGGGCTGGGCGGCGCTCGCGTGCGCGGCGGGAGTCCAGATCGCGGTGAGCTGCGGGGCGCGGGCCTTCGTGCACCGCGGGGTGCTGTGGTCGGCCGCGCGTCATCCGCGCTCCACCCTCGTCGTGGGCGACGGCCCTCTCGCCGACGCCGTCGTCGCCGTACTCCAGGAGCACGGCCGTTACGGCATGCGGCCGGTCGGCAGGGTCACCGGCGCCGGTCAGGACACCGAGGTGACGGCGGACGCGGGTGCCGGCGAGGCACCGCTGCCGGTCCTGGCCTCGGTGCAGGACGCCGGCAGGGCCGTCGTGCAGAACTCCGTACGGCATGCCGTCTTCACCGTGCCGCCCGAGGCCGCACCGGACGGGGAGGAGCTGTTCTCCCTGTTCACCCGGCACGGATGCAGGGTCTGGCTGATCAGCGATCAGGGAACGGTGGTGCGCTCCCGGACCGCACCACGCCCCGACCACGTCTGGGGGTTCGCGGTCCACTCACTGCACCCGGCGGCGGGCCGATGGCCGGCCCGGCTGGTGAAACGCGCGATGGACGCCGTCCTGGCGTCGGCCGCGCTGGTGGTGGCCTTCCCGGTGATGGCCGCCTGCGCACTCGCCGTGCGGGTGTGCGACGGACCCGGGGTGATCTTCCGCCAGGAACGTATCGGCGAGTCCGGACGCCCCTTCGTGCTGCTGAAGTTCCGCACCCTGCGTCCGGCCGACGAGAACGAGTCCGCCACGCGGTGGAACGTCGCGTCGGACGGACGCATGAGCCGGGCGGGCAGGCTGTTGCGCAGGACGTCGCTCGACGAGCTGCCCCAGCTGTGGAACGTCGTCCGCGGCGACATGAGCCTCGTCGGACCGCGTCCCGAACGCCCGTACTTCGTCTCGCAGTTCAGCAGGACTCACCCCGGTTACCGGGCACGGCACCGGATGCCGGTCGGCATCACGGGGCTGGCGCAGGTCAACGGTCTGCGGGGGGACACGTCGATCGAGGACCGGGCCCGCTTCGACAACCGGTACATCGAGACGTGGTCGCTGTGGCAGGACATGTGCGTGCTGGCGCGCACGGCCGGCTCGGTGTTCAGGCTCGGAGGCAGCTGAACCGTGGCCCTCACCGTAACCGCCGCGCCCGCCCCGCCGACCGCCCGGGAGGCCACGCCTCCCGGCGGCCCGGGCCACCGGTGGACCTTGCTTCCGCTGATCGCGGCGGTTCTCCTCGTGGCTCTTCCGCCGGGCACCCTGGGGGACGGACCGGCCGGAGTCCCGGTGGCCGACCTCGTGTCGGGTGCGGCCGTGCTCGTCTGCGCCGGCCGGCTGCTCCTCCTCCGGCGGCGTCCGCTCTCCCCCACCGCGGCGGCGGTGCTGGGGCTGCCCGTGGTGGGTCTGGCGGTGGCCACGGTCACCGCCGCGGACCCCGTGGCGGCCCTGCCGGGTTTCGTCCGGTACCTGCAGGTCTTCGTCCTCGTGCCCGCCACCGTGGTCCTGCTGCTCAGGAACGCCCGGGACTTCCGGGTGCTCGCGGGCGCCCTGGTCGTGCTGGCGTCGATCGAGGGCGGGGTCGGAGTCCATCAGTACGTGACGGGCTCCGGGGCCTCCTACATGGGTGAGGAGATCCGCGCGGTCGGCACGTTCGGGCCCGGTGACGTCATGGGGATGGCCACGGTGGTCGGCTACGGCCTGGTGGCGGCCACCGCGTTCGCCCTGCGCGGGTCCCCGGGAGCGACCGGCCGGGCCAGGCTGTGGGCCGGTGCCACCGCCGCGCTGCTGGCCGTCCCGCTCACGCTCTCCTTCAGCCGCGGCGCGTGGATCGCGACGGCGGCGGGGGCCGTCGCCGTGATCGTGCTGACCGGGCTGCGGCAGGCCGTGCGCGCCCTCGCGGTGACCGGAGCCGCCGCTGTCGTACTCGTCGGCGGCTTCGGCATCGGTTCCGACATGATCGCCCAGCGGCTCACCAGCATCACGGAGGTCACCAGCGCGCCCGACCGGTCCGTCAACGACCGCTACACCATGTGGGCCGCCGCCACCGGGATGTGGCGTGAGCAGCCGGCGACCGGAGTCGGCCTGAAGGGCTTCCCGGCGCACCGGGACGGCCATGCCTCGATCGGGCTCTCCTCCGGCAGCGACACGGAGGGGGCGGGCCAGGAGTTCCGCAGGCAGCCGCTGCTCTCCCCCCACAACATGTATCTGCTGGTGCTCAGCGAGCAGGGGCTCGTCGGCTGCGTCCTCCTCGCCGGATCGTGGCTCGCCCTCCTGGCCGCCGGAATCCGCCGACTGGCGCGGGCACGTGCCGGCGGGTCGGCGGCACTCGACTGCGGCCTCGTGGCCGTCGGCCTGATGACATGGCAGACGGTCGACTTCCTGTACGCGGACATCGGCGGCCCCTCCACCCTCCTGACCGGGATCGTGCTCGGTCTCGCCGCCTGGTGGGCACTGGCCGCCCACGAGGGGGCGACCGCCGGGTGAGTGGTACGACGACCGGGCCCGCCGCGGAGAGGACAGCCGTCGGGGCTGAGGTTCCCGGGACCCCGGCACGGTCCGGGGGCCTGCTGGCCCGCGCGGTGGGCGGGGCCGCGGGACTGACCGTGGTGGCCGCGCTGCTGGGGCTCGTACGCGACCAGGCCGTCGCCCGGCTCTTCGGCGCCAGCCACGCCAGCGACGCCTTCCTGATCGCCTGGACCGTACCCGAGATGGCGGCGACCCTGCTGATCGAGGACGGTATGGCGCTGCTGCTGGTGCCCGCGTTCAGCCTGGCCCTGACGCGGCGCGCGGCCGGCGGCCACGCACAGGACCCGGTGCGGGCGCTCGTGGCCGACACCCTCCCCCGGCTGTTCGCCACGCTTGCCTGCGCGGGCGGTCTGCTGGTGTGGGGGGCTCCCTGGGCCGTCGGCGTGCTCGCCCCCGGGCTGGACGATCCCCGGCTCGCCGTGGACTGCACCCGCCTGACGGCCGTGACCGTCCTCACCTTCGGCGTCACCGGCTACTTCAGTGCCGCGCTGCGGGCGCACGGCCGTTTCCTGGCGCCGGCCGGCGTCTACATCGCGTACAACATCGGGATCATCGCGACGACCCTGGCGCTGCACTCCCTCTGGGGGGTGCGTGCTGCGGCCGCGGGCGTGGCTCTCGGCAGTCTGCTGATGATCCTGACCCTGCTGCCCGCGTTCGTCCGGCTGATGCCCCGCCGGCGTGCCGGCCGGAGGGTGAGGGGGCGTGGCCCCGCCCTGCTCGGAGCCACGGTGCTGGCGCCGGTCGTGCTGTTCGTGGTGAGCCGTCAGGCGCAGGTGCTCGTCGAGCGGATCCTGGCCTCCTCCCTGCCGGACGGGGCGATCTCGCACCTGAACTACGCGCAGAAGGTGGCTCAGCTGCCGATGGTGCTGTCGATGATGATCTGCACGGTGACCTTCCCCCTCGTCGCGCGGGCCATGGCCTCCGGCGACGCGGAGGGGGCGCGCCGCCGGGTGGAGCGTGACCTCGCGCTCGCCGGGACGGTGGTGCTGCTCGGTACCGCCACGGTTCTCGGCTGCGCGGAGCAGATCGTCGAAGTCCTCTTCCAGCGCGGGGCCTTCGACGCCGCCGACACCGCGGCGACGGCGGCGGTCATGCGGGTCTACGCGCTGGGGCTGCTCGGCCACACCCTGGTCGGCGCCCTGTGCAGGCCGTACTTCTCGGCCGGGCGGCCCACCTGGTACCCCCTGGGCGCCATGGCCGCCGGACTCCTCGTCACCACCCTGGCCGGTCTTCTGCTGACAGGTCCGTTCGGCGTCGAGGGCATCGCCGCCGCCAACGCCGTCGGCATCACCACCGCGGCGCTGCTGATGCTGCTGGGCCTGGGCTCACGGGCGGTCGCCGTGCGGGCCGGTGCCGTCGCGTTCTCGTTGACCCGTCCGGTGGTGGCGGCCGCGGCGGCGGCCGGCGCCGGACGGCTCGCGGCGGACCTGGCGCCCGGGCCCGTCGTGGGCCTGGCGGTCTGCTGTGCCGTGATCCCCGCGGCGTTCCTCCTCACGGCTCTCGCGCTCAGGGCGCCCGAAGCCCTTCATCTGATGGCACTCATCCGACAGAGGTTCCCCCATGGCCGCTGACACCTCGGCACTCCCCTCCCGTACGCTGCCCCGCCGTTCACCGCCGTGGATCCTGACCTACCACTCGGTGGGCGACCCCGTCGACGATCCGTACGGCATCACCGTCTCCGCGGACCGGCTGGACGAACAGCTGACCCGGCTGCGGCGCCGCGGCCTGACCGGCGTGGGCATCTCGGAGCTGCTGCGCGCACGGGCCGCCGGACGGCGCGGCCTGGTCGGGCTGACCTTCGACGACGGGTACGCGGACTTCCTCGACGAGGCGCTCCCCGTACTGCTGTCGCACGGCTGCTCGGCGACGGTCTTCGTGCTTCCCGGCAGACCCGGCGGGTCCAACGAGTGGGACCCGCTCGGCCCGCGCAAGCCCCTGCTCACCGAGGAGGGCGTGCTCACCCTGGCCGCGTCGGGCATGGAGATCGGATCGCACGGCATGTTCCACCGGGATCTGACGGCGCTGTCCGACGACGAACTGCGCGCGGAGACGCACGGCAGCCGGGAGGCCCTCGGCCGGATCCTCCGGCAGCCCCCGGAGGGATTCTGCTATCCGTACGGGACGGTGGACCGCCGAGTGGTCGAGTCGGTGCGGGAGGCCGGCTACACCTACGGCTGCGCGCTCGTCCCCGGCTCCCTCTCGGGCCCGCTCGCCCTTCCGCGCACGCACATCAGCCACGCGGACCGCGGAGCGCGCCTGCGGGCCAAGGAGGTGCGGCACCGGCTGCGCAACCGGTCCGGTGAGGCCGGATGAGGGCACTGCACGTCATCACGGGCCTGGGCATCGGCGGGGCGGAGCAGCAGTTGCGTCTGCTGCTGCGTCACCTGCCGGCGCGCTGCGACGTCGTGACGCTCACCAACCCCGGTGCGGTCGCCCGGGGTCTTCGCGAGGACGGCGTGCACGTCCGGGACCTGGGGATGCGGAGCAACCGGGATCTCGGCGCGGTGCCGAGGCTCGCCGGGCTCATCCGCCGCGGCGGCTACGACCTCGTGCACACGCACCTCTACCGCGCCTGCGTCTACGGCAGGATCGCCGCGCGTCTGGCCGGGACCACCGTGGTCTCCACGGAGCACTCGCTGGGAGACGCGGAGATCGAGGGCCGGCCGCTGACCCGGGGCACCAGGGAGCTGTACCTGCGCACCGAGCGGCTGGGGGCGGCGACGGTCGCCGTGTCCGACACCGTCGCAGGCCGGCTGCGTGCCTGGGGTGTACCGGCCGCCCGGATCCACACGGTCCCCAACGGCATCGACGTGGCCGCCTTCCGCTTCGACCCGGAGCGCCGACGCACCACCCGTCACCTGCTGGGCCTGCCCGAGGCGGCCTTCGTGGTGGGAGGCGTGGGCAGACTCGTCCCCGGCAAACGCTTCGACCTCCTTGTCCGCGCGGTCGCCGCCCTCCCCGGCGCGTGGCTCGTGGTGGCGGGCGCCGGGCCCGAGGACGCCTCGCTGCGCGCCCTCGCGGCCCGTCTCGGCGCCGCCGCCCGGGTGCGGTTCCTCGGTGAGTGCGGTACCACCGACGCGGTCCCCGGGGTCCCCGATGTGCTGAGCGCCGCCGACGTGTTCGTCTCGGCGTCCCGCGAGGAGTCCTTCGGGCTCGCCTGCGTCGAGGCGCTGGCGGCCGGCCTGCCCGTGGTGTACGCCGCATGCCCCGCCGTCGAGGACCTCCCGGCAGGCAGCCGGGGTGCGGGCACCACGCGGATCGGGGCCGCTCCGGGGGATCCCGAGGAGCTGAGGGCTGTCCTGCGGCGCCACATGGACAGGGGCACCCCCAGGCTGCCGCCGCCGGCGGCAGTGGACCACTACGACATCAGGCTCAGCAGCCGGCGCCTCATGAGCGTCTACGCACAGGCCACCGGCCTGACCACCGTTCCCCAGACCGAGAGAGCACACCCATGACCGAGTCGCCCGAGCAGCAGCCGGCCGTCCCCGGACGGTTCCGCAGGCTGCGTCCCGCTTTCGCACCGCCCCGCTGGTGGCCCCTGCCCGCCTGCGCCCTGCTCGGGGCCGCCTGCGGATTCTCGTACGGGCTGCTCGCCACACCCGAGTACGCCTCGACCGGGTACGTGATGGTGACCGCCGGCAAGGGCACCGATCCCGCCGCGGCACTGGGGTACGCCCAGTCGTACGGCCGGCTCGCCACCAGCGACGCCACACTCGCCTACGCCAAGGGAGCCGCCGGGGAACCGGTGCGCGAACTGCGGACGCACGTGCGGTCCGAGACTTCCCCGGACTCACCCATGATCGCGGTCACCGGTACGTCGGCGGACCGTGACCGCGCCTCGGACATCGCCAACGCGGTGACCGAGGCCCTGGTCGTCTCCGGCGGGCACGTGGCCAAGGACACCGGCGTGAAGCTGGTCAAGTTCTCGCACGCCGTGCCCCCCACCGATCCCGCCTCCCCGTCCACACCGCTCGGCACGGCCGTGGGTGCCAGCGCGGGAGGGCTGGCCGGCGCGCTCGTGCTGCTCGTACGTCCGCGCCCCGCCCGCCGGGACGTCACCGCGCAGGTTCCGGGTCCGTCCCACGGCGGCTCGGCCGAGGAGAGGGAATTCGTACGATGAACACCGACCGCCGGGGACGGATCACCGTCACCCTCTGCAGGGATCTGCCGGACTTCGCCGACCTCGCCCCCGAGTGGGACGCGCTGCACCGTCGCTGCCCCACCGCCACACCGTTCCAGAGCCACGCCTGGCTCCACTCGTGGTGGCTCTCCTACGGGACCCCCGGCCGGCTCCGGGTCCTCCTGGCGCGCAGGGACGGACGCCTCATCGGGGCGGCCGCCCTGATGCTGGTGCACCGGCCGGTGCCCCTGCTGGTGCCGTTGGGGGGCCCGATCTCGGACTTCTTCGACATCCTGGTGGACGGCGAGGACACCCCGGCGGCGGTCGCCGCGCTGGAGCGGGGCCTGGACCGGGCGGCCGCGCACACGGTCGTGGACCTGCGTGAGGTACGTCCCGACGCCTCGGCGAACCTGCTCTTCGAGCAGTGGTCCGGCGCCCGGAGCAGCCTCACGGACTCGACGTGCATGGAGCTGCCGGGCGAGCCCATCGACGCCCTCATCGGCCGGATGAGCGGTTCCCGGGCCCAGCGGGCGAGGGCCAAACTGCGCAGGATCGACACGCTGGGCATCGAGTGCCGCCCGGCGTCCGTGCACCGTGTGTCGGGAGCCATCGGCAATCTGCTGAGGCTGCACGAACTCCAGTGGCTCGGCCGGGGGGTGAACCCGGAGCACCTGCGGTCCCGGTTCTGCGCGCATCTGGTGCGTTCGACGCGCCGGATGGTGCGGGACGGCGAGGCCACGGTCCGGGAGTTCGTGCTCGACGGGGAGGTGGTGGCCGCCGATCTGTCGTACCGGTCGGCGCGGCTGACCGGGTGTTATCTCTACGGCGCCGACCCCCGGCTCAGGGAGCGGAAGGTGGACGTCTCCTCGATGCTGCTCCGCGAGATCGCCAGGGAGGCGGGTGAGCTGGAGCTCGGCGTGCTCAGCCTGCTGCGCGGCTCGGAGCAGTACAAGACCAACTGGGGTCCCGTGCCGGTCGTCAACCGGCGTCTGCTGCTGGCCCGCTCCTCGCTCGAGCCGCTGCTGCGGCTGCGCGAGAGCCAGGTCAACGTGCGGGACATGGCCGCACGGACGGTGAAGGCCCGCTTCCCCGGCGCCCGGGACTGGCGGGTCCGGCTGAACGAGCTCCCCTCCGCCGGACTCGCGCTCATCGGCCGGAGTTGAGCCGTGATGATGACTTTTGCGGTGATCCGTTACCGTCTGTCGAGTTCCGCGTTGAAAGGGCATACCGGCCGCCGCTCGGCAGCCGGTCCCGATCCTTACAAGGAGAACTGATGTCGCGTATCTCGAAGGTGGCCGCTGTCATGGCAGGTACCGGTGCCCTGATCGCCGGCGGCGCCGGCATGGCTGCCGCCGACGCCGGAGCGGACGCGGTCGCGGCCCACTCCCCCGGTGTCATTTCGGGCAACGCCGTCCAGGTGCCGGTCAACATCCCGGTCAACGTCTGCGGCAACACGGTCAACGTGATCGCCCTGCTGAACCCGTCCTTCGGCAACACCTGCGCCAACGTGTCCGACAGCCACGCGGACAAGCACGAGGACAAGCACGAGGACGAGGGCGAGTACGGCTACGGTCACTGACCGGGCCTCGTCACCTTCAGGGCCTCCCCGCTCCGCCTCCGTGCGGAGCGGGGAGGCCCTGCCCCGTTTCCGGGACGGATTCCCTCAGACGTACCGGTAGAACCGGGTGTGGTCCATGAGCCGGGAGGGGGGCACGTCCCACGGCGGCATCGGCCGGTCGAGCGGGAAGACCCGGTCGGACTGCGGGTCCTCCGCCGGAAGCGCGCGGGCCGGCAGGTACCGGGAGCGGGGATGGGCCTTCTGCCAGCGCGCCCACAGCAGGTCGATGAACGCGTGGTGCAGCCAGAAGACCGGGTCGTCGGGCGAGGCCGCGCCCGCCATCGACCCTCCGATCCAGCGGTGCACCCGGTTGTGGTTCGCCACGCCACGGCCCCCTCGGATTCCCCAGCCCTCGATCCGGTTCCGGAAGCCCGTGGTGCTGACGCTGTTCCAGGGTGCGGCGTCGTAGACGGGGTCCTTCAGGGCGCGTTCCACCTCGCCCGCACCGGGGAGGGTGACGGGCGACGACGGCCTGCCGAAGTTGCGCCGGAGGAACGGGTCGTCCGTGACTCCGGCGCGGATCCGCCAGTTGCCCTGGCGGTAGGCGAACGGCCCGGTCATCACCTGCCGGTCGCCGGGTCTGCCGTTGCCCCCGAGGAAGTCGTCCCCCCAGAGGGAGGCACTCGCCGTGCCGTCCCGCGTCCAGTCCCAGTAGGGCAGGGACACCCGGGGGTCCACGGACCGCAGGGCCGTCTCGAATTCGATCAGGTACTGACGGTGCCACGGGAAGAAGGACGGCGTCATGTGCGCGGGCCGCGGCCCGCTCTCGCTGTCCGTGACGTAGTACTGACGGTGCAGTGCGACGAATTCGTCGTAGCGGCCGGAGCGTTTGAGCTCGAGAATCGCGTCGACGAGTCGTTTCTTCTCCGTGCGTGTGAGATCGCGTTGGTTCTTCCGGCTGTGCACGTGACCGTCCTCCGGGCTCAGATGGTGTGCGGGGAGGCGGCCGACAGCTGGGCCTCACCGAGCTCGTCGACCGCCGCTCGGGCCGTCTCGAGGAGGGTCGGGAACGACTCGTAGTGGTTGACGGCGCTGAGGTAGCTGCCGTCCGCCCTCCGCATCACGTGCAGGCTCCGTCCGTCGACCCGCACGTCGATGCCGGGCACGGCGGCCACGGTCCCGGCCTCGGCCGCCCCGTGCTGCGCGCCCGCGGGCACCACGGCCGTCGCCGTGCCCTGGATCTCCCGGCCCCGGTAGACCTCGGAGAACCGTTCGGGACCGACCGCGTCGCGTCCCGGTACGGGGCCGGCAGGCGCCGCACCGTGGAGGACGACGGGGGCGAGCGCGGCGCCCGTTCCGGCGATCACGGCCGCGGTGAAGGCGGTGCGCAGCACGGCCCGGCGCCCCGCTCCCGGGGTGCCGGACGGCTCGTGCTCGGTGCTGTCGCTCGGCTTCATGGTGGGTGTACCTCCCTCTCGTCCGCTCCTGCGAGATCTCTCGCTCGAGTGGGCAACGACGCTCGGCGCGATCGGTTCTCGTCGCTGGGCCATCGGGCGACCGTGGGAATTCTCCCGCTGCTCCGGCCGTGTCGGGCGCCGCGCGCCGTGAGCCGGGACAGCATGGCCGTCCGAGCACCCGGAGGTCGTACATGAACGCGCTGACGCATCGGACACCCGCGGACCGCGCGGCGGAGGACGGTCCCGCCGATCTGGCGGATCCCGAGTTCTGGCGGCTCCCACGGGATCGGCGGCTGGCCGCCTTCGCCCGGCTGAGGGAGGCCGGAGGACCGGTGCGGTTCACCCCGAGGTCGGGGGCGCGCACGCCCTTCCACGCGCTGGTGACGCACGCGGACGTGAAGGCCGCCAGCCGGCAGCCGCAGCTCTTCGCCAGCGCCCCCGGGGTGACGACCCCGGAACCTGCACCCTGGGCGAAGGCGCTGTTCGGCAACTCCATGGTCAACATGGACGGGGCGGAGCACGCCGGGCTGCGCAGGACCATCTCCCGGGCCTTCACGCCCCGCCTGCTGGCCGCGGCCGAGGAGAACATCGGGTCCGTGGCCCGTCGGCTGGTGGACGAGATGGCGCTGGAGGGGCCCGGGGATTTCATGCGTTCGGCGGGCGCCCGAATGCCGTTCGAGGTCATCTGTGACCTGATGGGCGTCCCCGGTCGCCACCGGTCGGACATCGCGGCCCGTATCGACGGGGCATCGGAGTACGTCGGGGTGCAGCGGCGGGGCCGGGCCCGGCTGCGGATCCCGGGACGGGGTCTGCGCTCGCTCGCGCGTATGCAGTGGGACATGGCGGGCATCGCCCGCGAGCGGCGCCGCGCCCCCGCGGACGACGTCATCTCGGCGCTCGTGCGCGCGGACGTGGGCGGGCGGTCCCTGTCCTCGCGTGAACTCGGCGCGTTCTTCTCGCTGCTGCTCGTCGCGGGCGTGGAGACCACCCGGAACGCGATCGCCCACGGGATGGTCCTGCTCAGCACGCATCCCGGCCAGCGGGCCCTGCTGGAGTCCGACTTCGACCGGTACGCCGACGGGGCGGTCGAGGAGATCGTGCGCCATTCGACCCCCATCATCCAGTTCCGGCGGACGGTGGCCGCGGAGTGCGCGCTCGGCGGCCGTTCCTTCCTGCCCGGGGACAAGGTCGTGCTCCTCTACGCGTCCGCCAACAGGGATGCCGCCGTATTCGATGATCCCGATTCCTTCGACATCACCCGGTCGCCCAATCCGCACCTCGGATACGGAGGCGGTGGACCACATCACTGTCTGGGCGCACACCTCGCCAAGCTGGAGATGAAATCCCTGTTCCGCGAGATGCTCACCCGGCTCGGGGGGATCCGGACCACGGCCGGACCCGGCCTTGTGGATTCGAATTTCGACAACCGCGTGGGTTCACTTCCGTTCACCTTCGAGAAATCCCACCCGAACGGCCCCATCTGAATCCCCGCGTGTCGCGAATGGCCTATCGCCGACGACCCCACAGCCCATTGTTGAATGTTTCTCCTTAAGGTCGAGAACGTCGGAGACCGGCCTCAAGCCAAGGAGGAGCCGTGCCCGTGAACCGCCGTCTCATCAATTTCGGTGTCGGCGCCAGCGCCTTCTGCCTCCTCGTCGGGGGCGCGGTCCTGACCGGTCCCGGCCCCGAGGACACACAGGCGGGGAAGAGCCCGGCCCCGGGGGCGCCGGACGAGGATCGTACGACCGCCGTCGGCGCCTATCTGGACTACGGCCCCAAGGGGGTGCAGCGGATGGCGGAGCTGTCCCGCTGGCTCGGCGGGACGGAGCTCCGGGTCGGGCACAGCTACCTTCCGGGCGACCTGTGGGAGAACATCGAGGGCCGTCCCGGCTTCCTCGCCTCCTGGGCGGCCTGGCGCAAGGCGGACGCGGACCGGATGTTCGTACTCAACACGCCGATGCTGGAGCGGAACGAGGCGCGGGTGCCGGACGGCGAGGTGCGCGCCCTTCTGCGGCGGGGCGCGGCGGGCGAATTCGACCAGCACTTCGAGAAGCTCGCCGAGCGTTTGGTCCTGCTGGGGGTGCCGGACACCGTGATCGTCCTCGGGTGGGAGATGAACGGGACGACGTACACCCACCGGTGCGGCCCGGATCCCGTCGCGTGGAAGGCGTACTGGAGACGCATCGTGACCGCGATGCGTTCGGTGCCCGGACAAGGGTTCCGCTTCGACTTCGCGCCGAGCAGGGGGCGCGACGCCGTGCCCTGGACCGAGTGCTATCCGGGCGACGACGTCGTGGACATCATCGGGATGGACTCCTACGACCAGCCCCCGGCCCTGACCTTCGAGGAGCAGGTGGACGAGCCCTACGGGCTGCAGAAGCAGGTGGACTTCGCCGCCGAGCGCGGCAAGCCGGTCTCGTATCCGGAATGGGGGCTGTTCCGCAACGGCGACAACCCCGCCTACATGCGGGGCATGCTGGAGTGGATGGAGCGCCACAAGCCGCTCTACCAGACCATCACCGACTACTGCCCGCACGGGGTGTGGCAGTGCTCCGAGAACCCCGAGTCGTCCCGGTTGTTCCGTGAGGCGCTGAGCGGGCTTCCGGACGCCCCGGGGACGGCTCCGGACCCGAGCGGGACGCCGACGCCGCCGGTGACGACGCCTCCCGCACCGGGCACCAACGATCCCGGATGGTGCATCACCGTGCCGCTGAGCGAGTGGTTCGGGCAGTGGCTGAACGACCGCGAGTTCTGCGTGCGCGACTGACCGGTCTCACGTACGGGGCGGTCCGAGTACCGGGCGGTGGCCTGTGCCCGGCGCGTGTGCGCCGGGCACAGGCCCATTCACCATCCGGTCCAGAGCAGGTGGTTGACGAGCAGGGCGACCGCGGCCTGCGCGGCCAGCCAGCCTCGCCTGCCGGGGTCAGGGAGCAGTGCCGCGGCGGGGATCAGCCAGACGACGAAGGGCTGCCAGATGCGTTCGGTCTCCGCCTTGCTCATCCCTGACAGGTCCGCCACCACGAGGGCCAGGACCGCGGTCAGGGTGAGCAGCGCCAGTCTCTGGACGGCGGTGGTGGTGCCGGAGGGGATCGCGCGCACGGCCTCGGGAGCGGCCCGCCCCGCCCGGCTCAGACCGGCGGCCGTGGCGAGGCCGGCGGCCAGTGTGGTGCAGGCGAAGTTCGCCCAGACCCAGTATCCGTAGGGGCGGACTCCCCCGGCGCCCTGGTAGTAGCGCTCGACCAGTTGGTGGTAGGCCTCCCACCAGTTGAATCCGGCGAGCGTGAAGGCGACGGGAGCCACCAGGGCGCCGAGGACGAAGGGGAGCACCGGGCGGGCGGTCCGGGTGAGCAGCAGGACGGCCGCGGGCAGGACGATGACGAGCGTCAGGCCGTAGCTGAGGTAGCAGGTGAACCCGAACAGGGTTCCGGAGCCGAGTGCCGCGGCCGACGGGAACCGGACGGTGCGGGTCGCGGCGAGTGCCGTCAGGGCGACGCACCACGCGGCGACAGCCGCGAAGTAGCCGTCCGCCGACGTGCCGGTCCAGACCGCGAAGGGCGCGAGCACGAGGAACGGGGCGGCCCGGCGGGCCAGGTGTTCGCCCGTCAGCGCACGCAGCGCGACCATGACCGCCATCGCGGCGGACCCTCCCACCACGATGCACCAGAGGCCCGCCCAGGCGCCGCCGCCGAGTCCGATCCGGTCCAGCCCCACGAACGTGAGGGTGGCCCCCGGCGGGTGCCCGGCGACGTGTGCGGGCCAGTTGCCGGGCGGGCCGATCACGATGTGGTCGGTGAATCCCCGCAGGGCGGCCCCGACGTCGTCGAAGCGGTCGATCACCCGCAGGTACTCGTGTTTGGTGGTCAGTCTGCGGGCGACTCCCCGGTACCAGCCCTCGATCAGCGCGAGCGAGAGGATCCAGGCCACGGAGGCGGCCCAGCACCCGAGGAGCAGCCTCCGCCAGGCCAGCCGCTCGGCGATCCGTGGGCCGTAGGCGATGACCGTCACCGCCACGGCGATCGAGGCGGGAGTGCCGGGACCGAGGTGCGGGTCCCAGGAGGCCAGGAGCGGCGGCCAGTGGACCTGCAGGCTGCCGTCGCCCTTCTGGATGACCCATCCGACGCCCGCGGCCGTGGCCACGAGCGCCGCTCCGGCGGCCGCGGCCGTCAGATCCCGCCGGCGGCCGGTCCTGGCCGCGGTCTCCTCTTCGGTGTCCTGCTCCCGCCCGGGGCCGGACGGCAGGATGTGGTCGCTGCGCTGGTGGGTCGTCACGCAGGCACGTTACGCACCGGAGGGGCGCTGCGGGCGGTGCGACGCCGCCGCGTCACACAACCGTCAGATCCGGTGACGACGGCGCCGGAGGTCCTCGGCCCGCGGACCGACGTCAGACTTTCGTCAGGAGTCACGGGCCGCGTCCGGCGTGGTGCCGGGCATAGCGTCATCGCATGGGCGAGACACACGGCGACACCACGGCACGGCGCGCTTCGCCGCCGCTGCCCACCAGCCCCGCGTTCTGGCGCAGTCCGGTGCGGGGGGTGAGGTTCACCGCCGTGCTCGGCGTCGTGCTCCTGGTCGGGCTCACCGTGCTGTTCGTGACGGGGCTGCTGTCGTACGCGGCCTACAACCCCGGCCTGGCGGCCGTGAACGACAGGACACCGGACAAGGGCTGGCTGGGCTTCTACCTCTTCGACTGGCCGACGGGGCCGCGCTGGCTGTACCGCCTGGACCAGGGGGTCCACGTGACCCTCGGGACCGTGCTCGTGCCCGTGCTGCTGGCGAAGCTCTGGTCGGTCGTCCCCCGGCTGTTCACGCTGCCGCCCGCACGGTCCGCCGGACACGCGCTGGAGCGCCTCTCCTTGCTGCTGCTGGTGGGCGGCGCCCTGTTCGAGTTCCTCACCGGGCTGCTGAACATCCAGCTGGAGTACCTGTTCCCCGGCTCGTTCTATCCGCTGCACTTCTACGGGGCGTGGGTCTTCTTCGCGGCGTTCACCGCGCACACGGTTCTGAAGCTCCCCCGCGCCCTGCGTGTGCTGCGGCACGGGATCCCCTCCGGTGACGCGGACGAGCTGGCCGCGCCCGACCCGGCCGAGCCGACCGTCTCCCGGCGTGGCGCCCTGGCCATGGTGGGGGCGGGTTCGGCGCTCCTCCTGGTGACCTCGGCCGGACGCGGCTTCGACCCGCTGCGGCGCACCGCGCTGCTGGCCCCGCACGGCGGGGCGGAACCGGGGCCGGGGCCCGACGGCTTCCAGATCAACAAGACCGCCGCCAAGGCGGGCATCCGCCCGTCCCAGACGGGAGAGAGCTGGCGGCTGGTCCTCACGGGCCCCGCCGGGGAGGTCCGGCTGTCCCGGGCGGAACTGATGGCGATGCGGCAGCACGGGGCAGCGCTGCCCATCGCGTGCGTCGAGGGCTGGTCGACGTCCGACCAGTGGTGGAGCGGGGTGCGCCTGCGCGATCTCGCGGTGCTCGCGGGCTGTTCCGGCGCCGCACCGGGGGTTCTGGTGGAGTCCCTCCAGCGCGGCGGGTCGTTCCGGATGGTCGCGCTACGGGAGAACCAGGTGCGCGACGGCCGGTCGTTGCTCGCGCTGGGGGTCAACGGCGCGGAGCTGTCCTCGGACCACGGCTACCCGGCCCGCGTGATCGTTCCCGCCGCGCCTGGCGTGATGAACACCAAATGGGTGAGCCGTCTGACGTTCGGGGGGTTGTCATGAGCCGTCTCCGCCGCTGGTACGGGGAGGGCCCGCTGCATCTGGTGCTCATGGCCTCGTCGTTCGCCCTGGCCGGGTGGGCGGGGGTGCGGCTGCTGGCCGGTGACACCTTCCGGGTCCTCATCTGGTTCGCGGGCGCGGCGCTGGTCCACGATCTGATGCTGCTGCCGTTGTACTCGGCCGCGGACCGCGCGCTGCGGGTACCCCGCGCGCGACGGTCCGGCCGGGTCGGATTCGTACGCGTGCCGCTGTTCCTGTCGGGTCTGCTCCTGCTCGTCTGGTTCCCGCTGGTGGCCGGTCCCTCCGAGCGCTACGAGCCCGCGAGCGGGATGTCACCGGACAGGTTCCTGGGGAACTGGCTGCTGATCACGGCCGCGCTGTTCGCGCTGTCGGCGCTCTGGCTCGTCCTGCGCACCGTGCGGGAGCACCGCAGGGCCAGGAAGGTACGGCCGTCGGCCTCCCACTGCTCGACGGGCCTCCAGCCGTCCGACCGGGCGTAGTCCAGCAGGGCGGACGCGCCGACCCGGGCCCAGGGGAAGTGGGGGGCGGACGACTGCCCGCCTCCCCTTCCGTCGTCGAGCCGTACGTGTACCCGCTCGTCGACGTCGTGCGGAGCCGCCTCGGTGATGAGCAGTCCCCCGGGTGCCAGCAGGGCCGCGACGCGGCGGAGCAGAGCGCAGGGATCGCCGCCGATGCCGATGTTGCCGTCGATGAGCAGTGCGGTGTCCCACCGGCCTTCGCCCGGCAGTGGCTCGAAGACGCTGCGTCGCAGCGCGGAGCCTCCGAGTGCCTGGGTGTGTCCGATGGCCGCCTCGCTCACGTCGATGCCCAGGGCCCGGTGCCCGCGCGAGGCCAGCGCCGCGACGAGCCGGCCCGGGCCGCAGCCGATGTCGATGACCGTGCCCTCGCTGCGGCGGAGGGCGGACTCGTCGGCGGCGTCGGCGTCCTGGCACCAGCGTTCGACGTCCAGGGGCAGCAGCCAGCCGTCCGGGCGCCGGAGGAAGAGCGGGCCGTGTCCCCTGCTCAGTGCGCGGGCGTACGGGTCGGTCCCCCAGGCGGTGTGGCCCGCGTCGGCAGCGGGTGTCACCGTGCTCATCGGACCACCGGCCGGCCGAGTCGGGAGAGGGTGGCGGCGAACAGCCCGTCGGGGGCTTCGGCGGCGACCCGTGCGGCGTCCTCGGCGTCGTCCACGTCGCGGAGTTCGGCGAGATCCCGCACCGTCAGGCCCGCGTCCGCGAGCCTGGCCCGCTGGAGCCCGCCGGTGTACGGGAGGGACATCGGCACCCCCCGTACGAGGCCCGGGTCGGGCCTCGCCAGGCCGAGGGCCCAGAACCCGCCGTCCTCGGCAGGGCCGAACCAGGCGTCGCAACCGTCCCATCCGTCCGGGGCGAACGGGAGCGCCAGATGGGCGGCGGTGACCTGCGGGGTGTCCATGCCGATGAGGAGGGCCGGTCCGGCGCACGCGCCGAACGCCGCAGCGATGCGCTCGTCGAGCGTGCCCGTGCTCTGCGGCATCACCTCGAAGCCCTGGGGCAGCCAGGGGCCCGGGCTGCCGTCCAGCACCAGGACGTGCCGCAGCGCGGGCAGGGTGAGGGCGGCGCTGAGTGTGTCCTCCAGCGAGGCGGCGGCGAGTTCCGCCGCCTCCTGCGGGCTGAAGGGCGGGGTCAGACGGGTCTTGACCCGGCCCGGAACCGGCTCCTTGGCGATGACCAGCAGGGTCGTGTGGCGGGCGGAGGGTGTGCTCTCGGTCATCGGGCTGCCTCCGCCGTGACGGCCCGTGGGGCGGGCCGGGCGGGTTCCCGCAGCACCGCGCGCATGTCCCGCACCGCGTTCCAGGTGCCCCGCCAGGTTCCGGTGACCTTGGACCGGCCGGTCCGGGGGAGGTAGGGCACGTCCGTCTCGGTGACCCGCAGTCCCGCGTCGGAGGCGCGCACCACCATCTGGAGGGGGTAGCCGCTGCGCCGGTCCGTCAGGTCGAGTCGCAGCAGGGCCTCACGGCGTGCGGCTCGCATGGGCCCGAGGTCGTGGAGACGCAGACCGGTGCGTGCGCGGAGCATGCGGGAGAGCGCGATGTTTCCCGCGCGCGCGTGGGCGGGCCAGGCGCCGCGGCCGGCGGGCCGCCGTCTGCCCAGGATCAGGTCGCTCTCCCCAGCCGCGATCCCGCGGACGAAGCCGGGCAGGAGCGCGGGATCGAGGGAACCGTCGCAGTCGCAGAAGCAGACGTACTCCGCCTCCGCCGCCATGAGCCCGGCGTGGCAGGCGGCGCCGAAGCCCCGGCGCGGTTCGTGCACGACGGTGGCGCCGAGGGAGCGGGCGATGTCCGCGGAGCCGTCGGTGGAGCCGTTGTCGACCACGACGGCACGCCAGCCCGCCGGAATTCGGGCCAGCACCTGGGGCAGCGCGGCGGCCTCGTCGAGGCAGGGCAGGACGATGTCGGCTCGGACGGAGTCGGCGGGGTCAGCCGGAGAAGTGTCGGTCACGTAGATCACCCTACGGAGCGGAAAGCGACATTTCGGTCTTCGGGTTCTTACGAAACGTGGACGTCGACCGTGTGGCGGCCGGGTGCCGTCCGCCCGGCCGGACGGCGGTGCCACAGTAGTCGGCATGCAGAACATCTCCTCCGTCCCCGGTCCCCGTGTCGTGGCGTCCCCCGGTCCCGGGAGCGGCGCGCCCCGGGGCCGCGTACTCGTCGTGGACGACGATCCGACCGTCGCGGAGGTCGCGACCGGCTATCTGGAACGCGCGGGCTACGAAGTCGCCCGGGCGGGGGACGGTCCTTCGGCCCTGGCGCGGTTCACGGAGCGCCGGCCGGATCTCGTGGTGCTCGATCTGATGCTTCCCGGCATGGACGGTTTCGAGGTGTGCCGCCGGATGCGCGCGCACGGCCCGGTGCCCGTCATCATGCTCACCGCGCGCGGTGACGAGGACGACCGGATCCTCGGCCTGGAGACGGGGGCGGACGACTACGTGACCAAGCCCTTCAGCCCTCGCGAACTCGTGCTGCGCGTCGACTCGGTGCTGCGACGGGCCCGGCGGGCCGAGGACGGCTCCGCCGCGGTGCTCGGGGGCGCCGGACTCGTGCTGGAGCCCTCTGCCCGCCGCGCGTCCCGCGACGGCCTGGACCTCGCGCTCACGCTCCGCGAGTTCGACCTGCTGGCCTTCTTCCTCGCCCATCCGGGGCGGGCGTTCACCCGGGAGGAGCTGATGAAGGAGGTGTGGGGCTGGGACTTCGGTGACCTCTCGACGGTGACCGTGCACGTGCGCCGGCTGCGCGGGAAGGTCGAGGCGGACCCGGCGAGCCCGGGTCTGATCCGCACGGTGTGGGGCGTGGGCTACCGCCTGGACCTTCCGGCCGCCGGAACGGCGGGCTGAGCAGATGACCGACATGCTGCTGATCGCGCTCTTCGCCTTCCTGGGGGCGGCCGCCGCCGGGCTGCTGGGCGCGCTGGTCCTGTGGATGCTGCGCCACCGTTCCCTCGCGGTCTCGCTCGCGGTCGTCGCGGCGGTGGCCGTCACGGCGATGCTGGCCGGAACCCTGACCGTCGCCTGGGCGATGTTCCTGTCCGCGCACGACCTGTCGGTGGTGACGACGGTGGTCGCCATGGCGGCGGTGGTGTCCCTGGCTACGGCGGTGCTGCTCGGGCGCTGGGTCGCCGCGAGGAGCCGGGACCTGACGCTCGCGGCTCGCTCCTTCGGTGACGGCGGTACGTTCGACGCTCCCGCCGAACAGGCCACCGCGGAACTCGCCACCCTCACGCGGGAGCTGGCGGCGACCAGCGCGAAACTCGAGAACTCCCGTGAGCGCGAGCGGGCGCTGGAGCGGTCGCGCCGCGAGCTGGTCGCCTGGATCTCGCACGACCTCCGGACCCCGCTCACCGGGCTGCGGGCCATGTCGGAGGCGCTGGAGGACGGCATGGCAGCGGACTCGGGCCGCTACCTGCGCCAGATGCGCAAGGAGGTCGAGCGGATGAACGACATGGTCGGCGACCTCTTCGAACTCTCGCGGATCCACGCGGGTTCGCTCACCCTCACCCCCACCCGGGTCTCGGCGCACGACCTGGTCGGCGACGCGCTCGCCGGAGCCCATCCGCTGGCCCGGGAACACGGGGTACGCCTCGTCGGCGACCTGGTCGAGGAGGTTCCGGTGGAGGTCGACAGCAAGGAGATGAGCCGTGTGATGGGCAATCTCCTGATCAACGCGATCCGCCGCACACCCGCCGACGGGACGGTCGCCGTGGCCGCGCGGCGGTCGCCCGACGGGGTGGTGCTCTCGGTGACCGACGGCTGCGGCGGCATCCCCGACGAGGACCTCGACCGCGTCTTCGACACGGGCTGGAGGGGGAACCACGCCCGCACCCCTCCGGGAGGCGCGGGCCTCGGGCTCGCCATCGTCCGCGGGATCGTGGAGGCGCATTCCGGCCGGGCGGGGGTGCACAACGTGTCGGGCGGATGCTGCTTCGAGGTCACCCTGCCGGCGGTCGCCGGCTGACGGCCGGCGTCAGGAACCGCGGGACACCCTCCGGGCGCCGCGCAGGGGCGCGGTGGCGAACTCCCGCATTCCCGCCGCGAAGTCGGTCTCCGGCTTCCAGCCCAGCTCCTCACGGAGTCTGCGCGAGTCGGCGGTCACGTGCCGGACGTCGCCCAGCCGGTACTCGCCCGTGACCACCGGGTCCGGGCCACCGTGTGCGGAGGCCAGGGCCCAGGCCATCTCGCCGATGGTGTGGGGGGTTCCGCTGCCCGTGTTGTACGCGTCGAAGCTGCCCGGCCGCCGGTCGCCCAGGGCCGAGAGGGCCACCGCGTTGGCCGCGGCCACGTCGCGTACGTGGACGAAGTCGCGCCGCTGCCTGCCGTCCTCGAACACCCTGGGGGCTTCGCCGCGGGCCAGGGCCGAGCGGAAGAACGAGGCGACGCCAGCGTAGGGGGTGTCGCGTGGCATTCCCGGGCCGTACACGTTGTGGTAGCGGAGCGAGACGGCCCGGCCCCCGGTGGCGCGCGCCCAGGCGGCGGCGAGGTGCTCCTGGGCCAGCTTCGTCACCGCGTAGACGTTGCGCGGATCTCCGGGCGCCTCCTCGGTGACCAGTCCGGGGGCCAGCTCCGCGCCGCAGGAGGGACAGAGCGGCTCGAACCGGCCGGCGTCCAGATCCGCGACGGTCCGGGGCCCCGGACTCACGCGTCCGTGGCGGTCGCAGTCGTAGCGTCCTTCTCCGTAGACCACCATCGAGCCGGCGAGTACGAGGTCCCTGACGCCCGCCGCCGCCATCTCCGCGAGGAGGACGGTGGTGCCGAGGTCGTTGCAACCGACGTACTCCGGCGCGTCGGCGAAGTCCTTGCCGAGACCGACCATCGCCGCCTGGTGACACACCGCGTCGACGCCTGACAGGGCCCGGGCGACCGCTTCCCGGTCCCGCACGTCGGCGACGGTCACCGGGACGCCCGGGGGCAGCTCGCCGGCGGTGCCCCCCTCCTCGCCCCCGCCGTGCGCGGACGGCAGCAGTGCGTCGAGGACGACCGGTTCGTGACCGCCCGAGGCGAGAGTCCGGACGATGTTCGACCCGATGAAACCGGCTCCGCCGGTGACCAGTACACGCATGGCAGCCACGCTAGGGCGCCCGCGGCCCGGGACGGCCGCACGGCACGCCCACGTCACCGGACCGTAAGGACGGCCGTCGGTCACCACCGGATGGCGGCTGCGACGCGTCGCTTCCCGATCATCCGGGTCTCTTCGATACTGGGAGACGTACGCATCTTCACTCCGACGGCCGGACGGCACGAGCGTCCGGCCGGCACCGCACTCAGGAGGACCCGTTGCGCATGCTCATCAACGTGCCGGAGACCGTGGTCGAGGACGGCCTGCGTGGAATGGCCGCGGCCCACCCGGAACTGGTCGTGGACGTGGAGAACCGCCTCGTCGTACGGCGGGACGCGCCCGTCGCGGGGAAGGTGGGGCTCGTCTCCGGTGGAGGGTCCGGCCACGAGCCGTTGCACGCCGGGTTCGTAGGGCCCGGGATGCTGTCCGCCGCCTGTCCCGGCGAGGTCTTCACCTCACCGGTGCCGGACCAGATGGTGCGGGCCGCCGCCGCTGTCGACAGCGGCGCGGGGGTGCTCTTCGTGGTCAAGAACTACACCGGTGACGTGCTCAACTTCGACATGGCCGCCGAGCTCGCCGAGGACGAGGGCGTGCGGGTCGCCCGGGTCCTGGTGGACGACGACGTGGCGGTCGCCGACAGCACCTTCACCGCCGGACGCCGCGGCACCGGGGCGACGCTGTTCGTCGAGAAGATCGCCGGAGCGCTCGCCGACGAGGGAGCCCCCCTGGAACGCGTGGAGTCCATGGCACGGCGGGTCAACGAGGCGTGCCGAAGTTTCGGGGTGGCGCTGAGCTCCGTGACCACACCCGCCAAGGGAACCCCGACGTTCGACCTGCCCCCGGGCGAACTGGAGCTGGGCATCGGGATCCACGGGGAACCGGGCCGCGAGCGACGCCCCATGATGACGTCCGGGGAGATCGCCGACTTCGCGGTCCACGCGGTGCTGGAGGATCTCACCCCGAGCGGGCCCGTGCTCGTGCTGGTCAACGGGATGGGGGCGACCCCCCTCCTCGAACTGTACGGGTTCAACGCCGAGGTGCAGCGCGTGCTGTCGGAACGGGGGGTGGCGGTCGCCCGCACCCTCGTGGGCAACTACGTGACCTCGCTCGACATGGCAGGCTGTTCGGTGACGGTCTGCCAGGTGGACGAGGAGATGGTGCGGCTCTGGGACGCACCGGTGCAGACGCCCGCCCTCCGCTGGGGCCGTTGAACGGACTGTCCACCGTGTGAGGAAATGGAGATCCTGTGCTCGACACCGACTTCTTCCGTCAGTGGATGACCGCCACCGCGGCTGCCATGGACCGGGAGGCGGACCGTCTGACGGAGCTCGACGCCGCCATCGGGGACGCGGACCACGGAACCAACATGCGGCGCGGCTTCGCCGCCGTGGGCGACGTGCTCGGCAAGGAGGCGCCCGCCGCCCCGGGGGACGTACTGACGCTGACCGGCCGTTGTCTGATCTCGACCGTGGGCGGAGCCTCCGGTCCGCTGTACGGGACCCTCCTGCGGCGCACCGGCAAAGCCCTCGGTGAGGCGCGGGAGGTGAGCCGGGAACAGCTGGCCGAGGCGCTCGGCGCCGGAGTGGCAGCCGTGGCGCAGCTCGGCGGGGCGAAGGCGGGGGACAAGACGATGCTCGACGCACTGCTGCCGGCCGTCGAAGGGCTGGGGTCCTCGTTCGGCCGGGCCCGGGACGCGGCCCTGGAAGGCGCCCTGGCCACCGTTGGGTTGCGGGCGCTGAAGGGGCGGGCGAGTTATCTGGGCGAGCGCAGCGTCGGGCACCAGGACCCGGGGGCCGCCTCGGCGGCGCTGCTGGTCGGAGCGCTCGCGGAGGCGGCGGGCTCGGGTGACGGCGCGTGAGCGGGGACGAGCAGGTCGGGATCGTGCTGGTCTCGCACAGCGGGCCGGTGGCGCAGGCCGTCGCGGAGCTGGCCCGAGGACTCGCCGCGGGTGGGGCCACCGCACCGGTGGCCGCTGCGGGCGGGACGTCCGCGGGTGGTCTGGGCACCAGTACGGAGCTGATCTCCCGGGCGGCGAGAGCGGTGGACCGGGGGGCGGGCGTCGCTCTGCTCGTCGATCTGGGCAGCGCGGTACTCACGGTGAAGTCGATGCTCGCGGACGGCGACGAACTTCCCGAGGGCGCGCGGCTGGTGGACGCCCCATTCGTGGAGGGAGCGGTGGCCGCGCTGGTGACCGCCTCGGCGGGAGGCGATCTGGCGGCGGTCGAGGCGGCCGCGGCGGAGGCCTACGCCTACCGGAAGGCGTGAACGCCGGCCCCGTGTCCGACGGGGTGGGGGCGCCGCACGGCTCCCAGGGCCTGCGGGAAGCCGTGCGGCGCCTGCGCGGGTCAGGCGGCCGGTGCGACCGCCGTGGCGGCGATCCGGACCACCACCCGGCGGGTGACACCGTTGACGGTCGCCGCGAGCGTGACGGTCCCGGGCCGAAGCGCCCTGAACGTACCCGTGGACGGGTCCAGTGACGCGATGTGGCGTCCCCGGGCGTCGCCGGCCTCCCCGATGCGGACGTTCGGGGAGCCCGTCCAGTCCACGCTGAGCGGGAAGCGGGCCGGTACGGACCGCGCGCCCTGGGTCACCTGGGCGGTCACCGTCGCGCGCTCACCGGCGACCAGGGCGGCGGGGGCGTCGAGGGTCAGCTCGTCGACGTGCGCACGGGTCTGCACGGAGACCCAGTCGGGTCCGCCCTTCCACGGCTGTCTGCGTGCGGCCTCCCACTCGACGGGGGAGACGCGGTCCGCCCCGATCAGGGACCAGCCCGTGAACCCTCCCTCGTCGGCCGGCCCGGACGGCGCCTTCCCCGAGTTGCCGTTGACGAGGTAGGGGACCCCGTCGACGTGCGACGCGTGGAAGACGCCGACATGGCTGCCGATCATCGCCGCGCCCTTGCCCGTCGTACGGCGGAAGCCGGCGAGCCACTGCTCGACGAGGGCGGCCTCCTTGCGGTCGCTCAGCTGACTCCCCTTCTGCACGGTGGGATCACGGGGCGGCACGTGCTCGACGACCATCACGGAACCCACCGACCGGTCCTCCGCGGCCGCGTCGAGCTGGGCACGCAACTCCTTGATCTGCGCGAATCCACCGCCGCGCAGGCTGAGGGCGGAGGTGTCGAGGGTGATGAACCTGGTGCCCTCGTGGTCGAACGTCCGCCGGGCCGGGCCGAACTCGGCGGTGAAGTTCTCGATCTTCCCACCCATCACCTCGTGGTTGCCCGGTACGTAGTACCAGGGCAGGGATTCGCCGAGTTCCTCCTGGAGCACCCGGCGGGCGAAGGCGAGGTCGGCCGGGGAGCCCTCGTCGACGAGGTCGCCGTTGACGACGAGGAAGTCGGGCCGTGCGGCCTTGATCTCGCGCAAGGTGCGGCGTGCCTGCCGGACGATGGCACCGTCCGGGTCGCGCGCGACGAACTGGGCGTCGGACATCACCGCGAACCGCCAGTCCCTGCGCTCGGTGACCGCCGCCGGATCGATCAGCGGGTCGGCGGGTTCCGCCTGTTCGGGCACCTCGACGGTGGGCGGTACCTGAGCGGTGAGGTCGTCGATCACGATCTCACCGCTGTACTGCTCGGCCGCCGCTGTCTCGGCGAGGTAGAAGCGGTACACGGACAGCGGCATCGCGACGCCCGGGGGAACGGTGAAGGTGACCTCCCGCCAGCCCGTCCAGGTGACGTACGGGCCCCGCAGCAGCTGGTCGGAGCCGGCGGCGTCCTTGAGGTGCAGGGTCGGCCACGCCCCGTTGCCGTCGCCCTTGATCCAGAGGGTGTACGCCTGCGGCTGCCCCTCGACGGCCACGGGCTGCGGCGGCGAGGCGTAGGCGGCGCGTGTCGCGGTGGACCGGGTGAAGTCGTAGGAGAGCCGCAGTCCCGTGCCGGTGTGTCCCTCGGGTGTGGCGCCGAGGGAGCCGTCGGCGCGGGCCTGGCTGAACTTCCAGGAATCCGCGTCGTCGAAGTCCGAGACCGCCTGCCTGGTGAGGCCGACGCTCACGGCGAGGGTGGTACTGACGCCTCCGACGCCGGCCGTGACCCGGCCGGATCCCGAGCCGGTGCGGGAGCGGACGGTGAAGTTGCCCTCACCGTCGTCGGCGATGTCGAACAGCGAGTGGTCGTAGTCCAGATCGATGTCGTCCGGCTCGACGGGCGCGCTCGCCCCGTGGGCGTCCAGGCCGACGAGCCCGAACGTACCGGTCGCGTCCGCGTCCGCGAGACCCACGCGCGTGGTGGTCGCCCGGACGCGGGCGAGCCGGTCGAGGACGGTGATCCTCGTGCCGCCTCCGGCCCCGTCCCGCTCCGCGCGGACTTCGGTGGTGCCGCTGCGGCGCGCGGTGAAGGTGCCCCGGCCGTCCACCGTGCCGATCGCGGGGCTGACGGTACGCCAGCGGGGCGTGCCCTCCGCGGGTCCGTACGTCTCGTCGTACCCGGCGGCGGTGAGACGCCGCGTCAGCCCGGGGAACACGCGCTCGGGGTGGCCTCCCGCGACCGGGTCGTCGCCGGGAGCCTCCGCCGGCGGAGTGCGGGTCTCGACCCAGAACCCTCTCAGCCGTCCGCTGCCGTCCGGGGCCGTGAGGGCGAGACCGTTGGGAACGGTGCGCTCGCTGCCGTCCGACGGGCTGTTCTCGACCTGGAGGGCGTCGCTGCCGGGCTCACGGGCCACCAGGGTGGAGGACCCGCCGCCGTCCAGGTTCAGGGCGCTGTACGAGCCTGCCTCGCGCATCATCTCGCCCAGCTCGGTGAGGGTGACGCCGCCGCTGTCGGTCTGCCGGCCGTCGACGGTGAGCACCTGCATGGTGCGGCCGTCCCGGGAGAATCCGACGGCGGTGCGGGGCGCGGCGGTGTTGTTCCCCTCGCCGTCGTGGTTCTGCGCGGCCCCGTCGACGACGAGGAGTTCCCGCCCGCCCACGGCGGTGCGCGGCACGGCTCCGCCGTCGGTGCGCGCACGGTACGTGATGCCCACCGGGTCTCCGGGCCGGAGTCCGGCCAGCAGTGCGGCACCGTCCTCGCGGCCGACGAGCACCACGGTGCCCTGCGGCACGGGTCCTTTCCCCGGGGTGTCCGACACCGAGACGGCCCTGCCGTCGCGTACGGACACCTCTGTGACGGGCTTCGCCCGGTCGACGGTGAGGGCGCGGTCGGCGCTGCCCCAGGCGGAGGTGTAGGCGCCCACACCCTGGGCCGGGACGTCCGCCGCGTTGTACGCGGCGAGCGGGTGGGCGCCGTCGGGGAGCGTCAGCGTGCCTTCGAAGTACAGCTGGAGGACACGGCCCGCGTTCTCCGGGCCGATGGCCACGGCCCGGTTGACGCCGGGAGCGGGCGAGTGGTCGGTCTCACCGTCGCGGATGCCGGGCCCCAGGGGTGCGCCCGTCTCGTTGATGTCGAAGAAGTCCGCGTTGATCGCGGCGACGGTGCGCCGTCCGCGGCCGGCGTCGTGCGCCGCGGCGAGCTCGGAGACCGTCCGGCGGTCGGAGACCCCGCCCGCGGAGAGGTAGTCGGCGCGCACTCCCGAGCCGTCCAGATCGACGGAGAGACTGTCGACACGCAGCCACTTGTCCGATTCCAGCCGGTCGTAGGAGCTGAGGCTGACGCCGGGAGCGAGCGGCCGGGACGCACGGGCGGTCTCGATGCCGTCGCCGTCGACCACGGATCTCGTACCGCCTGGCGCCGCGCTCGCCGCGGGCGGGGCGACGGGTCTGAGGATCTCGGCAGCGGTGTGCGGGCGGGGGTCCGGAGCCGTGTCGGCGACCGCCGGGGCGACCGCCCCGGCCAGCGTCGCCGACACGGTCGCGAGCAGCACGAGTGGCCGCAGCGCGCTGCGGAGGGTGCCAGGGCCCACAAGTCCTCCTGGTGCGGGTTCGGTTGTCCGTGGAATGCGCTGTCGGCGGACAGCATGACGGCGCTCACCGGGACGCACCAGAGGGCGACAGGTACATCAGGAGGAACAGCGTGCGGCGCCCGGGTGACTCGTGCCCTCGGGAGCGGGGGCGGTCACGCACCGGGGTGCGGGCGTGCCGCGGGCCCGGGTGTCGGACGCGCGCGTGGCGGCTGCCCGCTGGCCTCCCGTCGGCTCGGACCACACACTTGACGACATGTCGACAGTGCGGCGC
Organism: Streptomyces sp. NPDC059166; assembly: GCF_042755185.1. NCBI lineage: Bacteria > Bacillati > Actinomycetota > Actinomycetes > Kitasatosporales > Streptomycetaceae > Streptomyces > Streptomyces sp. NPDC059166. Next base: position 24,877 of record NZ_JBHZCI010000029.1, on the reverse strand, counting down.
AGTGCCGGGGTCCTGTTGTTCCGGGTCGTCCGGGGGGACGACGGCCGGCCCGACGTGGAGGTGCTGATCGGCCACATGGGCGGACCGTTCTGGGCGCGGCGGGAGGCCGCGGCCTGGTCGGTCCCCAAGGGCGAGATCGAGCCCGACGAGGATCCCGCCACCGCCGCGCGCCGGGAGTTCGCCGAGGAGCTGGGCCTGCCGCTCCCGGACGGTGAATGGGTGCCGCTGGGTGAGGCACGCCAGTCGGGTGGCAAGACCGTGACCGTCTGGGCCGTGGAGGCGGACCTCGACCCGGCCGCCGCGGTGCCCGGCACCTTCACCATGGAATGGCCCAGGGGGTCCGGTGTGATGCGCGCCTTCCCGGAGATGGACAGGTTCGCCTGGTGCACACCGGAGGAGGCGCTGTCCAGGCTGGTGACCGGACAGCGGGTCTTCGTGGAGCGGTTGCGGGAGCGCGTCCGGGAGGGCGACGCCTCCGCCGGACGCTGAGGGCTGCCCCGTACCGCCTGGTGGGGTCGGCGGGCGGGACGCGGGGACGTCCGCCCGCGGATGTCCGCGGACGGCCGCCCCGGCAGCGCGGCGGCAGTGGGGGGCTTCCCCGTGCGAGCGCGGCCCGGGGTCTCGATCGCGCGGCGGTTCCTCGCAGCCCCGGTGCGTTCCCGTGCGAGCGCGGCCCGGAGCGCGGAGGCACCCGGCGTCGCCGTCGTGCCGGCGCGGCGTCAGGAGCCCCCTGCGGGCCGCCCTTCGTGCAGCGCCAGGCGGTCGCCGGAGAAGCGCCGGCGGAAGCTCCGGTCGTGGGAGACCACGACGACGGCCCCGGCGTACCGCTCCAGCGCCGCCTCGACCTCCTCCACCAGGCCGAGCGCGATGTGGTTGGTCGGCTCGTCGAGGATCATCAGATCGGCGGGGCGGCTCACGAGTCGCGCGAGGGCCAGCCTGCGCTGTTGTCCGACGGAGAGTGCGGCCACCGGCACCGTCAGGTCCTCGCGGCGGAACAGCCCGAGGGCGACCAGTTCGTCGGCGTACTCGTCGGGGGGCCCGGGCCTGCCCGCGGCGAACGTGGCGAGCAGGGAGCGCCTGGTGATCCTGGCGGGGAGTTCCTGCGGCAGGTAGCCGGTCCTCCCCCGCCGCCGAACCGTGCCGGAGTCCGGCGCGAGGTCACCGGCCAGGACGCGCAGGAGAGTGGTCTTGCCCGCCCCGTTGGGGCCGCTGACCAGGAGTCGCTGCCCCGGGTGGACGCGGAGGGCCGGCACGGCGAGACGGTTGCCCACCACTACGGAGTCCAGCTCGGCGAGCGGGCCGGAGCCGTCGCCCGACGGCCCCAGGGCCAGTTCGGCCGTGAGGCTCAGCGGCCGGGGCGGCGCCGGCACGGGCGAGCGGCGCAGGGCTTCCATCCGGGTCCTGGCGGCGGTGACACGTCCCGAGAGCTTGGCCTCGTGCGACCGGCGGTGCTTGCCGAAGCCCTGCCCGGGGTCCTTCCCCGTGGCCGCGAGGCGCCGGCCCGCGGCGTTCACCAGCTCCTCCGTACGTTCGAGCTCCTCGAGCCATTCCTGGTGCTCCCGTTCCCTCCGGCGACGCCCGGCCGCCCGGGCCGCGCGGTATCCCTCCCAGCCGTCGCCGTGCCGGGTGACGTCCCGCAGATCACGGTCCACCTCGAGGATCACGGTGCTGATCCGCTCCAGGAACGCCCTGTCGTGGGTCACCGCGAGCACGGTGCCCCGGTGGGCGCGGAGGTGGTCCTCCAGCCAGTGGACGGCGTCGGCGTCGAGGTGATTGGTCGGTTCGTCCAGGAGCAGGAGTTCCGGTGCGGCGGCCAGCACGCAGGCCAGCGCGAGGCGCGACTGCTCGCCGCCCGAGAGAGTGCCGATCCGGCGGTCCCGTGGGAGTCCGCCGAGCCCGAGGCCGTGCAGTGCGGCTCCCGCCCTGGCGTCCGCGCCGTATCCGCCGCGTTCCTCGTACGCGGTGAGCAGGTCCCCGTAGGCGTCGAGCTGCGCGGCGGTGGGATCTCCGAGGGAGAGGGCCTCCTCCGCTTCTCGGATCCGCCGTTCGAGGGAGCGGAGTCCGGCGAGGGCCGCATCGACCGCGTCCTGTACACGGGCCCCGGCGTCGAGCCCGATGGTCTGGGCGAGGTAGCCGGTTCCGCCCGGGAAACCGACGTCGATCCGGCCGCTGTCCGGGGACTCCACTCCGGCCAGCAGCCTGAGCAGGGTCGACTTCCCGGAGCCGTTCTCGCCGATGATCCCGGCCTTCTCTCCGGGACGGACCGTGAACGAGACCTGGTCGAGGACGGAACGTTCGCCGTAGGCCTTGGACACGGCGCGCACGGCCAGTTGCCTGTGGTGGTGGTGAAGAGACATAGGTGCTTTCCCTGGGGTGACAGGGCTCCGGCGGTGCACGCCTCGACGTCCTGGACGGAGGAGCACCGCGGAGCCGGGTGCCGGACGGCGGAGGGGAGGCGGCACGCGGCGTGAAGTCACGCGCGGCGCGTCCCGGCCGGCTGTCAGAGAAAGAAGTAGAACGAGCCCATCATGCGGGTCATTGTAGTGACGGGGAGCGCGGGGCCGAACTCATTTCCGGGAGCTGCCCGTACGGCCGCCCCCGCCGGGCGCAGCCCTGTCGTGACCGGACGTGGGCCTGTTCAGGACGAGCACGGCCACGTCGTCCCTCCTGACGCCGCCGGAGAACTGCTGCAGATCGGCCTGGAGCTCGTGCAGCACCTCGCCCGGTTCGCACCCCGCCCACCGCTTCAGCCGTTCGTCCAGGGGATAGAAGGCACCGGCGGGATCGCGGGCCTCGGTCACCCCGTCCGTGTAGACCATCAGGGCGCCGCCGGGGGGAAGGCCGATCCATTCGGCGGTGCGCGGCTCGTCGCTGAGTTCCGCCATGCCCAGCGGTACGGAGGTCCTGTGCAGCGTGACCGCGGACGCGGCCCCGTCATGCAGCAGCATCGGTGGGAGGTGGCCGCAGTTGACGCATCTCACCCGTTCACCGTCGTCGAAGCCGAGCAGCAGCGCGGTCACGAAGCGGTCCACCTCGCCCGTCTCCGCGGAGAAGACGTTGTGCCGGACGACCGCGTCCTCGACGGCGCCGGCCACCGCGGTGAGGTCGGCCTCCCTCACCGCCGCCTCCCTGAACGCTCCGAGCGCGGCGAAACCGACGCCGATCGCGGGAAGCCCTTTGCCCTGCACGTCGCCGATGATCACCCGCGTCCCGTGGGGCGACTGCACGACCTCGTAGATGTCACCTCCGACGAAACGGTCCTCCTCGATCGGCTCGTAGAGGCCGTACGCGCTGACCTGCCGGGTGAGCACGGGAAGCGGGCGCAGGATCTGGCGCTGCAGGGCGACGGCCGCCGAGCGCAGCCTCGCCACCTCCGTGGCATGCCGGATGCGCGCCGCGCAGGCTGCCACGCCCAGGCCGCAGGCGAGTGCCGTGAACCCGATGAGGAGGACGACGTCCCAGAAGGAACCGGCCGAGGCCAGTTGGGACGCCACGACGGCGAGGACGACCCATACGGCCACCCAGGTGGTCTGGCGGACCGTGCAGAAGACGGAGGCCAGAGCGGGGAGCACGATCATCAGCGGGACGAGCGGGAGCCCGTCACCGGTGAAGACGTCGAGCACCACCACCCCGGCGGTCAGCAGAAGGAGCGAGAGGGCCAGCGCCAGGCTTCCGATACGGGGTTCACCCGCAGCGGCCTCACTTGTGTCCGGTCCGGGGGGCGACGCGCGGCGACCCGACGACGGACGCCGGAGTCCCATGACCACAGCGTGCCTCCCGCTCGTCCGGTCACTGACGCCCCACGTGTTCCAAACTACCCGCCATCCGCCCCCGGGGCCCGGCATCGGCGCCCCCGGGGACCACGGCCGAGAGGAACGCGGTCCTGCGGCGCAGGGCGAAGCCGAGGGACTCGTAGAGACGGACCGCCGGGGTGTTCGACGCGGCGGCGTGCAGGAACGGTGTCTCGCCCCGCTCCCTGATCACCTGGGCCACGGCCCTGACCAGCCGCGTGGCGAGCCCTTGGCCCTGCACGGACATGTCCGTGCAGACGCCGCTGATCTCGCTCCAGCCCGGCGGGTGCAGCCGCTCCCCGGCCATCGCGACCAGCACGCCGGAGCGGCGGATCCCGAGGTACGTACCCAGTTCCACGGTGCCCGGGAGGAAGGGGCCCGGTCGGGTGCGTCCGACCAGGTCGAGCATCTCCGGCACGTCCCCCGGTCCGAGGCGCAGCGCCTCCGGGTCCGGTGCCGCGTCCACGGACTCATCCACCATCTGGACGCCCTCCGCGTGGAAGACGATCTCCCAGTCGGCCGGCGGGGGTTCCCGGAAGGCGGTGACGGTGACGGTTCCTCCCGGACCGGCGAGGGCGGCCGCCTCGGCCCAGTCCCGGGCATCCGGTTCGTCGGGGAGCGCGAGCCAGGGGGTGACGTCGGGACGGTAGCGGAGGACACGTCCGCGTCGCTCGGCGAAACGGGCGTGCGGGCCGGTGAGCGCGGAGCGGACGGGATTGTCGAGCGGGTGGGGTGCGCCGGGCACCTCGCCCGCGCCGGCAGCGCCCTGCTCTTCCGGGGCGCGCCTCGGCGGATCCGTGGGCTGCTGAGGGGCGGCCTCGGGCATGGGACTTCTCACTCCGTTCGGTCGGTGGCGGTGGCGGTGGCGGTGGCGGTGGCGTCCGGGCAACGGTGGGCGGCGGTCGGTGTATTCCCGGCCTGCCCGCGGCCCGGGCGCCCCGGCCGCGGGGGCGATGCGCGCCGGACGCCGGGATCCCCCGCACGACTCGACGCGATAAGCCTCCGACGCGCCCTTGGCTGTGGCACCCTGAATATGACCGCCCCACCGGGCTCCCCCGTACCGGTGGGGCGGTTCTGTGCGCCCGGCGCACGGCACGCGCACCGCGTACGAACCCGGCGGTAACGGCTCTTCCCAGCCATTACCTTCCCAGTTGTGGCCCAAATCAGCTCCTCCACACATGAGTTGGGTGTCATCGGGCAGGCGGACACACCTCAAGGCACGCAACCTGAGGAGCGTGACGGGATGACCGCGCACCCTGCACCGACCGCCGGAGCGGTACGAGCGGACGCCCCGGACGGTCTCCCCCGGATCGAGGACGCCGGGCAGATCGCTCCGAAGGACGCCCGGCGGTTGTCGAAACTCTTCTTCGACCGCCTCCGGGTGCTGGAGGAGGGCACCCCTGAGCACCAGTACGCCCGCAACACCCTGATAGAGATGAATCTGTCGCTGGTGCGCTTCGCCGCCGGGCGGTTCAGGAACCGGGGCAGCGGCGACATGGAGGACATCGTCCAGGTCGGCACCATCGGGCTGATCAAGGCGATCGACCGCTTCGACCTCTCCCGCGAGGTCGAGTTCACCTCCTTCGCCGTGCCGTACATCGTCGGGGAGATCAAGCGCTTCTTCCGGGACACCACCTGGTCCGTCCATGTACCGCGCAGACTGCAGGAGCTGCGGGTGGACCTCGCGAAGGCAAAGGAGAGGCTCGCGACCGATCTCGACCGGGACCCCACGGTGGGCGAGCTCGCCCGTGAGCTCGGTATGGACGAGGCGGAGATCGCCGAAGGCATCGTGGCGGCGAACGGCTACACGGCCGGATCGCTGGACATGCCGGCCGCCGGGCCGGAAACCGTGGGACGGGCGGCGGGCACGCGCACGTACGCGGACGTGCTGGGTGAGCCCGACCCGGCGATGGAGGCGGTGGAGAACCTGTCCGCACTCGCCCCGCTCCTCGGTGACCTCGACAGCCGGGAGCGTCGCATCATCGACATGCGTTTCGGCCAGGAGATGACGCAGGCTCAGATCGGCGAGGAACTCGGCATCTCCCAGATGCACGTGTCCCGGCTGCTCAGCCGCATCCTCGGCAAGCTGCGGAGCGGGATGCTCGCCCAGGACTGAGTCACGGCGGCCGTGTGCCGGGCCCCACGTCGTGGGGCCCGGCACACGGGTGTTGCGGCGGCATTGCGGGTTCGTGGCGAGACGGGCGGGCAGCTTCCGGCAGGCGCGGGCAGGCCCTACGGTCCGGTACGGAAGGCCACCGGACCCGGCGACCGGGTCCGGTCCCGCCGTGCCGCCCACCCCTCCCACGGAGCGCCCATGACGTCCGCACCTCCGTCCGAAGCCGCGTACGACCGTCTCCGGTTGCGCCAATGGGCGCGGGGCCGCGCCGTGTCGGCGGGGACGCACCGGCGTGATCTGCTGAAGCTGGTCGCGGCGGCCTCCGTGGCCACCCCTTGGGTGGCGGCCGCAGCGGCCCCCGCCGCGGCGTCGCAGCCGGGGCTGCCCGGGGTCGTGAAGCCTCTGCCGCCGGAGTTCTTCACGTTGCGCGGGACCAACGCCGAGACGAACTTCGAGGCGCTGCGCGACACGGGCCTGCTCACGCCTGTCGACCGCTTCTTCGTGCGCAACCACACGGCGACCCCCTCGGTGGACGCGGCGCGGTGGACGCTGACGGTCTGGGGCAACGGGTTGCGCGGCGGACCGGTCGACTTCTCCTACGACGCACTGCGCGCGCTGCCGTCGGTCACCCGGACGGCGTTCGTCGAGTGCGCGGGCAACGGCCGCAGCTTCTTCACGTCGCAGCAGGGTCAGCAGGTCAGCGGGACGGCCTGGACCCTCGGCGCGATCGGGACGGCGCGCTGGCGCGGCGTGCGCCTCGCGGAGGTGCTGCGGCGCGCCGGGATCGGCCGGCACGCGGTGGACGTGCTCCCCCGCGGCCTGGACGCGGAGGTGGCCGGCGACGGTGTGAACCTGGGCCGCGTGCGCAGGCCCCTGCCGGTGTCGAAGGCGATGGACGACGTGCTCCTCGCCTACGAGATGAACGGCGAGCCGCTACCGCCGGACCACGGCGCGCCGGTACGGCTGATCGTGCCGTCCTGGGTGGGCATCGCGAACATCAAGTGGGTGGGCGACATCGAGGTGAGCGAACAGCCGCTGCTGAGCCCCTGGAACACGGGCCTGTACCGGCTGTTCGGACCTGGGCACCCGCCGGAGGGCAGTGCGCCCCTGACCCGGCAGACACTCAAGAGCGCGTTCGAGCTCGCGCCCGGGGCCTCGTTCGCCGTCGGACGCGAGCACCGGCTCACCGGCCGGAGCTGGTCGGGCGGCACGCCCGTGCGGTCGGTCGAGATCAGCACGGACGGCGGCGGCCGGTGGCGCCCCGCTCGCCTGCGGGACGAGCCTCGGGCGGGGAGCTGGGTCCGGTGGGCCGCCGACTGGGTGCCGCGTGCGACGGGCCCCACCGTGCTGCTCGCGAGGGCGACGGACCGGTCGGGCCGTGTGCAGCCCGCCGCCACCGCACACAACACGCAGGGCTATCTCTTCGACGCGGTGGTGCGACACGCCGTGACGGTGGTCTGACCTTCAGGCGCCACGGCCCTCCACCCGGGCGGCGTCCCGCCACGGCGGGCGCTCACGCACGACGGCGGCACGCACGGCTCCGTTCACCCACAACACCGCTCACGCACGGCGCCCGGCGTGGTAGGTGGCGATCATGTCCTCGTCGCCGTGGCCTGCGGCCTCGGCCCGGGTGAACCGCTCGGCGGAGGCTTCCACCAGGTCGAGCTTCACTCCGGCCGCCTCGGCGGCCTCGAGGATCAGGCCGGTGTCCTTGAGCGCCGTGCTGAGAGCGAAGCTGGGGCTGAGATCACCGGAGAGGACCGCGGCGGACTTGCCCTGGAGGTAGGGCGTGTCCAGCGGGCCGCCCTTCATCGCGTCGAGGAAGAGCCTCGGGTCGAGGCCCAGCCCCTCGGCGAGGTTGAGGCACTCCGCGACCGCGTTGACCATGTTGATCACCCAGGTGTTGGCGACGAGCTTCAGCCGGGTGGCCGCCCCGGGTTCCTCGCCGACCCAGAGGGTCCGCTGCCCGATGGCGTCCAGCACAGGCAGAACGCTGGTCCTGGCGGTGGAGGGACCGGAGACGAACACGGTGAGGGTGCCCTGCTCGGCAGGCTGCCTGGTACCGGAGACCGGTGCGTCGAGGTAGACGAGCCCAAGTTCCCCGGCCCGGTGGGCGAGGTCCGTCGTGGCGTCGGTTCCGACCGTGGAGCTCTGCAGCCAGACCTGACCCGGCCGCAGACCGGGAGCGGCGTCCTTGAGGGTCTGCGCGACCGACGGGCCGTCGTTGAGCGCGGTGAGGACGACATCGGCCCCGCGCACAGCCTCCTCAGCCGTGTCCGTCACGGTGGCGCCGTCGGCCCGGAGCGGTTCGGCCCGGGACCGTGTGCGGTTCCAGACCCTGACCGGAATGCCTGCCCTGAGCATGCTGCGGGCCATGCCCGAACCCATGATCCCGGTGCCGAGCACGGCGACGGCCGGCGCGCCTGGGGCGGTTCGGGCGGAATCTGCGGCGGTCATGGGGTTCCCTTCGTCGCGGGGGCGGGTCACGGACCGGAGCCGGGGTCTCAAGGGTGCCGCAGCGCGCTCTCCAGGACGGCACGGTGCACGGCCCGGGCGAGTCTCGCCCCCCAGCGCGAACGCGGCCCGGCGAACAGTTCTCCGGGAAGCCCGGCCGGGTCGGGCGCCGCCACGCAGACCGCGTCGGTCGGTGTGCCGGAGCAGTCCGTACCGGCGTCCAGGAGGGCCTGGACCTTGGCCTCCGTTGCTGTGGCCACCGCGTTGACCAGAGCGGCGTCGGCCAGCGGCACCGGAAGGACGACGACGATGTTGACGGTGCCCGGCGGCAGTGCGGCGTCGGCACCCTCGTCCGGGGTGGCGGCCCATCCGCGTACACCGAGGCCGCTGGTGACCGTCGCCGTGGCGCCCTCGTCGTCGGCGACGGCGAACGCGGTGACGTCCGCCGCGGTCATCAGACCGGCTCCCGGGCCTTCGAGCGCCTCCGCCGCGGCGATCTCCGCGAGGTGCCGGTCGGGATCGAGCCGTGGGTACCCGCCCGGCACCTGGGCGTTCAGGATCCACTCCCGTGCTCCGATCCCGCCGCCGAGCACCGCGCTGCTGCACACACGCCAGCCCGGCCCCAGTCGCCAGACCAGATGGTGCAGCGACGCGCCGTCCTCCTCGCGGGACAGCAGTTCGCCGCGCGGGCGGAGCGGCGAGATACCCGCGATACCGATGACGCACCCCCGTGACAGGCCTGCCGACCGCTTCGGCAGCCCGTTGATCATACGGGCCGGCCGCCGCCCGGGCCCCGCGCGCCGGCACCTGGCCTCTCACCCGAATGGCCTAATGCGGCAGGCGGGCGGATCAGGGCCTGGAGCGGGGCCACCGCCCCTCCCCGGTGTCCGGGGCCGCTCACCGTGCGGGCCGGGAAGTTGCAGCGTCCAAGCGGGTGAGGCGCGATGGAATCCGGACGCGCCTCCCCTGCTGGACCCACCCACAGGACGCGCCCGGGCGAGGAGGAATCGGCCATGGGAGCCGCTGACGGTTTCACGGATTCCGGAGAACTCGACGGTCTGACCGTCTACGACAGCGACGGTGAGAAGGTCGGAGCGGTTGGCCGGGTGTACGTCGACGACGACACCGGCAAGCCCGACTGGATCACGGTCAAGACCGGCATGTTCGGGATGAAGGAGAGCTTCGTACCGCTTGCCGGGGCTCGCCGTGTGGGCTCCGACCTGCACGTCTCGCACACGAAGGACAGCGTCAAGGAAGCGCCTCGGGTGGATGCGGACGCGCACCTCTCCGTGTCGGAGGAGGAGGAGCTCTACCGGCACTACGGGGTGACCCGGAAGGGAGCCGCGGGCTCCGGAGGCGACGCGCGCACGACCTCCGGGACCGGAACCGCTGCCATGGGCGCCGCGGGCGCGGCCGGAGCGGCCGGAGCCGCGGGCACGGGCCGTACCACCGGCCAGGCGAAGCCCACCGGCACCAAGGCCGGCATGGGCGCGGCCGGGACCACGGCGGGCGCGGGCACCGCGGGCACCACGGCGGGCGCGGCAGCCGGAACCGGCAGGCACCGCGACATGGACGCCTCGTCCACGTCGCGCCCGCTCGCCGGAGCCGGGGCCGAGCGGTCCGCGACGGGCGCCGGTGGCCGCGAGGAGATGATCCGGTCCGAGGAGCAGCTCCAGGTCGGAACCGAGGAGTACGAGAGCGGCACGGCACGCCTGCACAAGTACGTCGTGACGGAGAACGTCACGCGCACGGTGCCGGTGTCGCACGAGGAGGTGCGCGTGGTGCGCGAGCCTCTGCAGCCGGGCGAGAAGGGAGCAGCCACCAAGGGCCAGCTCGGTGAGCAGGACGTCGAAGTCACCCTGCACGCCGAACGAGCCACCGTCCGCAAGGAGGCCGTCCCGGTGGAACGGGTCCGTCTCGAAACCAGCAAGGTCACCGAGCAGAAGGAAGTCTCCGCCGAACTCCGCAAGGAGAAGATCGACTACGCGGACGGCAAGGAAACGGGCAGCGACAAGGACATGGGCGGCGAGTTCGGCCAGGGACGTCGTCGCTGACCCCCTCGGACAGCGGCGGAAGGCCGCGTGACAGAAGCGAGGGGCGGACCCGGTCGTTCACGGGCCCGCCCTCTCGTCCGTCCGGCGCCGCCGGGGCACCGGCCCCGCGGTCAGCCCGGCAGGAACCGTACGGACGGCCGGCCGTCGGGCCCGTCCGGCGTCACCACCGCGCGCACCCGGTAGACCTCGGCGATGAGCTCCTCGGTGATGACCTCCGAGGGCGTGCCGCCGGCCACCACCCGCCCTTCCTTGAGCACGGTGATCCGGTCGCAGAACATCGCGGCCAGGTTGAGGTCGTGCAGCGCCACCACCGCGGTGACGGGCAGGGCGGCGACGAGGGACAGCAGCTCCAGCTGGTGCTGGATGTCCAGGTGGTTCGTGGGTTCGTCCAGCAGGAGTTCGCAGGGCCGTTGGGCCAGAGCCCGCGCGATGTGGACGCGCTGACGCTCGCCGCCCGAGAGGGTGCGCCAGGACCGGGCGGCGTGATCGGTGAGCGCGGTGCGTTCCAGCGCCTCGCGCACCGCCGTCTCGTCCTCGGGACCGGGCGCGCTCCAGACGCGCCGGTGGGGGATCCGGCCGAGCCTCACGACGTCCCGCACCGTCAGGTCCACCTGGGTGTCCGCCTGCTGCTCCACCACGGCCACGCGGCGGGCGACGTCGCGGCGGCCCGTCTCGGCGAGCGTCCGGCCGTCCAGGCTGACCGTCCCCGCACCGGGGGCGAGCACACCGGCCATCACGCGCAGCAGCGTGGTCTTGCCGGAGCCGTTCGGGCCCAGGAGCCCGAGCGTGGTGCCGGGGGCCGGCGCCACGCTGACCCCGTCCAGCAGGAGTCTCCCTCCGGCCTCCCGGCTGACGCTCACGGCACGCAGCCCGTCGCCCGGGCCGCCCGCCCCGGGCGGCGGCGCCTTCATACGCCCCTCCGTGTGCGGTGGAGGATCAGGACGAAGACCGGCACGCCGACGAGCGAGGTGACCACACCGACCGGCACCTCCTGCGGTACGAGGACGGTCCTGGCCAGGGTGTCGGCCCAGACCATGAACACGGCCCCGGAGAGAGCGGTCACCGGCAGCAGCCTGCGGTGCCCGGCACCTGCCAGCGCCCGGGCCGCGTGCGGCAGCACCAGGCCGACGAATCCGATGGCACCGGCGGAGCTGACCAGGGCGGCCGTCAGGAGCGCCGTGGTGCAGAGCAGCACGGTCCTGGTGCGCCCGACCCGCACGCCGAGGGCCGCCGCCGCGTCCTGGCCGAACGCGAAGGCGTCGAGCGTGCGGGCGTGACCGAGACAGACCGCCAGCGCCACCGCCAGCACGGCGGCGCAGATCCTCACGTCGCTCCAGCCCGCGCCGCTCAGGGAGCCGAGCAGCCAGAAGAGCACGCCCCGTGTCTGCTCGGCGTCGGCGGCCGTCATCACGACGAACGAGGTGAGTGCGGAGAAGAGCTGCATGACCGCGACCCCGGAGAGGACGACCCGGTCGGTGGATCCTCCGAGCGTGTGGCTGAGCATCAGGACGAGCGCGAACGCGCCCAGCGCGCCGGCGAAGGCGCCGCCCGGGACGGAGACCGCTCCCCCGCCTGCGCCGAGGACCACCACCACGACGGCCCCGGTCGAGGCTCCCGAGGAGACACCGAGGACGAAGGGGTCGGCGAGCGGGTTGCGCAGCAGGGACTGCATCACCGCGCCGCACACCGCGAGTCCCGCTCCGCACACCGCGGCCAGCAGGGTCCTGGGCATGCGGAGGTTCCATACGATGCCGTCCCGGATCGGGGTCAGTCGTGCGTCGCCGATGCCGAGGTGCGAGGACACCACCGACCAGACGTCCGGGACGGAGATCCGGGCGGGGCCGATGGTGACGGCGACCGCGACGGACAGGACGAGGACGACCGGTCCGGTCGCCCACAGCAGGCCCCGGCGCACCGGGGACGTCGGCGTGTCGGCGGCTGCGCCGGTCGTCCCGTACCCGGGCGGCGCCCCGGTGCGCCTGCCGTGGACCACCCGGCGCACGGGCCCCGCCGGGCCCTCGACCGGACGCGTGCGCACCGGGCGGTCCGGCGCCTGCCCGTCCGGAACGTGTCCGTTCCCGGTCACCTGGCGAGCCCGAACGACCGCAGTCCGGCCGCGACGCGCTCGACACCCTCCACGGTCCGGATCGTCGGGTTCATCGCCTGGCCGCTCAGCAGGACGTACCTCTTGTGGCGGACGGCGTCCATGGTGCGGGTCACGGGATCGTTCTCGAGGAACTCGATCTTCTTCGCGGCGCTCTCGGCGGTCTGCGACCGCCGTGTCAGATCGCCGATCACCAGGACGTCGGGGTTGCGGTCCGCGACCGTCTCCCAGCTGACCTGCGGCCATTCCTCGTGCGTGTCGTGGAGGACGTTCCTCGCGCCGAGTTCCCCGGTGATCACGCCGGGTGCCCCGCAGCATCCGGCCATGTAGGGAGCCTCGGCGTTCGCGAACCAGTAGAGGAGGGTGGTGTCCGACGCCTTGATGCCCGCGGTCGCCTTCGCGATCCGGGCCCGCAGATCCGCCACCAGCTTCTCCCCGCGCTCGGGCACCCCGAACACGGCTGCCAGGTCCCGCACTTCGCCGTAGACCGCGTCCATCGTCAGTGGCTCGGTCCGGGCGCCGTCCCCGCCTCCGCTGTTGTCCTTGCCCGAGCAGTCGGCCGGTGACAGGTACGACGGCACGCCCAGCTCGTCGAACTGTGCGCGGGAGGCCACACCGCCCTTGCCCAGCGTGGACTCGAAGGAAGCGGTGACGAAGTCGGGTTCCTCGTCCAGGACCCGTTCGTAGGAGGGCCGGTTCTCGGCGATCCGGTCCACCGCGGCCTCGTCCTTCTCCAGGCCCTTCATCACCGGATCCGTCCAGGTCGCGGTTCCGGCGATCCGGTCGGCGAGTCCCAGGGACAGCAGGATCTCGGTCGATCCCTGGTCGAGGGAGACCGCGCGGCGTGGCGGCTGGTCGACGGTCACCGTGCGGCCGCAGTTCTCCAGGGTGACGGGGAAGCCCGCGGCGGAGGGCGTGCGCGCGGCACCGTCCGACGCCCCGCCTCCCCCGCCACACGCGGCCAGCAGGGCAAGTCCGGTGATGAGCACGGATGTTCGGCGTACGGTCATGGCTATGTGCGGCACAGGGTCCCTCTGCGTCCGGGGCTCATGCGCGGAGCCCGCTACGGCGTACGCTCCCGGTGAGGAAGCGGGTGCCAGCAGGTCTTCGGACTCGGGGTCGTCCGGACGGAGCGCCTTCCCATTGCACCCGAGAGTGCCCCAGTGGCCTTGGCTCCGCCCGTCCCCCTCACCGCTGCGCGTCAGCTCCGGATTCACACCGGATTCCCTGACTCCCGACGGAGTGTGACTGGCTTCTGCAAGCTATCACGCACCTTGGCACCCGGAATCCAGCCGGTGGGCGGGTGCGCCGGGGCCCCGGGACACCGCACCGGCCCACCTCTCCTCAGCGCGGGAGACGAACCGATTCGCCGTGGCCGCGACCCGGGCGACCACCGCGACGGGCCAGCAGGGACACCGTGCCCCAGTAGGCCAGGAGGACCACGCGCAGCCCGAGGATCTCCAGCCTCTCCCCCGCACACGCCGTCAGTCCGGCGCGCCGGGGGTTCAACGGGCGCTCCCACGCGGCTCGTTCCAGGGTGCCGACGGATCGTCGTAGGCGTCCGCGTAGCCGGGCCCGGCGATCGGCCAGTCGGCGAGCAGTTCCCCGGGCAGAGCAAAGGAGGCCGCCAGTTCGGGGGCGTGGGCGGCTACCGCCGCGATCAGTTCCTCGGCTTCCCCCGGCAACTCGTCCACCTGCCCGGCCGTCAGGAAACCGGCGGCCAGGAGATCGCCGCTGTTGCGGGACACCCACTCGATCGCGAACAGCCGCTCCAGCTCACCGAGCCGGTCCCTGGCGAATCCGTGGGGCAGCGCGGCACGAGCCTCGTCACAGGCCCGGAACGCCTGGTGGTAGGCGTACGCCTCCACACCGCGCACAGCCGCGCCCGAGGCGGCGTTCCACTGCCCCAGGGGGTCGGAGCCGGACGCCCCGAGCGCGCGTTCGCCGGCGCGGGCGAACCAGATGTGCTGGAGGGCCGCGAGCAGTCCGTCCAGGAATGCGGGCTCGGCGAGGGCGCCCGGCCGGGCGGGGACCGGATCGCGGGGGCCGCCCGGCTCCGGGGCCAGGAGCATGTCGGCGGCGGCCTTCGCGTACAGGGCGATGTTGTCGCCCTCCGCGGTGATGGCTCCCTCCACCCCGGTGACGAGTTCGGTCATGCCGTTGTTCTCCAGCAGCGCCTGCGCCCCGCAGCGTTCGCGGCTCTCGACGATGACCTCGCGCGCCCGCCAGGTGATCCACGCCTTCGCCACGTCGACGAGCCGCCCCGCCTCCGTCCGGCCGTCCTCGTCCGTACAGGAGTCCCAGCGCTCCATCGCCGTCCGGGAGAGCAGGGTCATGGCGAAGACCGTGGCCATGGCCGACGCGAGCGGACCGTGGTGGGTACGGTGCGTGTTCACCGGAACCGGGGGCATGCCACGGCTGCCGGAGATCATCCGGTGGCCGCCGTACCGTACGGCGACGGCCAGTGCGGCCCGGGCCGAGCCCGCCGCGCAGGCGCTCATGGCGATCCGCCCCGGTGTGACCCGGCCGATCGAGGCGAGGAAGCGCCGCCTCCGGTCGCCCGGACCGGTACGGAAGTCCCCCTGTCCCGCTGCCTCCTCACCGGACTCCAGGAGGGCGTC
The DNA here is from genome assembly GCF_042755185.1 of Streptomyces sp. NPDC059166. Taxonomy (NCBI): domain Bacteria; kingdom Bacillati; phylum Actinomycetota; class Actinomycetes; order Kitasatosporales; family Streptomycetaceae; genus Streptomyces; species Streptomyces sp. NPDC059166. The sequence continues at coordinate 9,737 of NZ_JBHZCI010000029.1, read as the reverse complement.
GCGGGGCACGAACAGCCGGTCGAACGAGGTCAGGCAGTGGTCCACGGGACTGCCCATACGGGCAGGCAGCCGCCGTACCCGGACCCCGGGGAGCGCCTGTACCCCGTCGTTGAGCGGCACCAGGAAGAGGCGTACCCCGTGATCCGCTCCGTCGGCGACCAGCCGCGCGGCGACCAGCCCGGACTTGGCGCCGCCCGCAGGACTGGTGTTGGGCATGAACTTCTGCGCACCCGCGTTCGGCGTGTGCAGGACGAATCCGTCCCGTTCACGGTCGTACGTCGCCGTCGTCTCCATCGCGGCGGCGTTGTTGCCGTGCGCCACCTCGGTACAGAGGTAGGTGCCGATATGACGCATCGACAGGTAGTCCGACAGATCGCGGCGGCCGACCGGGTCGTGGTCGAGGAGGCTGCCGAGGAAGAGGTTGTAGTGGATCCCGGCGACGGTCGCCAGCGCTGGATCGACCGGGCCGAGCCAGGCGTGCAGAGCGGCGAGCGCCCGGGGGTCGGAGGCGAGTCGCGCCCCGCTGTCGAGCGAGCGGTTGAGGATCCGGAGCCGCTCGTAGGCGAGTCCGAGTCTCTCCTCGGGGGTCCCGCCGGGCGGGCGGCGGAACGGTTCTGTGCTGATCAGCCGCCGCCAGAAACCGTGTTCGCGGCGGTGATCCGGACCGAGGAGGACGCAGGTGAGCTGTTCGGTGGTCGAGGGAGGGGAGGTATCGGCAAGGGTCACGGTCATATCGGAATCAACGACCGCGGTGGGGACGAAGACACCCCCTGGCCGGCTACCGCTCGGGAGACGGCGCGCTGATCAGGGCGGCGGCCAGCTCCTTCGCGTCGGGCGGGAGGGCGCCCGCACGTGTCACGGTCACGGAGGCCGAGGCGACCGCGTGGCGCAGCACTTCGCCCAGGACCACATGGTCCAGTTCGTGGAGCCGTGCGCGCGCGGACGGGCCCCCGAGGAGTCCTCGCTCTGCCAGAGCGTGCAGGGTGCCGGACATGAAGGCGTCGCCCGCGCCCACGGTGTCGGTGACGGCCACGGCCGCCGCGGGGATGCTCACGGATCCACCGGGCAGGAGGGCGACGGCGCCTCGCTCGCCCCGGGTGACCAGGACGGCGGCGGGCCCGGAACCCAGCCATCGTCCGGCCACCGCCTCGGGCGCGTCGTCCGGGTACAGCCACCGCAGGTCCTCGTCGCTGGCCTTGACGACGTCGCTGAGCGCGACGAAGTCCTCCGCCCGGCCGACGGCGCTCGCCCGGTCCCCCATCAGGGCCGGCCGCACGTTGGGGTCGTAGCTGACGGTGGCGTGTGCCCGGAGGCCGCGGACCAGGTCCAGGACCGAGTCCGCCCCGGGTCCCACGGCGGTGGCGACCGAACCGGTGTGGACGTGCCCGGCCCGCGCGCAGGGCTCCACCGGTCCCAGCGTCCAGTCGATGTCGAAGGTGTAGGTGGCCCGGCCGGCGGCGTCGAGTGCGACGGTGGCGGACGGGGTACGGCCACTGCGTCCGTCGGTGAGCACCCGGACACCCGCCGATGTGAGGTGATCCTCGATCAGCCGCCCGTCGGGGTCCTGCCCGAGCTGGGTGAGCAGCGTGGTGTCGCGCCCCAGTCTCGCCAGGCCGTACGCGACGTTGGCGGGACTGCCCCCCGGATGGGTCCGGTCCGGTTCACCCGGCAGCCGGACGACGTCGGCCACACATTCGCCGATGACCAGCAGGGCAGGGCTGTCGGACATGAGAGCGGTCTCCTGGAGAGCGGGCGGAGTGCCGGGGCACGGCGGTCACGGAAGCGCTGCGCCCGATTCTCCCCCGGGCGCCGCCCGGTGTGGCACCCGGGCCGGGTGTGACGGTCAGCGGCGTCGCCGACGCCCCGGACCGGCGCGCCCGGTGGCGCGCGGAGTCCGTGTACGGTCCGGTGGACGCGGGGCGCGCACCAAGGGAGAGCGACAGGATGAGACCGCTTCGATACTCGATCAACGTGACGCTCGACGGCTGCTGCCATCACGAGGCAGGGCTCCCCCCGGACGAGGAGTCCATGCGCTACTGGACCGCTGAGATGGAGCGGGCCGACGCGCTGCTGCTCGGCCGGGTGACCTACGAGATGATGGAATCGGCGTGGCGGAAGCCCGCCACGGGTGTGTGGCCCGCGTGGATGGATGAGTGGGAGATCCCCTTCGCCGAAGCCATCGACCGGGCGAAGAAGTACGTCGTGTCGGGCACGCTGAGCGGGGCCGACTGGAATGCCGAGCTGGTGCGGGGCGACCTGGGGCGAGCGGTTCGGCGGCTCAAGCAGGAGCCGGGCGGCGGCCTGTGGGTGGGCGGCGTGACCCTCCCCCGGGCGTTGGCAGATCTTGGATTGATCGACGAGTACGAGTTCCTCGTCCAGCCGGTCCTCGCCGGACGCGGGCCGACGTTGCTGGCCGGGCTGGGCGAGCGCGTCCGGCTCGAGCTCGTGGACCGCCAGGAGTTCCGGTCGGGGGCGGTGGCCCAGCGGTACCGGCCCACGCGTCCCACCGCGTGAGGTGACGGGATCCGGCACGTCCGCCGTTCGTCGCGACGGAACGGCGCTTCGTTCCCTGCCCCGGCATCGCGAGGACCGCCATGTGGGGCGGGGAGATCATTCGGATGAACACCGAGCGGTGCCGGGGCTGTCGTGGCAGTCGCGTCGGTGGTTCAGGAACGGTGCTCGTCCTGCCGCACGGCTGCTCCAGGGGTCACGGGTCTCCGCGGACCCGACGGGCCCCCGACGGGCGTGGACCGCGCGATCCGCGCCGCCCGTACGGAGCACGGAGCCGTCCTCCCGCGCGAGGGCGATGCCGGTGCCGGACGCGGAAGGCCTGGCCGGTGCGCCCGAAGGCTCGCGCGGAGGACCCGGGTACCGCCTGCGTCCGCTCCGGGGTGCTCCGCTCGGCTCAGCGGGTCAGTCGTCCCGCGATGCCTCCAGCGCCTGCGCCACCTGCCCGAGGAACCGCGCGTGCGCCTGCGGACTGCACAACGGCTCCGGGTTCCAGGGCACCCTGCGCGGAGCTCCCCCGGTCCGCGCCCGGACGGGATCGGTGACGGCGTCGAGCGGGAACGCGTTGGACCGGATGTCGGTCAGGACGATGTCCGGGCCGAGGGCGGACGCGGCAGCCCAGTCGACGGTGGCCCAGTTGACTCCGGGACCCTCGGGAGGGGACACCAGTTCGACGCCCAGTTCGGCGAGGACCCGCAGTTCGGGCCACATCTGCGGGCGTGCGACGTATGCCTGGTCCGGGCTCGCGGGTGAGAGCGCCAGCACCCTGCGGCCGGCACCCGCGGCGGCCGCGCGCAGGCGCTCGCGGGCGCTGCCCAGCTCCTCCGCCGCGCCTGCCGCCGGAGCACCGCCGAGCGAGGCGGCGAGCTCGCTGAACCGGTCCGTGACCCGGTCGAGCGTACGGGCCTGCCCGACGTCGATCACGACGACCGGGACGCGCTCCTCGAGGTGCTTGGCGGTGTCCGGGTCCAGTCCGTAGACCTGGCCGTGTCCGTAGCTGACCGCGACGACCAGGTCCGGGGCGCCTCGTAACAGCGTGTCCACGTCCAGAGCGTCACCCGCGCCCCGGTAGTCCACCCTGCCGAGGGGAAGTCCGCCCGTCTTCGCCCGGTCCGGCTCCGCTCCGTCGTGTCCGGAGCCGAAGACGCCCTCCGGGAGGATCCCGTGGTCCCACAGCGTGGCACCCGCCTGGACGTACGCGAGTATCCGGGACGGCGGGCGGTCCGCCACCGCCGACTGCCCGCGGTCGTCCGCGAAGCTCCAGGCGTTCTCGTCGGTCATTCCACTCACCCCTCCGTGCCGGCGGCCCGGGCCCTCTCCCGGGCTCGCCCCCCACTACCTGCCCACGCCGCCGGTTCCACACCCGTCGTGACACGCCCGAGATAGGTGAGCGGCCCCGGGTCGGGTACGTCGATCACCTCGAAGCCGAGCCGGTCGTAGAAGGCCCTGGCCGGGGTGTTGGCGGTGAGCATGGAGAGATGGACGGCCGGGACGCCCTTCTGCCTCAGCGCGTCCAGGAAGGCTCCCATCAGTTCACGGCCGAACCCCTTGCGCTGCCACGGCGGCAGCAGGTCGATGTGCAGGTGGGCGGGATGGCCGTCCAGCTCCGGGAGGATCATGCGTTCGGGGCGGTACAGGAGTGCCGTCATCGCCTCTGTGAGGGTGCCCGGCTCACCGTCGGGTTCGGGGAAGCGGTCGGTCACCCGGGGGATCCAGACCTCGCGGAACCGCTCGACGAACCGCCTGGTGTCGGCGGTGCCCAGCACATAGCCGACCGGCTGTCCCGAGCCGTCGTCGAGGACGAAGGCGAGGTCCGGCTCGAGGTGGGCGTAGGGCTCGGCGAACAGTGCGGGCATGAGGCCCGGATCCGGGTACAGACGGGTGCTGTCGCCCCCGTTGTCAGCCGTGCGGACGCAGATGTCCGCGAGAGCCTCGCCGTCGGAGGGCCGGTAGGGACGCACGTACGGAGTGCTCGTCATCGCCCCATCCTTCACCGTTGGGAGCGCTCCCACAAGGCCCCGGAGGGCTTCAGGAAGGTGCACCGTCCTGCCGCGCACCGGTACGTGCGAGTTCCACGTTGAACTGCGCTCCGGCCAGGAGCGCGAAGTTGGTGAACCAGATCCAGATCAGGAAGACGACCAGCCCGGCGAGCGAGCCGTACAACCGGCTGTAGCTGCCGATGTGCGTCGCGTACAGCGCGAATCCGGCGGAGGCGATCAGCCAGAGCGAGGCCGCGAGCACGCCCCCGGGCAGGCCGGGCCGCACCCCGCGCGCCGAGCGCGGGCCGGTGTTGAAGAGGACGACGATGAGGCAGGCGACCAGGCAGAGCAGCACAGGCCATTTGAGCCCCGCCCAGAGTGCCTCGCCGGCTTGTTCGAGGCCGAGGCGGCGGCCGAGCCACCGGGCCAGCGGCCCGGTGAGCACCAGGGCGAACGCACTGGCCATGAGCAGGACGAGCAGACCCATCGCGGAGGCCACGATGATGGGTGCCTGGCGCAGCGGGGGCCTGGTGTCCTTCACGTCGTGCATGGCGTGCAGCGCGCGCCGGAAGACCGCCAGGTAGCTGGAGGCGGACCAGACCGCGCTGACACTTCCCGTGGCCACGAGCAGCCACACCGCGGTGCGCTCGTGCGTCGCCGCCTCCAGGGGCCTGCGCAGGGCGGCCCCCGACTCGGCCGGGGCGAAGGCGGTGATGTCGGCGATCAGGGCGCTGGTCGCGCCGGGATTAGCGAGACCGATGACGGAGACGGTCACCAGGAGCGCCGGGAGGAGCGCGAGGATGGCGTAGTAGGTGAGGGCCGCCGCCCAGTCGGAGATGTCGTCGTTCCACAACGAGACGGGGGTGCGGCGCAGAGCGGTGCGCCATCGCCTGACCGTCGCGGTGTTCCCGCCCGTGCGCGGTGGTCGGTCCGCGAGGGGGGTGGGGGGCCTGCTGGGCACGCGGGGTCTCCGGGGACGTAGGAGGGAGGCAGACGAGCGGGCCGGGCGTCGTCACCGCTGATCGGACGTCCCGGCCGCCTACCTTTCTCTCATGCCTCGTTCCCGCGGGTGTACTCCAGGTGCGCTCAGTCGTTGACCGCCGTGAGCAGCACCACCGCGTCCTCCAGCGCCAGCAGCCCGTGCCGCTCCTGGGGGACGGGGTGCAGACCGCCCGCCGGGAGCTCCACGTCGCCGGACCCTGCGGTGATCCTGACCGCGCCCCGGAGCACCTGGAGCGATGCGGCGGGGGGCGCGTTGTGCTCGTCGAGCGCCGAGCCCGCGGTGAGCGCGATCACCGTCTGCCGCAGTGGCTCCTGGCGCAGCAGCAGGTGCGCGCTGCGTCCGTGCGCGCTGGCGCGGGCCGCGGACAGGTGCTCGTCGGCGAGAGCGTTGAGATCGTCCATAGGACCACCATGCCGCAGCCCTCGCCGCCCCGCTATCCCTCCCCGCGCAGCCAGGCGGCGGCGTCGGCGGGGAGTCTGCCGGAGCCGTCGAGCGGGGTGCTGGTCAGCAGGACCGTCTCGTGGGCCGGGAGCTCCACCGGGGCGGACGTGAGGTTGACGACGCAGATCAGCCCGTGGGTGCGTGCGAACGCCAGGACGCCGGGCTCGGTCGGCAGCCAGTCCAGCCGGCCGGCCGCCGTCTCCCCCGGGGCCGCGGCGAAACCGGGTTCGGTGCGCCTGAGCGCCAGTGCCCGCCGGTAGAGGCTGAGCATCGAGGCAGGATCGGTGGTCTGTCCGTCGGCGGCGTAGGACGCCCAGCCCTCCGGCTGCGGCAGCCAGGGCTCGGCGGTGGATCCGAATCCGGCGTGGGGCGCTTCGGCGGCCCACGGCATGGGTACCCGGCAGCCGTCCCGGCCGGGGTCGACGCCGCCCGAGCGCAGGTGCATCGGGTCCTCGATGCGGTCGAGCGGGATGTCCGCCTCGGGGAGGCCGAGCTCCTCGCCCTGGTACAGGTAGACCGCGCCCGGCAGCGCGAGTGAGAGGAGCGCGGCGGCCCGGGCCCGGCGGGTGCCCAGCTCCAGGTCCGTGGGGGTGCCGAAGACCTTCGCGGCGAAGTCGAAGCCGGTGTCCTCGCGCCCGTAGCGGGTGACGGTGCGCGTCACGTCGTGGTTGCAGAGCACCCAGGTGGCGGGCGCGCCGACCGGGGCGTGCTCGGCGAGGGTGTCGTCGATGGAGGAGCGCAGACGCGCCGGGTCCCAGGGGCAGGCGAGGAAGGTGAAGTTGAAGGCGGTGTGCAGTTCGTCGGGGCGCAGGTAGCGGGCGAAGCGCTCGGAGTCCGGGAGCCAGACCTCGCCGACGAAGATGCCGTCGTACCGGTCGGCGATGGCGCGCCAGGAGCGGTAGATGTCGTGGAGTTCGTCGCGGTCGACGTAGGGGTGGGGGTCGACGCCCTCGGTGAAGTCGGGCAGGGCCGGATCCTTGGCGAGCAGGGCGGCGGAGTCGATCCGTACGCCGGCCACGCCTCGGTCGAACCAGAAGCGCAGGACGTCCTCGTGCTCCTGCCGGACCGCCGGGTGGGCCCAGTTCAGGTCGGGCTGCCCGGGGGCGAAGAGGTGGAGGTACCACTGCCCGTCGTCGAGTCTGGTCCAGGGGGTGCCGCCGAATTCGGAGACCCAGTCGTTGGGCGGGATCTCACCGTGTTCACCGCGCCCCTCCCGGAAGTGGAAGAGCTCGCGTTCGGGGCTGCCGGGAGCGGCGGCCAGGGCGGCCCTGAACCAGCTGTGCCGGTCGGACACGTGGTTGGGAACGATGTCGATGATGGTGCGGATGCCCAGGTCGCGGGCCTCCGCGATGAGCTTCTCCGCCTCGGCGAGGTTGCCGAACGCCGGGTCGATGGTGCGGTAGTCGGCCACGTCGTAGCCGCCGTCGGCCAGCGGGGAGAGGTACCAGGGGGTGAACCACAGTGCGTCCACGCCGAGTTCCACGAGGTACGGCAGTCGCGCTCGGACTCCCGCGAGGTCGCCGGTGCCGTCTCCGTCGCCGTCGGCGAAGCTGCGTACGTAGACCTGGTAGATGGCGGCGTCGCGCCACCACGGTGCGGTGGCCTCGGTCGGACGGATGGCTGCCACGTGACGTTCCTTTCGGGCAGGAGGTACTCCGCCCCCGGCCCGGACACGGGGCGTCGGTTGGTGGGCCGGGGGCGGAGTGCTGGTGAGGAGACGGTGTTCGGCGGGGCGTCAGCCCTTGAGGCCGCCCGCGGTGAGACCGCTCATGATGTTGCGCTGGAAGAGCAGGAAGATGAGCAGCGTCGGGAGCGACGCGATGGTGAGCGCGGCGATGAGGACGTTCAGCGGCACCCCGTTGGACAGCGAGTAGATGCCCACGTTGAGGGTCTGCTTGGCCGGGTCGGGCAGGGTGAGCATCGGCCAGAGGAAGTCCTTCCACACCCCGACGATCGCGAAGATGGAGACGACGCCGAGGATGGGCCGGGAGATCGGCAGGACGATGCTGCGCAGGGTGCGCGAGGGCGAGGCCCCGTCGATGGCCGCGGCGTCGAGGAGCTCGCCGGGGATGGAGTCGAAGAACCGCTTCAGCAGGAAGATGTTGAAGGCGTTGGTCACCGAGGGCAGCCAGATCGCCCAGGGCGAGTTGAGCAGGTTGCGCTCGAAGATCGGCACGTCGAGGACGGTGAGGTACTGCGGGACGACGAGGACGGTCGCCGGGATCATCAGGGTGGCGAGCATCATGCCGAGGATGGCCTTGCCGAAGACCGGCCGCAGCTTGGACAGCGAGTAGGCGGCTGCGACGTCGAGGACCAGTTGGAAGGCCAGCGCCCCGAACGCGTAGTAGAGGGTGTTGAAGAGCAGCTTGGACAGGTCCATCACGGTCCACGCCTGGGAGTAGTTCTCCGTGTGGACCGACGAGGGGACGAACGTCGGCGGACTCTGCACGACCTCCTGGGTGGCCTTGAGGCCGCCGGTGACCATCCAGTAGAGAGGGCCGAGGAAGGCCAGGGTGAACGCGGCCACGACCAGGGCGAAGACGGTCCAGTAGAGCGCCCTTCCCTTCGGACGGCCGAGCTGGGCCGGTGAGATCAGGGTCCGCTGGCGGCCCCGGTCCATGTCCCGGCGCCGGCCCGCCCTGCCGCCGGCGCCGCGCCGGGAGACAAGCGTGTTGGATGCCATCGTCGTGCTCCCGTCCTAGTCTTCGCTGCTGCGGCTGAGGCGTACGTACACGGCGGAGAAGCCCGCGAGCACGACCAGCAGGACGAGTCCGAGTGCCGCCGCGCCGCCGTAGTTGTTGAAGTTGAAGGCGTACTGGTAGATGAGGTAGACGACGGTCGTGGTGGAGCCCTCGGGGCCGGCGCCGTTGGTGAGCAGGAAGGGCTCGGTGAAGACCTGCATCGTCGCGATGATCTGCATGAGCAGCAGCAGCGACAGGATGAGCCTGGTCTGCGGGATGGTGACGTGCCAGATCTTCCGGAGCAGTCCGGCGCCGTCGAGCTCGGCCGCCTCGTAGAGCTCGCCGGGTATGCCCTGGAGTGCGGCGAGGTAGATGAGTGTGGCTCCGCCCATGTTCATCCACGTCGAGGCGATGACGACGGAGAGCATGGAGGTGCTCGGGTCCTGGAGCCATTGCTGGGCGGGCAGATGGAGGAATTCCAGGATGCGGTTGAACAGCCCGTAGCCGGGGTCGTAGAAGTACTTGAAGAGCAGCACCGAGGCGACCGGCGGCAGCATGACGGGGAGGTAGACCAGCAGCCGCAGGTATCCCTGCGCGTGCCGGAACTCGTTGAGCACGACGGCGACGACGAACGGGACGGCGAACCCCAGCAGGAGGGCCAGCACCGTGAAGAGCAGGGTGTTGCGCCAGGCCTGCCAGAACGCCGGGTCGTTGAAGACGTAACTCAGGTTGGACCAGCCGGCCCAGGTGGTCTCGCCGTCCTCCGTCTTCTGGAAGGCCAGGATGAACTCCCTGACCATCGGATACCAGGAGAAGAAGGCGAAGCAGAGGACCGCTCCGATCAGGAAGCCGTGGGCAGAGATGTTGCGGCGCAGGGCGCGCACGAACTCCTCACGGCCGGAGTCCGGCCCGGTGGCGCGCTGGTGGTGCCCGGGTGGCGGTGCGCTCGCCTTCCCGGTGGACAGGGTGGGGGCCGACATGGTCTCTCCTCGGTGCGCGTGCTGTCACTGGACGGTCAGGACGCGGTGGGCGGGGCCCCCCCCCCCCCCCCCCCCCCCGCCCCGACGGGGTAGGCCCGGCCAGGGTTTACAGCTGCGACGCGGGGGGGGGGAGCGTGTAGATTTT